>JAAYIE010000062.1 GCA_012744275.1 Desulfobulbaceae bacterium
GAATGGAGCCATCCGAAATGGAGAAAGAAGAACCGCCCTCACCGCAGGAACCTGCCCTTGAGGACGATACCAGCGGCAAATCACTCATTGACAAGGTACGTGATATGTTCGGCCTGCGTGGCGGACCTGACACCACTGAGGAGCTGGAACAGGAAATTCAGGAACTGCTGGAAGAGGGGGAGGAGCAGGGCCTGATCAGTGTGCACGAAGAAAAACTTATCACCTCCATTTTCGAATTCCGGGAAACCGTTTCATCCGAAATAATGACACCTTCAGCAGAAATCATTGCTGCTGAACGCAGCACACCCATCCCGGAACTCATCCGCCTGATCACAGAAGAAGGGTACACTCGTATTCCCATCTATAAAGACACGCTGGACCACGTCATCGGCGTCCTCCACGCCAAGGATTTATTGCGCGTATGCGGCTGCAGCGACAGCGGTGATGCCAAGGACATCGAGGCCTATATCAAGCCGGTTCTCTTTATTCCCGAGTCCAAACCCATTACAGAACTGCTGCGGGAATTCCAGACCAACAAAAACCATATGGCCATGGTCACCGATGAATTTGGCGGGGTGCGTGGCCTAATTACCTTGGAAGACGTGATCGAGGAGATCGTTGGCGATATTGACGACGAATACGACAACGACGAAAGCGAACTCAAGGTGGTGGATGAAAAGACCGTTATTGTCGACGCCAAGGTCGATGTGGAAGAGGTGGAGCAGCATTTTGGCCTGGATATGCCGGAGGGACCCTATGAATCCATCGGCGGCTTCATCACCCTGCGTCTGGGTAGGGTGCCTGAAGCAGGAGAAACCCTGCAGGAAGGAGCGCTTACCTTCAAAGTATTAAGCGCAGATGCGCGCCGGGTCAAATCGGTGCGGGTCGTCAGGGCGTAAAGATGCTGACACTGTCGGGGGCGGCAAGCTCCAGCATAACTGACCCGGCTGCTATGCCGGCGCGCACCCAAGCCGGCATAGCAGCAATACTTGCCCTCAGCTCAGCTCTGCTCCTCAACCTGGCCATGCCCGGAACAGAGGTCATGGGTGGCTGGTGGCCGCTCTTATGCTTTTGCCTTATTCCCTTGCTGCTGAGCGCGCAGCTGCGTCCGGCCACAGCAGCTGCCTCTGGTTTTTTCTTTGGACTGCTGGCCTACTGCGGCCAACTCTACTGGATCCTGATTGTCCTTGGCCGCTACGGCGGTCTGCCGCCCTGGCTGAGTGTACCGGCCCTGTTGCTTCTAGCCTCATACATGGCGCTTTACAGCGCACTTTTCTGCCTGCTTTTTTCCTGGCTTTTACATGGAGTGCAGAAGCAGGAACATCCTGGTTACACGGCCTTTATCCGTATCTGGGCACCGCCACTCATCTGGACCGGGCTCGATGCCCTGCGCGGTATCCTCTTTACCGGTTTTCCCTGGATGGACCTCGGCTACGGGCTCTTTCGCCAACCGCACCTGCTGTTGCCAGCGGATCTGGGCGGGCACCACCTGCTCACCTTCTGCCTGGTGCTGATCAACGCGGTATGCGCACTGTTCGCGGCTGCCGCCTGGCAGCGCAAACCGCTGTGGCGTGGCGCACTGCCGTCTTTAGCTGCTGCCTGCTGCCTGTTTCTGGGTCTGAGTGTCTATTCCTTTTTGCGTACCCAGGAAAACATCAGGGAAGCAGCTGCGGCGCCGCGGGCAAAGATCGGGTTGGTACAGGGCAACATTGAGCAGGATGCCAAATGGACAGAAGAAATGAAGTACGCCACGGTGGAGCGCTACCTGCGGCTATCGGGCAAGTTGGTGAACCAGGATGTCGAACTGGTTGTCTGGCCGGAAACCGCCCTGCCCTTTTATCCACAGGATGACCCCCTGGCAGGCAAGGTGGCTGCATTTTCTGCCTCTGGCCCCAGGCTGCTTACCGGCGCGCCCCTCTACCGTATTGAGGAAAGCCAGGAAGGCAGGATTATCCACTATTTCAACGGTGCCCTCATTTTCGGGCCACATGGCAAAGTGGACGGCGTGTACAGCAAACAGCATCTGGTACCCTTTGGTGAATATGTACCGCTCAAGAAGCTGTTGTTTTTTTTGGAGCCGGTTGCAGCAGCCATTGGTGATTTTACCCCAGGCAACTCCAAAATGCCGCTTTACAGCGATAAGCTGCGGGTAGGTGTTTTGATCTGCTACGAATCCATCTTCCCGGTTATTGCCCGCAACACTACGGCGCTCGACGCCAACATGCTGGTCAACATCACCAATGATGCGTGGTATGGCCGTTCCAGCGCGCCGGTGCAGTCTCTGGCCATGGCGGTGCTGCGGGCGGTGGAAAACCGCCGCGCCCTGGTGCGGGCTGCCAATACCGGCATCAGTGGCTTTATCGATCCCCAGGGTCGCGTGGCTGAAGAAAGCGCCATATTCACAGAAACCGCGACTGCAGCCAGCATCCCCCTGCTGCAGTCGCAAACCGTTTTCACCCGTGTTGGGTACCGTTTCGGCCTGTTCTGCGCCTTCCTTGTGCTCCCCCTGGCTCTACCCAGGCTACTGCGCCAACTTGGCAAAGGTACAAAAACGCCCCCAACCAGAAGACAGTCCCTGAAAAAAGCAGGCAACTCTTGAAGTCTTACCCTGCTTCTGTTTATTATGGCTGTTTACCTTTTTTGCATACAACAGTTCCACATTTTGAATACCTTGTTTCGAGGTGAGTCATGGCAGATATAACCGAATCCGCAGAACCCAAACAGCTCCTTGCCAATCTCAAGGGCCGCATGCTGGCCCTGAAGGAGCATCTTTGACTTGGATGACAAGCACGAACAGATAGAACTGCTGGAGCGGCAAACTGTAAGCCCTGGTTTTTGGGACGACCAGGACAAGGCTAAGCAGGTACAACGGCAATTAGGCCAGTTGCAGGATTTGGTCGGCACCTGGAAGAAGAATTACAGCGACCTTGAAGATGCTGACCTGCTTTTGGACATGGCCGTGGAGGAACAGGACGAAGACAGCTTCCAGGATGTGGTGGCGAGCCTGGCCGGTCTGCGTGAACGCATCGACATGGTGGAGCTGGAGTGCATGTTTACCGGCGAACATGATGCCAATAACGCCATTCTCACCATCCATGCTGGCGCAGGCGGTACCGAAGCGCAAGACTGGGTAAGCATCCTCATGCGCATGTATCTGCGCTGGGCCGAAGCCAAGGGCTTTAAAACCGACATCCTTGATCTTTTGCCGGGCGATGAGGCAGGCGTCAAGAACGTGGCCATGCTCATCAAGGGCAAGAACGCCTACGGTCTGCTCCGCTCGGAAATTGGTATCCACCGCCTGGTGCGCATCTCGCCCTTTGATTCCAGCGGCAGGAGGCACACCTCCTTTGCCTCGGCCATGGTCATGCCCGAACTGGACGACAGTGTGCACATCGAGATCAATGACAAAGATCTGCGCATCGACACCTATCGCTCCAGCGGGGCAGGCGGGCAGCACGTCAACAAGACCGACTCAGCTATCCGCATCACCCATTTTCCCACAGGTATTGTGGTGCAGTGCCAGAACGAGCGCTCCCAGCACAGTAATAAGGATATGGCCATGAAGATGCTCATGGCTCGTCTGTACGAACTGGAGCGCGAAGAAAAATTACGGGCCCAGGAAAATTTACAGGGCGACAAAAAAGACATTGCCTGGGGCAGCCAGATTCGTTCCTACGTGCTCCAGCCCTACCGGTTGATCAAGGATCATCGCACGGGTGTGGAAGAGGGCAATGTGGATGCCGTTTTGGATGGACGCCTAGACGACTTTATCCGCGCCTATCTGCTCTGGCAAAAATAAGAGGCTGATCATGACCATAACGGTGCGCGCCATGCAGGAGGAGCTGGAAAAAAATACTCTGTCTCCCCACGCCTGTCTGAGCTGCCGTTCCCGCGGGCGGCTGCAGCCGGAGGAGGATGAATGCGTGCTGCGCACTTGCTTCCAGCGCGACCGTGACCGCATCATCCACTCCAAAACCTTTCGGCGGCTTAAGCACAAGACCCAGGTCTTCCTGGCGCCGGCCGGTGATCATTACCGCACCCGCCTAACCCATGTGCTGGAAGTG
Source organism: Desulfobulbaceae bacterium (assembly GCA_012744275.1). GTDB lineage: Bacteria > Desulfobacterota > Desulfobulbia > Desulfobulbales > Desulfobulbaceae > Desulfobulbus. The sequence continues at coordinate 4,065 of JAAYIE010000062.1, forward strand.
TCGCAAATTGCCCGCACCATGGCGGTGTGCCTGCGGCTAAACGAATACCTGACCGAGGCTATTGCCCTGGCCCACGACTTGGGCCATACTCCCTTCGGCCATGCCGGGGAGTACAGCTTGAACCTGCTCCATCCCAAGGGCTTCAAGCATTTTATCCAGAGTCTGCGCATAGTCGACTTCCTTGAAAACGATGGCCAAGGTCTAAATTTAACCTGGGAGGTGCGCAACGGTATTGTCAAGCACTCCAAGGGCTACGGTGAAATCCTGCCGGAAGATTCGCCCGAACTGGCCGCCACTCTGGAAGGGCAACTGGTGCGGGTGGCGGACATCATGGCCTATGTCAACCACGACATGGATGACGCCATTCGCGCTGGCATGATTGCGCCGCTGGACCTGCCCGCGCACCTCAGGCGCGTGCTGGGTGAGCGTTCTTCCCAGCGCATCAATGCCATGGTGCGCGACCTAGTGGCCACCACCCTGGCCAGGGATGATGGCAAACTGCACCTGAGCAGCGCCATGAACGAAACCATTACCGAACTGCGCGCCTTTTTGTACGACAATGTGTACCGGAATTACCTGGTCCATAACGAATTCGTCAAGGCGCAGCGCATCATCCGGGAACTGTACGCCTATTTTCTGGAGCACGATCTGCCCGGCAACGATTTGCACGCAGGCTGCGCCGAGCTGCCAGCGCCTGCAAACGCGGCCGAAGAGCGCGAACGCCATCGCCGAGTCTGCGACTTTATTGCCGGTATGACCGACCGCTACGCCATCACCCTGTACACGCAACTGTTCATGCCTCGTCCGTGGAGCGTACTCTGAAAGATTTCTACCTCCGTTGCCTGTACCGTTCTCTTTAACCAGTACATCTGTATTTATGGAATCTTCTGCACAACCCCTTGCAAACAACACTGGCCTTAGCAAAACCTATGAATTCAGTGAGGTAGAAAAACGCTGGCTCGCCCGATGGCTGGACGAGAAGGCCTTTGCTGCTACCATGGAGCCAGGCAAGGCCTCCTTTTCCGTGGTCATTCCGCCGCCCAATGTCACTGGCGTGCTCCACATCGGCCATGCTCTGAACAATACCCTGCAGGATATCCTGGTACGCTACCACCGCATGCGCGGCGACAACACCCTGTGGGTGCCGGGCACTGACCATGCCGGCATCGCCACCCAGAACGTAGTGGAGCGGCAGTTAGCCAGCGAAGGTAAAAACCGCCACGATCTCGGCCGCGATGCCTTTATCGAACGGGTCTGGCAGTGGCGCAGTGAAAAGGGCGGCGCTATCGTCAAACAGCTCAAACGGCTTGGCGCATCCTGTGATTGGGATCGCGAACGCTTCACCATGGATGACGGCCTCTCCCGGGCAGTGCGCGAGGTCTTTGTCCGTCTCTATCACGAGGGCCTCATCTACAAGGGCTCCTACATCATCAACTGGTGCCCTCGCTGCCACACTGCCCTGGCCGACGACGAGGTTGACCACGAAGAGAGCGACGGCACCCTCTACCACCTCCGCTACCCAGTGACAAACGACGCGGGTGAAGCAGGTGATGTAGTAGTGGCCACCACCAGACCTGAGACCATGCTGGGCGATACCGCCGTGGCTGTGCATCCGGAAGACGAACGTTACCGCCATCTGCACGGGGCCATGATCGAATTGCCGCTCACCGGCCGCACGATCCCTATCATCTGTGACAGCTATGTGGAGCGCGAATTCGGTACCGGCGCACTTAAGGTTACGCCCGCGCATGACCGCAACGACTACGAGATGGCCCTGCGCCACCAGCTGCCCCAGCTCAAGATTTTGGACGATAGCGGCGTCATGAACGAAAACGCTGGTGCCTATGCCGGGCAGGACCGTTTTGCCTGCCGCAAGCAGATTGTAGCTGACCTGAAAGCCCAAGGTTTTCTGGTGAAAGAAGAAGCCTACCGCCATGCAGTGGGTGGCTGCTATCGCTGCCATACGGTGATTGAACCCAATGTGTCGGAGCAGTGGTTTGTCTCGGTGCGTCCCCTTGCCGACAAGGCAGTGGCGGCAGTGCAGTCGAGCCGCATCAATATCTATCCCGACACCTGGTACAAAACCTTTTACAACTGGATGGACAACATCCGCGACTGGTGCATTTCCCGACAGATCTGGTGGGGACATCGCATCCCGGCCTGGACCTGCGCGGCGTGCAGCAAAGTGATTGTGGCCGTGGATGATCCGGATGTCTGCCCCTTCTGCGGCAGCAGCAGCCTGACCCAGGAAGAAGACGTGCTCGACACCTGGTTCAGCTCGGCCCTGTGGCCCTTTTCCACCCTGGGATGGCCACAGCAAACTAAGGAACTGGCCACCTTCTACCCCACCTCGGTGCTCATCACCAGCTTTGACATCCTCTTTTTCTGGGTAGCACGCATGATGATGATGGGCCTGCACTTTTTGGACGAAGTGCCCTTTAAGGACGTGTACCTGCATGCCCTGGTGCGTGATAAATTTGGCAAGAAGATGTCCAAATCAACCGGCAATGTCATTGACCCTCTGGATATGATTGCCCAGTACGGCACCGATGCTTTGCGCTTCACCCTGACCGCCTTTGCCGCCCAGGGCCGGGAGATCCGTCTAGATGAAGAACGGGTGGACGGCTACCGCCGCTTCATCAACAAGCTGTGGAATGCAGCCCGTTTTGCGGAGATGCACCTAAGCCAGGATGCAAGTATTCGCCCGCTTGTTGATGACGTACATCCCAAGGGACTGGCCCACCGCTGGATTTTAAGCCGCGTCAACGCCACTATCCGCGAAGTGCGCGCTGCCCTTGACCACTACAACTTCAACGAGGCTGCCTCTAGTTGCTACCAGTTTGTCTGGCACTATTTCTGCGACTGGTATCTGGAATGGATCAAGCCGGATCTGTTCAGCAAGGACGCGGCCGTAGTTGCCGAAGCCCGCGCCACCCTGCTGGGAGTCTTTGAACAGACCCTGGCCCTGCTGCACCCCATCATCCCCTTTGTCACCGAGGAGATCTGGAGCCATTTGCCGGGTGAACGTGGCTTGCTGATGCTGGCCCCCTTTCCCGAAGCCCGACCAGAGCGCGATGATGCCCAGGCTGAGGAGGAAATGGGCCTTTTGATGGAGGTCATCTCCGGCCTGCGCACCATCCGCACCGAGGCGGAACTGCACCCTGGCGCGCAGATCAAGGCCAGCATCTTTTGCGCCAATACAGACAAACGGACAATATTGCAGCGACACAGATCAGACATCATGGCCCTGGTCCGGGCAAGTGAGCTGGACATTGCCGAGGCAGGCGGGGTACCCAATGACGCTGGTCACGCCCTGGTGCAGGATGTGGAACTCGTGGTGCCGCTCAAGGGCTTGATCGATGTGGCGGCTGAACTGGAAAAACTCAATAAGGAGCAAGCCAGGCTGGAATTGGAACTGAACCGTATCAACACCAAACTGGCCAACGAACAGTTCGTTGCCAAGGCGCCACCGGCTGTGGTGGCTAAGGAACGGGAGAAAGCGCTGGAGCTGGCAACCCGTCTGGAAAAAATCCTCGAATCCATCAACCGCATGCAGGCTCTACGCTAATGGATACTTTTTTAATTGATCCCATTCTGCATCGTTTCCTCAGAGAAGACCTGGAGCATGGCGACATCACCTCCGATGCCATCTTCTCGCAAAATGACCAGGCAAGCGCCTCGTTCATTGCCCGGCACGGTATGGTTGCTGCTGGCATGGCACGGGTCGCCTCCCGGGTTTTTGCGATCCTGGACAGCGAGGTCGAATGCAGTGGGGCCGTGGCCGATGGCATGCAGGTAGAGGAGGGGACCGTTCTTCTGCGGGTGAGCGGGCCGACCCGCTCCATGCTGCGGGGTGAACGGGTATCCCTGAACCTGGTGCAACGACTCTGCGGCATTGCGACCCGTACCAGAGCTTTTGTGGATAAAGTTCAGGGCCTGCGGGTGGCCATCACCGACACCCGCAAAACCACTCCCGGCCTGCGTCTCCTGGAAAAATACGCGGTGCGGGTGGGTGGCGGTCACAACCACCGCTACAGTTTAAGTGACGGCGTCCTCATTAAGGATAACCACATCGCTGCCTGTGGTTCTATTACCGAGGCGGTGCGGCGGGTGCGAGCCCAGGTGCCCCACACCATCAATATTGAGGTAGAAACCACGGACCTGGCCCAGGTTGAGGAATGCCTTGGCTTGCGTGTGGGTCTGATTATGTTGGACAACATGCCGCCTGAGCTCATGCGAACAGCAGTGGCGCGTATTGACGGTCAGGCGCTGGTGGAGGCCTCGGGTGGGGTGAACCTGGACAATGTGCGCGCCATAGCCGAGACCGGGGTGGATATTATCTCCATCGGTGGGCTCACCCACTCGGCCCCAGCCTGCGACATTGCCATGGATTGGGATGAAGACTCTTCAAAGCCATAAACGCTGTACGTTTTTACAGGCCGGGTCATGAACAAACGGCTTTTTGTTGCCCTGGACCCTCCAGCACTGAGCAAAGTTGAGTTGGCAGGGTTGTGCACCGGCCTGCCCGATGTGCGCTGGACAGTACCGGAACAGCTGCACCTGACCCTGTGCTTTATTGGCGAGATCGGCGGCAGCGCCTTCCTCGATATCCGCGAGGCCCTGGAGGAGATCGCAGCACCGCCCTTTGATCTGAAACTGCAAGGGCTTGGACTTTTCCCACCCCGGCGCACGCCCAGGGTTTTGTGGGTAGGGGTAGCGCCCAACCCGGCGCTCATAGCCCTGCAGCGCAAGGTGAGTGCCTGCGTACGCCATTGTGGTATTAAGATGGAAAAACGAAAATTTACACCTCATATTACCTTGGGCCGGTTGCAGGATGGTGCCATGCCCCGACTGGAACGTTACCTGGGCGCACACGCCCTTTTCAGCAGCGCAAGCTTTGCGGTGGAGCACTTCACCCTCTACTCCAGTGTGCTTGGCCGCAGCGGGGCCACCCATCTGGCAGAGGCGGAATATGCCCTGTTGGCAACTTTGCAAAGATAGGACAACGGGCAATGAGGATTGTAAAAAATGCCACAAAAAAAGCGGCCCCTGCACAGATGCAAGAGCCGCTGAATGTTCTGGAGGCGACGAGCGGAATTGAACCGCTGAATAATGGTTTTGCAGACCACTGCCTTACCGCTTGGCTACGTCGCCGATGTGATGACCGCAAATACTAATCAAAAGAAGCTCGTTTGACAAGAAAAAACATCACCAATGCCTAGTTCTGTCGCAGCTCTCCTGCAAGATCATGAAACAAGCCTGGAAGCCCTGCAGGAGCGGATCGGCTACCGCTTCAACAGCCTGCCGCTCTTGTTGCGGGCGCTGATCCACAGCTCCTTTGCCTTTGAAAACCCGTATGTCAAGGAGCATAACGAAACCCTGGAATTTCTGGGCGATTCGGTACTGGATCTGACCCTGGGTTTCATTCTTATCACCCGGTTCCCTGAATTGCGCGAAGGTAAACTCACCCGCATTCGTGCGGCTCTGGTCAACGAAAGCGGGCTGGCGGGCATGGCCAAAAACATTCACCTGGGCGAGCACCTGCTGCTTGGCAAGGGGGAAGAAAGTTCTGGTGGACGCGACAAATCCTCCATTCTCTCCTGCGCCTATGAGGCGCTCTTGGGCGCAATTTTTCTGGACAACGGCTATGACAGCGCCCAGGCCTTTGTACGCCGCTACTTTGAAATTCGCCTGAATACCCAGCAGGAGCGCCTCTTGAGCAGTGACCCTAAAAGTGCCCTGCAAGAGCTGCTGCAGGAACTGTACAACGAGGGCCCAAATTATACCCTGTGTAGCGAAGAGGGACCGGCCCATGCTCGCCTGTTCACTGTATGCGCCAGCTTTCGCGATGAGGAGTTGGGACGAGGTCAGGCCGGGAGCAAAAAGGAGGCGGAACAGCAGGCAGCGCAGGCAGCCCTGACCCGTCTGCAGCGAGACAACACAGCAGAAGGTTGAAATGGCTGTAATCATTCCGCTTTTTACCCCACATGAAGGTTGTCTCCATACCTGCATCTTCTGTAACCAGCGCCATATCCGACCAAATCCGGAACCCATCGGTCCGCAGCAGATAACGGACACCATCAACACCTGGCTTGCACGCCTGCGACCACAGCAGCAGCAAACAACCCAATCGACGCAGGCAGCAAGAACCGTAGAAGTGGCTTTTTACGGTGGCAGCTTTACTGCTCTGCCTCGCCAACGGCAGGAAAATTTGCTGCATGCAGTACAACCTTTCCTGGCGCAGGGTCTGGTGCAAGGCATTCGGCTTTCCACCCGACCAGACTCCATTGATACAGATACGCTCTACATGCTCAAACGTGCCGGAGTGCACCTGATCGAATTGGGGGTACAGTCCTGCGACGATGCTGTTTTAGCCCGCTCGGGACGGGGCCATAGCCATGAAGATACCCTGCGTGCCTCACGGCTTATCCGCAAAGCCGGGCTCCAGCTAGGCTGGCAGCTCATGCTGGGGATGCCGGGAGAAGGATTTACCGCTATTCGCCGCAAAGTTGCAGCCTGCATTCAGGAACGGCCCGACTGCATCCGTATCTATCCGCTGGTGGTGCTGCGCGGCAGCAGACTCGCCGAAGAGTGGCGCGACGGGCGCTTTCGGCCGCTTTCTCTAAAAAAAGCGGTGCTCTTCTGCGCCTACATGAAAAGTCACTTCGATGCCCACAAACTGCCCATTATCCGCATGGGCCTGCAGGCAAGTTCGGATTTGAAAGAATACCTTCTGGCTGGACCCTATTATCCTGCTTTTGGCGAACTGGTCAGAGCCAGGATGATGCTGAAGCGAACCCGTACTCTTTTAAGCGGTTACCATCAAAAAGAGCCCTGCATCCTGCGCATTGCGCCGCAGGATGTTTCCGCCTTTGTAGGCATGAAACGCAGCAATATGCATCGCTTGGAGGAACTTGGCCTGAGTACCCGTTTTACGCTTAAGCTTGATGCCCGTCTGCCCCGCCAAAGCCTGCGCCTTGACACAAGCCTTCAGCATTTCCAGTAATTCGTCTCACTTTTTCCTGACCTCCCATCATGCTTAGTATCAACAACCTCTCCCTGCAGTACAGTGGCAAACATCTCTTCCACGAGGCCTCGGCTCAGATCCACAGTGGCGATCGCGTCGGCTTAGTGGGTGTCAATGGTGCGGGTAAATCCACGTTACTCCGCATCATGTGCGGAGAAATAGAAAGCGATCCTGGGGTCATCAATCGTGCAGCCTGGTTTTCCGTGGCGTACCTGCCCCAGGAGCAAAGTTTGCTGAACCGCGGTCGCAGCCTCTTTGAAGAGGCCCAGAGTGCCTTTGACGACGTGCTGGCACAACAGAAAGAGCTGGAGGCCCTCAACCACCAGCTGGCCGATTTGAACCCGGAGGATCCGGCCATGGATGCCCTCTTGGCTCGGCAGGGTCAGCTGCAGCACCTCCTTGAAGACAGTGACCTCTTTCTGATGCGGCCGCGCATTGAACAGGTGCTTTTTGGCCTGGGTTTCAAGCCAGACGATCTGGACCGGGATGCTGGCAGCTTTTCCGGCGGTTGGATCATGCGCCTGCTCCTGGCCAAGCTTCTCCTGCAAAAACCAGCCCTGCTCCTTTTGGACGAGCCTACTAACCACCTGGATTTAGACTCCCTCACCTGGCTGGAGGATTTCCTCTTGCAATACCAGGGTGCCATGGTGTTGATTTCCCATGACCGTGCCTTTCTCGACCGCATTACCGCCATTACCTGGGAGGTGAGCCTGGGCAGATTAAGCGTATTTCGCGGCAATTATTCGCACTATCTGGCGGAAAAAGCCCAGCGCTTGGAACTGGAACGGGCCGCCTACGACAATCAACAAGCCATGATCCGTCAAACTGAACGTTTTATTACCCGTTTTCGTGCCAAATCCACCAAGGCACGGCAGGTACAAAGCCGGGTGAAGCAGTTGGAAAAAATGGAGTTGATTGAACTTGCCGACACGGAGCGCAGCATCCGCTTCAGCTTTCCTCCGGCTGTGCCTTCAGGCCGGGATGTACTCAGCCTGGACAAGGTCACGAAACGCTTCCGTAATCGGGAGGTGTTTCATGACCTGGCCTTTACACTCCAGCGAGGCGACAAACTGGCGGTGATCGGGGTCAATGGCGCAGGCAAGACCACCCTGCTCAAAATACTGGCCGGACTGGAGGAGGCCGAGGGAGAAATCAGGTACGGCCACAACGTTATCCTCTCCTACTTTGGTCAGCACCAGGCCCAGGAGCTGGCAGGCGATTTGAACATCGTCGATACCATCTACCACGCTGCCAGCGACATGAGTATCACCCAGGTACGCTCGCTTCTGGGTGCATTTCTCTTTACCGGTGATGCCGTGGAAAAACAGGTACGGGTGCTCTCAGGCGGGGAAAAATCACGGGTAGCCCTGGCAAAAATGCTGGTACGACCGGCCAACCTTATGCTTTTAGACGAACCCACCAACCACCTGGACATGAGCTCGCAGGAGGTTTTGCAGGAAGCCATGGCCCAATACGAAGGCACGATTATCGTAGTGTCACACAACCGTTTTTTCGTCAATTCCTTTGTCAACAAGGTGCTGGAAATTAAAAACGGCCGCGCCATCCTGCACGAAGGGAATATCGACGACTACCTAGAGCGCCGCCGTCTCCTGGAAGAGAGCGGAACAGCCCCAGGCCAAAATCTGGTCCCATCTGCCCAAGCCAGAGAAGAAGATGCGCGGACACCGGATAAAAAAGAGCAACGGCGGCAGCGGGCACAGGAGCGCCAGGCCCTGAATAAAAAACTGGGCCCTTGGAAAAAGAAAAACGACAAGGCCGAGGCTGAGATAGAAAAGGCAGAGGCACGTAAAGGCGAGTTGGAAAACCTCATGGCTGACCCGGAACTCTACAGCAACCAGGAGCGCTGGAGTGAAGTAAGCCGGGAGTACGCCCAGGTAGAACGGCATCTGGAACGGGCCTATCAGCACTGGGAAGAGGCCCAGGAGGCCATGGCCGCCATCGAGGTGGAACTCGGTGGTTTTGCTGGGTAAGGACGATTAGCTGGGTATCACGGTTTTTCCTGTCTTTTCGCGGGGCTGGACTTTACGCCTTCAGACACGCATGCTTCTTTCCTCCATTTCAAGCGGATATGCTTGCAATACACCGGCCAAAGAGTATACATTCACCCCGCTGCAAGGGTAGCAATCCAGCTTGCCCGGCGCAGGTACGCATAAGGCTGGCATGCCTTAAGGAGGTTATATGAAAAAATTCGGGATCATTCTTGCTGCCGTGCTGCTGGTGGCTGCCGCTGCGCTCCACTTCATGCAGGGCCGGAAGGGTGCCGTTAGCGCCGATGAGGTGGCCGCATACGTGCCCCAGGACGCGCTGATCATGAGCAGCCAAACCAATCTTAAGCAGGTAAGCGACACGTTCACCAACAGCCCGCTGGGGCGTTTTTTTGCCAAGGAAACCATGCACGCTATCATGGAAGAACTGGCAGCTGCACCTGAAACCATCCAGGCCTATGACCAGTGGTACGACAGCGTCGCTAACACCATGAAAAATCCGCTTTTTCGAACGGTCTTTGGGGATGACATGACCGTGGCTGTTTTGCCCCCGAATACGGATCTGCTCAAGGAAAATCCAGAGCAGGCCTTTCGCCGAGCGCTGCTTGTCTACGCCACCACCAGCACGGCAAGTGCAGCTGAAATCCTTGGTAGTCTGGCCAAGGGGGTCACAATTGAAAAAGAACAGACAGATGGCCTGGAATTAACCAAAATCCAATTGAATAGTGGCGACGGGGGCAAAGAGACGATCTACGGCTACAATGCTGCGGGTGTAGTGTTGCTAGCCCTGGACAAGGCTCCTGTCATTGCCGGGGTACAGGCCAGGGAAGCGGACAATTCCCTGAAAGCGCAAACCGCTTACCAGGAAGCAAATGATTTTTGGCAAAGAGAATCCCAGGCCACCATCTACAGCCGCAATTATTTCAATATAGCCGGTCTCGCCGCCTTGCTGCCCCACCTGGAACAGAGCGAGGGAATGCAAGAGGCAGTCGCCTACCTGCAAGGCCTGGACTATGGTTATGATATAACTGTCAGGACGCCGCAGGGGCTGCACAACAAGGCCCGGGTCAAGCTGCAGCACGAGCAGTTACACGACCTGTTCAAGACCATGGTGGATGAATCTGCTGCTGGTGTCACTGTGCCGCTCTCGCTGGTCAACGACAAGACTCTTTTTTTCCAGTGGGGGTACTCTTTCAAGCCGGAAGCACTCCTCAAGCTAACTGCCCAGGCTGATCCGGAAGGCTATGCCGCGATGCAGCAGGAAGCACAAGAACTCCTTGGTATTCCCATTGAAGATGCTGCTTCATCCTTTGGCCCCCGCTACGGCCTGATCCTCAACGATATTGTTGAAACCGGGATCTTTCCGCTGCCTGATCTGGCTTTCTTTACCAATGTTCGCAACAGAAACCACGTGCAAGCCCTTGCCACGGCCTTGAACCAGCAAGTTGCCGTCTACGGGCTTACTGGCGAACAGCAGCAGCTGACGAACAACACCCTGCTCTTTTCCTGGCCCGTGATGACGGAAATCGGCCTGGTACCAGCGCTGGGGCTTAACGACTCACTGGCCTTCCTCGGCACTATGCAAGGTTCCATGCAACCACTGCTGGTCGACCAAAAGCAGCCTGGAGAAGCGCTTCCTGCCGACATTACTGCCCAGCTGGGCCCGGATCTGAGTAGCAAGCTAGGCAAGGCCAACGGCGGTGTCTTCCTGCTGCGCTCGGCAAGGTTAGCCGAAAAATCGCAATCCACACTTGACCTGTTCAACTCGCTGGCTGGCCCCTCCATCGGCGTGAATTTCAACCGCCTCGGCCAGGAAGTACTCAAACTGATGCAGGCAACTGAACTGGTGGCGGGGACAACGAATATCAACAAGGATGCGATTGACTGGGATACACTGTGGATTCCGGTTGCGGCCACACCAGCTGCGGCGGCGCCTGTCCAGCCTGGCACCAAGGGCCAGCAAGTACAGTGATCTTTCACTACATAGCTCAACCCGCATTTACTCCAGCAGAGGCAGTGCCCGGCTGCACCGTTGGCAGTAGAGAGCTGAAAAAATTTGTTGAAGCAGGGAAGGCGAAACATTGATGCCTTCCCAACCAGGGGTATTACTTACAAATCCACGGCTGCAGCCGGTACCCACCGGGCATTTTCCCAAAGCTGCATAAAAGGAGCACAGGCAATGGCAGACAAACAGCAAAATACACTCTGGCTTTCCGGTAACGAGGCCATAGCACTCGGCGCCTGGGAAGCGGGTGTACGGGTCGCTTCTGGCTATCCGGGCACGCCATCCACGGAAATCATGGAAAATCTTTCCGGTTATGAGGGCGTGTACACGGAATGGGCGCCGAACGAAAAAGTCGGACTGGAAGTGGCCATAGGCGCCAGCTTTGCAGGTGCGCGTGCCCTTGCCACCATGAAGCATGTGGGCCTGAACGTAGCGGCCGACCCACTCTTTACTTCTGCCTACACCGGCGTGCGCGGCGGGCTGGTGATTATCACCGCTGACGACCCGGAAATGCACAGCTCACAAAACGAGCAGGATAACCGCAACTACGCCTTTGCCGCGAAAATGCCCATGATGGAGCCGTCCGATCCGGCCGAGGCCAAAGCTATGCTCCAACGTGCCTACAGCATCAGCGAGGAAATGGACACTCCAGTACTCTTTCGCATCACCACCCGTATTGCCCATGTAAAGGGTGTGGTGCCCAAGGGTGAGCGCTCTGCCACAGCGGAACCGACCATCGAAAAGACTCCGGCCAAGTTGGTGATGCTGCCCGGTCTGGCCAAGCAGCGCAGAATTGCCATGGAAGAACGCATGGCCAAGCTGCGTGCCCTTGCTGAAACGCTGCCTGAAAACCGGGTTGAGCCCGGCGAAGGCCGGCGAGGCTTTATCTGCGCAGGCGTTGCCTACAACTACGTTAAGGAAGCCTTTCCCAAGGCGCCGGTGCTGAAGCTGGGCCTGGTCTGGCCTCTGCCCGAACAAAAAATTCGCGAATTCGCCGCAGGCCTTGACGAACTGGTGGTGGTGGAAGAACTGGATCCCTTTTTGGAACTGCACCTCAAGGCAATGGGCATTGCCTGCCACGGCAAGGACATCATCCCCAACCGAGGAGAGTTGAACTCCTTTATCGTGCGCAAGGCCCTTGAGCCTGCCTCGGTAGGGAATCTGTTCACACCACTGGAATTGCCGATGCGGCCACCCAACATGTGTGCAGGCTGCCCGCATCGGGGCATTTTTTACGGCCTGTCCAGGATGAAAGATATCTTTGTGTCAGGTGATATTGGCTGCTACACCCTGGGTTTCCTGCCACCACTGTCTGCCATGGATGCCTGCGTCTGCATGGGTGCATCCGTGACCATGGCCCATGGTATGGCAAAGGCCCTGGGTGAGACCGGTAAAGGCAAGGTAGTGGCAGTGCTGGGCGATTCCACTTTTATGCACTCCGGCATTACCGGCCTCTTGAATGCGGTGTATAATGGCTCCTACGCCTCGGTGATCATCCTCGACAACCGCACCACCGCCATGACCGGGCATCAGCCCAACCCTGCCAGCGGCCAGAGCATCCGCGGCAATGCCGCACCGCAGCTCGATCTGGAAAAATTGTGCCGGGCCCTGGGTGTGGAGCGGGTAGTGGTAGTGAACCCACACGATGTGGAAAGCACCCGCAAGATACTCAAGGAAGAGATTGAATCGCCTGATCTCTCGGTGATTATCAGTCGTGCGCCCTGCGTGCTCCTGCCCGAAGAAGTGAAGCGTAAAAAACCGGTCTACTACACCAGAACCGAAAACTGTACTGGCTGCACTCTATGTGTAAACATGGGCTGTCCGGCCATCAGCTGGACACCGTTAAGCCCAGAAGAGGCTGTAGCCAAGGGGTACCGAGAAAGGCAGAAGGGCTTTGCCGCCATCACCGAAGTACAGTGCAACGGTTGTGGCCAGTGTGCAGCGGTCTGTAAATTCGAGGCGATCACCCGCCGGGAGGAAATCGCATGAAACCAAGTGGCAATATCCTCTTTTCCGGAGTGGGCGGCCAAGGTATTCTGCTCGCCAGTGAACTCACCGCCCATGCCCAGCTCGCCGCAGGTTTTGATGTAAAAAAGAGCGAAGTGCATGGCATGGCCCAGCGCGGTGGTTCGGTGGAGGCGCACCTGCGCTACGGCATGAAGGTGTATTCTCCCCTGATCGATCCGGGCAGTGCCGACATCCTCGTGGCCTTTGAAATCCTGGAGGCAGCCCGCTACCTGCCCTATCTGCACAAGGACAGCGCAGTGGTGGTCAATACCCAGAAGATTTTGCCGCCCTCGGTTGCGCTGGGTAAGGCCAGTTATCCCAACGATATTTTAAATGAGCTGACCTCTCGCCAGATCAATGTGGTTGCCATTGACGCCTTTGCCGTGGCCCAGAAGGTGGGAGAACTGCGCACCGCCAACGTGGCCATGGTGGGCGCCATGTCCAACTTCCTCGCTGTGGACCAGGAGATCTTCCTTCAGGTGATTGATACCACCATCAAAGAGCAGTTCCGCGAAGTCAACAAAAAGGCCTTCAAGGCAGGGCGGGCGGCAGTGCACGCCTGATTCCAATAAACGAAGAAGTACATGAGACCTTCATGATTGGCATAGATGAAATGGAAACCCTGCCCCGGGCAGGGATGGAGTCAATTCAGCTGCAGCGGCTGCAGACGCTGGTGGCGCGGGTATACGACCGGGTACAACCCTATCGCGAAAAAATGGACCGGGTTGGTATCAAACCGGCGCATATTCGCAGCCTTGCTGACCTCAGGCGTCTGCCCTTCACCACCAAGGACGACCTGCGCGACAACTACCCCTACGGGCTCTTTACCGTACCCATGGATGATGTCATCCGCTTGCACGCCTCCTCCGGCACCACCGGCAAACCCACGGTTGTGGGCTACACCGAAGCGGATATCCAGCTCTGGTCTTCAGTCATGGCCCGCTGTCTGGCCATGGCCGACGTACATCGTGGTGACCTGGTGCACAACGCCTACGGCTATGGCCTCTTCACTGGTGGCTTGGGTGCGCACTACGGAATCGAGGCGCTGGGGGCCACGGTCATTCCGGTTTCAGGCGGTAACTCCAAACGCCAGGTCACGATCATGCGGGATTTCGGTTCCACGGTGCTGCTCTCCACCCCGTCCTACGCCCTCAACCTGGCGGACGCCATGGTGGATGCAGGCATTGACCCGGCCGAATTGAAACTACGGGTGGGCATCCACGGGGCCGAACCCTGGAGCGTGCACATGCGCCAGGAGGTGGAGCGCAAACTCGGCCTGCGTGCAGTCGACATTTACGGGCTCTCTGAAATCATCGGCCCGGGCGTAGCCATGGAGTGTCTGCACTCCGAACATGGCATGCACATTCTCGAAGACAACTTTCTGCCGGAAATTGTTGATCCTAACACCATGGAACCATTACCGCTGGGTGAAGAGGGTGAGCTGGTGTTTACCACCCTGACCAAAGAAGCGCTGCCACTCATCCGCTACCGCACCAAAGATATCTCCCGCCTCACTCTGGAGCCCTGTGCCTGCGGCCGCACCCTCATCCGCATGGCCAAGGTCAGTGGTCGTACCGACGACATGCTCATTATCCGTGGGGTCAATGTGTTCCCATCTCAGGTGGAGCATGTACTCATGGGTATTGACGGGGTAGAGCCACACTACCAGCTCGAGGTGAGCCGGGAGGGCAACATGGATGTCATGGCCATCCTGGTGGAGGTGAGTGAACGAATTTTTTCAGGGGAAATCAAAGTATTAGAACGCTTGAGCAGAAGCATCCAGATGGAGATTAAAGACATGCTCGGGGTGAGCTGTAAGGTCAGGCTGGTTGAGCCTCGCAGCATCCAGCGCTCTGAAGGCAAGGCGCAGCGGGTGATAGACCGCCGCACTCAATAAAGAGCAGCACGACACCAGGTTAATCCACACACTATCCGGGAGGCACCATGCAAGTTGAACAGATTGCCGTCTTTCTTGAAAACAAATCGGGTCGTCTGGCCGAAATTACCTCCATTCTGGCTGAAAATGATATCAACATCCGCGCTCTTTCCGTAGCTGATACCGCAGATTTTGGCATTTTACGCCTGATAGTCAATGATGTGACCAAGGCGCAGGCTGTGTTGAAAAAAGGTGGATTCACCGTGAGCAAGACCGATGTGATAGCGGTGGCAGTGCCCGACCGGGTTGGCGGCCTGGCTGAGGTACTGCGTGCGGTAACCGAAGGCGGCTATAATGTGGAATACATGTATGCCTATGCCCACCGGGCCGATGGCAGCGCGGTGATGATTTTTCGTTTCGATGCCATGGCGGATGCCGTGGCCATGCTCAAAGACAAAGGTTTTGCCTTGGTTTCCAGCCGTGAAATCTGTGCCACCTGAGTGCTGTAACCCCTATCTTGCGGGGTATTTACCGCTATGAGCCCTGAACTTTTTTTCCAGTATCTGGTGGCAGGTATTACCTACGGGGCAGTGTACGCCGTTGTCGCCATTGGCTTCAATATCATCTACAACAGCACGGGGATTATCAATTTTGCCCAGGGCGAGTTTGTGATGCTGGGCGGCATGATCGCCATTACCTTTGCCCAGTGGCTGCCCCTTTTTTGGGCTATATCCGCAGCAGTAGCAATAACCATGCTCATCGGTGCGCTCATGGAGCTGTGCTGCATCCGCTGGCTGCGCAACCCTGGTATCCTGCAGATGCTCATCATCACCATCGGTGTTTCCATCCTGCTCAGGGAGGCAGCGCTGCATATCTGGGGCGAAGGCATCCGCAGCCTGCCTTACTTTTACGGCGATGCTATCACCGCCTGGACCTTCGGTCCAGTGAGGCTCTCGCCACAGGTAATCTGGGTGCTATTGGCCTGCGGCTGCATAGTTCTGGCCCTGCAAGCCTTTTTCAACCGCAGCGCGCTCGGGCGAGAAATGCGGGCCTGTGCGGTGAATCGCACCGCAGCCTCTTTGTGCGGCATCAAAACCCACAACATGGTCACCCTGTCCTTTGTGCTCAGTGCGGGCATGGGTGCAATGGCAGGTTGCATGATCTCACCCATCACCTACACCCAGTACGATTCGGGCGCCAGCCTGGCTCTCAAGGGTTTTACCGCCGCCATTATAGGTGGCTTGGGCAACTCCATGGCTGCAGTGGCGGCTGGTCTGCTTTTGGGCATTCTTGAGGCCTTTTCCATTACGGTGGTGCCACTGGCCTTCCAGGATGCAGTGGCGGTCACTTTGCTGCTGCTTATCCTGTTCATCAAACCGCACGGTCTGTTCGGTTCCTCCGAAGCGGCCCGGCTCAAGGCGTTCTGATGCTGGGCCAAATACGCACACGCCTGGGTGCGGTTGTTGCCAGTGTGGTGCTGTTGCAACTCCTCACCACCTTCACCGGCACGGAGTACTATCTCACCCAGCTGACCATGTCAGCCTACTACGGTCTTTTAGTCATAGGCTTATGCGCGCTCATGGGCTATGCCGGACAAATATCCATTGGCCATGCGGGCTTTTTTGCCATTGGTGGCTATCTTTCCGCCCTGCTCACCACCTATAACCTGACGCCTCACGCTGAAAACTCCGCAATCGCTCTGCTCAACCAGGCCGGTCTACTCTTCACCTGGGAAAACCTCTACGGTGAAAGCCTGCTCACCTTTACCCCCTGGGCCGCTGCCCTCGCAGCCCTGGTCTGTGCCGCCCTCGTGGCACTTCTTGTGGGCATTCCGGTGCTCAAGCTGCGTGGTCACTACTTAGCTATGGCCACCCTCGGTTTCGGTACCATTATCTACCGGATGGCTTTGGCCCTGCCCATCTTGGGCGAGGCGGACGGCATTGCCGATGTGCCGGGTTTTATCCTGATCCCTGCCAGCTTGTTCGGCGGCGAAGCCCTAATGATCAGCGGTGAGGGCGATTTTCGCATTTTCAACTACTACGTGGCCTGGGCTGTTGTCTTGGCGGGCCTAGTCCTGCTTATGAACCTGATGACCCGCTCCCGTTCGGGTCGGGCTTTAAGGGCCCTGCACAGCTCCGAGGAAGCAGCTGAGGCCTGTGGTGTCAACACCAGTCGTGCCAAACTGCAGGTCTTTGTCCTGAGCGCCGTATACGCGGCCTTGGCCGGAGTGCTCCTCACCCATTTCAAGGGAGGTATAGGGCCTGAGGAAGCCACGGTGATGAAATCGGTGCGCTATGTCGCCCTAGTGGCTGTAGGCGGTATGACCAGTCTCTGGGGAACGCTCTTCATGGGGGTTGGCCTGTCTTTTCTCTCACTGCGCGGGGTTTTCGGCAGCTATGACGACGCTGTTTTCGGCCTGATTTTGTTGGCGGTAATGCTGTTTGCACCCGGCGGTCTGTCGCAGTTGAACAGCCATATCCCCTGGCGGCGCCTGTTGCCGTACAGGCGCGCTTAAAAAAACGCCATGCTGGAACTGTATCAAGTACGCAAACATTTTGGTGGTCTTCGTGCAGTGGACGATGTCAGCTTTACGGTTGATGCGGGCTGCATCAAGGGAGTGATTGGTCCCAACGGAGCTGGTAAAAGTACGCTCTTTAACCTCATTGCCTGCAATATCCCCTTAAGCAGCGGCACCATCCGTTTTGACAACCGGGAAATCCAGCGCCTGAAACCATATCAGACCGCGGAACTAGGCTTTGCCAGAACCTTCCAAAACATCAAGCTTTTTGCCGACATGAGTGTGCTGGAATGTGTGATGGTGGGAGCCCACTCCAAGGGCCGGGCCGGTTTTCTCGCTGGCATGCTGCCCCTGCCGCAACACCGGCGGGAAGAGGCGGCTATTCGTAGGAAAAGTATGGAATGCCTTGAATTTCTGGGCATTGCCGACCTCGCTGAAAGCCCTGCCGAAGCACTTGCCTTTGGCCAGCAGCGTGCCGTAGAGCTGGCCCGTGCCCTGGCTGCCGAACCGCGCCTGCTTCTCTTGGATGAACCCGCCGCAGGGCTCAACATCTATGAAACCGCGGAACTGGGTCGTCTGATCAAAACCATCCGTGAGCAAGGGGTGACGGTACTCCTGGTGGAACACGACATGTCCTTGGTCATGGATATCTGCGATGAAATCGTGGTGCTCAGTTCGGGCCGCAAGCTGGCGGAAGACATTCCATCCCGCATTCAGCACAATGCGGAAGTCATTGCTATATATCTGGGGGAAGACTATGAACCTGCCAGGTAATGCCAGTGCCACATTCTTTGGTACGAGTGTTTTCCGCAGCAGGGGAGCAACGTTACCAGGGAGCCAGCCACCATGCTGACTATTAAAAACTTGGAAAGCGGCTATGCTCAGTTACGGGTCCTGAAAAACATCTCCCTGCATGTGCGGCCTGGAGAAATTGTTACCATCATCGGCGCTAACGGGGCTGGTAAAACTACTCTGGTGCATGTTGTCGCTGGTTTGCTGAGGCCCTGGCACGGCGAGCTCCTTTTCCAGGGAGAAGATATCACCCACACGTCGCCGGAAGCCATGGCCACCCTGGGGTGTGTGCTCGTCCCGGAGGGACGCCAGGTTTTTGCCTCCATGAACGTAGAAGATAACCTTTTACTTGGCGGCACCACCCTGCGTAGAGCGCGCGGTACTGCCGCTGTGCGGGAAGAGATGGAGAACCAGTATGTTCGCTTTCCGGTACTGGCTGAACGACGCAAACAGCTTGCCGGCACGCTTTCAGGCGGCGAACAGCAGATGCTGGCCATGGCCCGCGCACTGATGGCGCGTCCCCGCCTGGTGATGATGGACGAGCCTTCCACCGGTCTTGCCCCGCTGATTGTGCAGGAGATTTTTACCATCATCGCCCAGTTGCGCGCCGAGGGCAACACTGTGCTCCTCATTGAGCAGAACGCCAAGGCAGCCCTGGAAGTAGCTGATCGGGGTTATGTACTGGAAACCGGCAAAATCATCCTGCAGGGCAAGGCCTCGGAGCTGCTGGCCAATAACGATGTGCAACGGGCCTATCTGGGCAGGGAGCAGATTGGCTGATTCCTCACTTCTTACCAACTATTAATAGACACAATTGCTATGCTCTGGGAACCAGACAAGGAACGCATTCAGGCAGATGAACTCAAGCAGCTCCAACTGGAAAGGCTGCAATCGACCCTGTACCGGGTAGGTACCCATGTACCTTTTTACAGGAAAAAATTTGAGGAACTGCGCTTCAATCATGACGATATCCGTTCTTTGGATGATCTGCGGCGGCTGCCTTTCACCGTCAAGCAGGATCTGCGCGATAATTACCCCTACGGCCTTTTCGCCGTGCCCCTGCGCGATGTGGTGCGGGTGCATGCCTCCTCCGGCACCACCGGCCAGGCCACGGTGGTGGGCTACACCAAAAACGATATCAATACCTGGTCAAACCTGGTGGCACGCATTATCACCGCAGCAGGCGTGAGCAAAAACGATGTCATCCAGATCGCCTTTGGCTACGGTCTTTTCACCGGAGGCTTCGGCCTGCACTACGGCGCAGAACTCATTGGTTGCTCCGTTATTCCCATCTCTTCTGGCAATACCAGACGCCAGATTCAGATTATGCAGGATTTCAAGAGCACGGCCCTGGTGAGCACACCTTCGTACTCGCTTGTTCTGGCCGACACCATGATGGAGATGGGCATCAATCCGAACGGCCTGTCCCTGCGCTACGGCCTCTTTGGCGGTGAGCCCTGGTCTGAAAGCATGCGGCGGGAAGTCAATCAAAAACTGGGCATTTTGGCCACGGATAACTATGGGTTGTCGGAGGTGATGGGTCCAGGTATTTCGGGCGAATGCCTGGAGTGCAACGGCCTGCACATCAACGAGGATCACTTCCTGGTGGAGGTGCTTGACCCTGTCACCCTGGAGCCCGTACCCGAAGGCGAGATAGGTGAGCTGGTTATCACCACCCTGACCAAAGAGGCCTTTCCCATGATCCGCTACCGCACTCGGGACCTCACCCGTATTCTGCCGGGCTCCTGTCCCTGTGGTCGCAGCTTCCGGCGCATGGAGCGGGTTATGGGTCGCAGCGACGACATGCTGATCATCAAGGGGGTTAACATCTTTCCGCTCCAGATCGAAAAGGTGCTCTTTGATGTGGAAGGTACCCAGCCGCACTATCAGATTGTGGTGGAACGCGAACACCATGCTGATCGGGTGACGGTTTTGGTGGAGGTGACTGAGGCGCTCTTTTCCGACCAGATGAGAAAACAACGGCAGATAGTGGATCAGATCAAGCGCCGTTTAAGCTCTGAGCTTGGTGTCGCTATCGAGGTGAAACTGGTGGAGGAAAAGACCCTTGAGCGCTCTGAAGGCAAGGCCAAACGAGTGATTGACAAACGCTCTTTTTAGGCCATTTTCACCTGCTTGCACAAAAATATGCGGACAAAAACAGATTGCGGCTTATATTTGTTATGTTCGGTACTTGGAATTAAAATAACAGGATAACCGGACATGCGGATGACCATCCGCTCGTCCCGGCTTTTTTAAGAATCAGCAGGAGTACAATACAAATGAAATGGTATGCAGCGTTTGTTGTCAGCATTGTTCTGGCTGCAGGAATGGCGTTTACTGCGGAGAAGGCGGATCTGCAGACAGAAGAGCAGAAATTCAGTTACGCCATGGGGCTTTCCCTGGGCAAATATTTTAAGGAACTGGAAGAACAGTTTGACCTGAACCTGGTGCAACAAGGCATCAAAGATGGTTTTGGCGGTGAAAAGGCGCTCCTGACTGAAGAGGAATCTCAAGTCATTCAGCAGAACTTTGCCCAACGGCAGCACGATAAGCAGGTACAGAAAACCGTGGCCATGATCCAGAAGAACCGCAAAGCTGCCGATGATTTTCTTGCTGCCAACAAAGGAAAAAACGGAGTGAAGACCACGGCTTCGGGGCTGCAGTACAAGGTGATCAAGGACGGCAAGGGTGCCAAACCCACCGCAGAAGACATGGTACGGGTGCACTACAAGGGCCACACCATTGATGGCAAGGAATTTGACAGTTCCTACAAGCGTAACGAACCAGCCGAACTCAACATCAACCAGGTGATTCCGGGCTGGCAGGAAGCGCTTTTGCTGATGCCGGTCGGCTCCACCTTTGAACTCTATCTGCCACCGGACCTTGCCTATGGCGATCGCGGTGCGCCCCCGGTGATTGAACCGGGCTCGCTCTTGATCTTTGAAGTTGAACTCCTTGATATCCTCAAAGAAGAGGCCAAGGCTGCTGCCCAGGCGGAAACTCCTGCTGCGGATGCGGCAAAGGATGCAACTTCTGCTGAAGCACCAACCACCGAAGAAAAAAAGTAATCCCGAACATTACTGCAGTCCAGGGCGCAAAGTCCGCTTGATTGCAGATACTTCCAGGCCGGAGCACAAGTTGCGCTCCGGCTTTTTTATTGGGCAACACATGGTTACTTTTGTCTGTATTGGCCTCCGGAAAATACTTGCAGAACGTACCCCCACGTACAAACTGCGCTTGCCTCGCTTCCTTGGCCGCAATCTTTCCTCTGGCACTGCGCTACTTGAACACGGTATCCAGACCCATGGCGTTTTTACGGGCAAACTTGGGCAGTATTTTTGGTCGGGCCCGGTGGAGCAGAAAATAACCCACAGACAAGAGGCGCAGAAAGAGGAGTCGATCCAGTAAACGGTAGCCAGGTTTTTTGCGGAAGATAATGTTGGCCAGCCAACCCAGGTAACGGCGTTTGATTTTGAGGGGCTTGAAACTGGTCTTGATACGGTAACGATAACGGCTGCCCGGAGGATACAAGGTTTTGTAGCGCTTTTTCGCCTGTCTGATGCGTGTCCGCATCTCAGGTGTATAGGGTAGGAAATAGTACTCCCGTGCCAGGACAAAAAGAGAAAAACTCTCCTTCATGAAGTGGATATCCGCCACCGGCATAGCCGCCTTTGTCGCCAAGTCAATCATGCGTTCTATTTTGGCTAAAGCCTTGTGTGCATCGGCAATGCTGCCACGCTGATCTCGGACAAAATGGCGCATCAGTTTGCGCATGGAGTGGTTGATGAACAGTGTGTTCCAGTATACTGCCAGGAGCGGCGGAATACGCACCCTACGGAAAAAAAGCTGCTGTCGGGCATACTCGGGCACGTACAAGAGTTCCTTCACCACCTGTTCCGACAAAAACAAAAGCTCAAGCAGGGCCTCGGGCGCCAGCACGCCGTGATCTATGCAGTAGTGCCGCAGCGCCTCCTCTACCTCGACCCGCTCGCGGAAGAGTTGAACGCAGACATAGGCGTTTATCTCCGTCCACACCGCATCACGGTCCAAAAAGGCTAAACGCCTGAAGGGGAGCCAGCCACCAGTTTGGCACCACACGGAAATACCCAACATATTGTCGGCCCGTGCCAGTTCCCGAGCGTAGCGGGCGTAATCGCCGCCAATAAAAGAAGGATACTCGCCACAGCCTTCGTATTCCCGCCGGGCTTGCAGCTCCACGATTTTTTGTACACCCGTATCGAAAAAGTGTGAATTCAGATGCAGGTAACGGAAAAAATCCGATTCACCGTACTTCATAGACAAAACAAAAGCAGGGCTGTTGATGCCTTCCAGCACCCTTGCCAGGGTGCTGCCATGCCAGATGAAATCCCCAATGCTGTAGGCACCCACGGTCCAGTTGCGCAGAATAAGTCGGCGACCTTCGCGTTCAAAAAGTGGGAGCAACGTGCGCAACAGGTAATTAAGCTGATTCGGTCTGCGGATACACAGTTCGCTGCGTAACAGGCCCTTCACATCCCGACCGTCACTTTCGCCAACGCGCAAGATCACCCCGCTCACTTCAGGAAAATCGCGAAAAAAACCTTCCAAAAGGGCAACTATGAAAGATGTAATCTTTTTATAATCTCGCCCCAGATAAGCCCGCAGTGCCGGAGTAAAGGAGAGAATATCCATAGTCAGGTAAATAGCCAGCCCCCGGTTGCGGATGATGCCGAAAATACGACGGAACTCTTCTTGCAAAATCTGCACCGTACGGCGGTGCTCCTCCTCATACCAGGGATGATCGGCCAGATGGGCAACATCATCCAGGCTCACCGCGTTGTAGCCGATGGCACACACGCGCTGGGTGAAGACAGCCATCTCTTCGGCTATACGGTCAAACTGTACTCTGCGTTCGGGTTCATCCAGCGCCAGGTGCTCAAAGGGAATTTTTGACCAGTTGATGCGTCTGCGGCCGTAGTCCCTGAAAAAGGGGCCGATGGCGTCGATGAGGAAAAGCTCCATGGCAGATGAAAGGTTGCTCGTTTTTGTTTGAGGGGAAGCGCCGCCTTCCGGCCGCGCGCTGCACAGCAACTCAAGGTAGACTGCAGGAACCGTGCAGGTCAAGGAGAAGAATATACCCTGTTGTTTGTCGGCTGGATGGAGTAACATTACGACTGTAAACAACCGACTTTTATTCAAAGCGATTCCAGTTTCATGCCAACATACTTGCCAAGGAGGCGGGGATATGCAGCGCTGGGACACATACAGACACGCCTTTAAAACATTCCCAGCATTCACCAAAGCAGGCATCGACAGCGCCTTGCTCTGGAGGTGGAACAGCCTGTGTCCCAGCACAGGCAAGCCAAAACAGGCAGGCGTGGACTCGTTTGCATGAACAGCGCATCACCCGTGCCGAGTTCCTTGTCATCATCACCCTTCGCACTGACCAACATCCGTCGTTTTCTTGCCTTTCGCGTCCTTTTCAACGCGCGCTTTTACTATCCCGTCTTCACCGTTCTTTTCCTGGATTTCGGCCTGAGTCTGGAGCAGTTTGCACTGCTGAACACTGTTTGGGCCTTCACCATTGTCCTGGCCGAGGTGCCTTCTGGTGCGCTCGCCGATCTCATGGGTCGAAAGCAGTTGCTCGTCGTCACTTCAGCGCTGATGCTGCTGGAAATAGTGTTGATTGCCTTGGCTCCTGCTGGAGGCAGCAGCACTGTCTTCTGGCTGTTTCTGTGCAACCGTGTCGTCAGCGGCTTGGCCGAAGCCATGGCCAGCGGCACCGACGAAGCGTTGGCCTACGATACCCTGGTAGAGCACGACATGGCCGATAAATGGCCCCTGGTGCTGGATTGGCAAATGCGCATCCAGAATCTGGGTTTTATCTTTGCCATGACCCTGGGCGCCATGGTGTATGACCATGAATTGCTGAGCCAGATTTTTACTCTGTTGGGACTGGACCTGCAGATTGAACCGCAGTTGAGCATGCGTTTTCCCCTTTTCCTGACCTTGGTTTTCGCCATTTTTGCCCTGCTGGCCACCATTGGCATGGAGGAGCCAAAGCGGCATAAACACCCGGG
Organism: Desulfobulbaceae bacterium; assembly: GCA_012744275.1. Taxonomy (GTDB): domain Bacteria; phylum Desulfobacterota; class Desulfobulbia; order Desulfobulbales; family Desulfobulbaceae; genus Desulfobulbus. Next base: position 28,355 of record JAAYIE010000062.1, read on the forward strand.
ACAGACTACTGACACAAAGAACACACACGGTCTCATTGCTTTGATCAGTCTGACCCTGCGGGCCGGGGCCTGGATTTTGCGCACGCCCTACGCCATGGCCATCATCCTCTTTGCCATGACCCTGGATCACACCCTGCGGATGCTGGCTACCCTCACCAGCCAGTACTACCGGCTCATTGATCTGCCCGAATCCACCTTTGGTTTGATCGGATCTGCCATCGCCCTCATCGGACTCTTGGTCCCGCGCTTGGCCAGATTCATGAGCGAAAAACTTTCTGCAGGCATCAATGTGCTCATCCTCAGCCTGACCATGATAGTTGCGCTCGTTTTCCTGGGAAAATTCATCCCCTATTTTGGTGTGCTGCCCATGGTCGCCGCTTTTATCGGCATGATGATGACCTCTTTTTTCACCAGCCACTACCTCAACAGCATCACCAGTTCTGAACAGCGCGCAACCGTGCTCAGCTTCAAGGGCATGGCCTTTAACATCGCCTATGGTTGTATCGGTATGGGCTTTGCCGCACTCATCCGCCATGAACGGCAACTTTTAAGTCTGCAGCACCCCCTGGCATCGGAAAGTTTCCTTGAAAATACCGCCTTCAAACTCGCAACCGGCTGGTTTCCCTGGTACCTGGCCATCATGCTGCTGGTGGTGACTGCGTTTACCCTGCCCAGACTTCGCAGGTAAAGACACCACCCTCAACCTGAATTGACTTCAGAAGAAAAGGCAACCGCTATACAGATCCGATCGGTTGCGCCTTAACCGTAACATTGCCAGCTTATGCAGAGGCTTGAAAAAGAGGCGTCCCCTGGTCGAAACTGTTGACGTAGCGAGATTTACAAGTATATTTTAACTTTCCTGCTCGAATGGATAATTGTCTTTTTTGGAGATCTCGGTACTGGAACGAATCTTGTTCCTTGGTTTATCCGCGCCAAGCACTTCGGAACAGATACCGACGGACGAGGGAAACCGGCAGAGAAGGAGTCGCAAACCCGGCTCACTGCAACTCAAAAAAGAGGGGGAGGCTATGACTGCGATGGAAGACAAAATCACCAGTTTGCTGGCTGAAGGCAAAACATTTGATCCACCGGAAACAGGGCGAGATCAGGCCTGGGTCAAATCCATGGAACAGTATAAAGAAGCCTATGCGAAATCCATCAACGATCCGGAGGGCTATTGGGCCGAGCGTGCTGAAGAACTGGTCACCTGGGATAAAAAGTGGGACAAAGTTCTTGAGTACGACCTGAACGTTCCGGAAGTCAAATGGTTTGTCGGCGGTAAACTCAATATATCGGCCAATTGCCTTGATCGGCATTTAACCGATGGCCGCGCAGACAAAACCGCCATCATCTGGCAGGGCGAGCCCGACGAAGATGTAAAAACCTATACCTACAGGGAACTACATAAGGAGGTTTGCCGCTTCGCCAATGTGCTCAAGAAAAAGGGGGTAAAACGGGGCGACAGGGTTTCCATTTTTCTGCCCATGGTACCTGAGTTGGCCATTTCGCTTCTGGCCTGCGCCCGTCTGGGCGCGGTGCATTCCGTGGTTTTTGCCGGATTTTCCGCTGTGGCCCTGCAGAGCCGCATTGAAGACTGCGAGGCTAAGGTGCTGATCACCGGTGATGCCGTACTGCGGGGTGGCAAAGCTATTCCGCTCAAGGCCAGCGCCGATGAGGCCCTGCAAACCTGCCCCAGCATAGAACACTGCGTAGTGGTGAAGCGGGCTGGTATCAAGGTGGACATGAAGACAGGCCGCGACTGTTGGTGGCACGAGGAAATGAGTGCGGCTGATCTGGATGCGCCCTGCCCGCCCGAATCCATGGATGCCGAAGACATGCTCTTCATCCTCTACACCTCTGGCTCAACCGGCAAACCCAAGGGCGTAGTGCACACTACCGGTGGCTATCTCACCCATGTCCTGCACACTGCCAAGTGGGTGTTTGACCTTAAAGATGACGATATCTACTGGTGCACCGCCGATATCGGCTGGATCACCGGGCACAGTTATATTTTGTACGGACCCCTTGGCCTGGGTGCAACCGTGGTCATGTTCGAGGGTGTGCCTTCCTACCCGGCCCCGGATCGTTTCTGGCAGGTCGTGGAAAAATTCAAGGTGACCATCTTTTACACCGCACCAACTGCTATCCGTGCTCTCATGCGCGATGGCGAAGAATACACCAAGAAACACGATCTCTCCACCCTACGCATTCTCGGCTCCGTTGGTGAGCCCATTAACCCGGAAGCCTGGATGTGGTATTTTATCAACATTGGCAAGGAAAAACTGCCCATTGTCGACACCTGGTGGCAGACCGAAACCGGTGGCATCATGATTGCTCCTCTGCCCTACGTGACCCCGCTCAAGCCCGGGAGCGCTACCCTGCCAATGCCCGGCATTGATGCCGCCATCTACAATGAGCAGGGCCAGGAGTGTAAAGCCAACGAAGGCGGCCACCTGGTTATCCGCAAGCCGTGGCCCGGCATGCTCAGAGGTGTATTTGGCAATCCCGAGCGCTACAAGAAAGCCTATTTCAGCCGCTACCCCGACACCTACGACCCAGAAGACGGCGCTCGCCGCGATGCAGACGGCTACTTCTGGATCATGGGCCGGCTTGACGACGTCATTAACGTTTCCGGCCACCGCCTGGGAACAGCCGAAATAGAATCCTCCTTGGTGTCACACGAGGCCGTGGCCGAAGCAGCTGCAGTTGGTATGCCACATCCCATCAAAGGCCAAGCGGTCTTTGTCTTTGTCACCCTGATGGGCTGGGCAGAGGAAAGTGATGAGCTACGGGCGGAACTGCGGGCCCATGTTCGCAAGGAAATCGGTCCCATTGCTACACCCGAGGCAATTTTGTGGGCTCCAAGCCTGCCTAAAACGCGTTCAGGCAAAATCATGCGGCGCATCCTGCGCAAGATCGCGGCCAATGACTTTACCGACTTCGGTGATACCTCCACCCTGGCTGATCCTTCGGTAGTCGAGCAACTGGTGGACAGCAAAAAGCAGATGAATTAATCTGACACCTACGCGTTTTTCACAAACGCACCTGGTTCGGGCGAGATGCCACTGCATTTCGCCCGTTCTTTTTAACCGGGCTCCCCCTTTTTAGGAGCGTGCCCTTTCACGGACAAATGCCCCACCTATTATGACCGGAACTGAACTTCGCGAAAAATTTCTCAAATACTTTGAAAGCAACGGCCACACCAGGGTAGCAGCCGCCTCCCTGGTACCCCACGACGACCCAACCCTGCTCTTTGTCAACTCCGGCATGGTGCAGTTCAAAAAGGTGTTCATGGGTGAAGAAAGTCGTCCCTACCGTCGCGCCACCACCGCTCAACCCAGCGTGCGCGCGGGCGGCAAGCACAACGACCTGGAAAACGTGGGTTATACAACCCGGCACCACACATTCTTTGAGATGCTGGGCAACTTCTCCTTTGGCGACTATTTTAAGAAAGAGGCCATCGACTTTGCCTGGGGCTTTCTTACCAAAGAACTGGGGCTCAATCCGCAACAACTGTGGGTCAGCGTATTCCGTGAGGATAACGAGGCCCACCAATTGTGGGAACAGATTGAAGATTTGCCCAAGGGCCGCATTGTTCGCATGGATGAACAGGATAATTTTTGGGCAATGGGTGACACCGGCCCCTGTGGCCCCTGTTCGGAAATTCACATCGACCAGGGGGCTGACGCAGGGTGCGGCCGGCCTGACTGCGCCCTGGGCTGCGACTGCGACCGTTTTCTTGAGTTATGGAACCTGGTCTTCATGCAGTTTAACCGCAGTGCCGACGGCATCCTTACCCCACTACCCCATCCCTCCATCGACACCGGCATGGGCTTGGAACGGGTGGCGGCGGTTTTGCAGGGTAAACGTAACAACTTCGACTCAGACCTGTTCACCCCGATCATTGATTATATCGCCAGCCTTTCCGGTAGAGCGTACCACCTGAACGACCAGGATGATGTTTCCATGCGGGTGATTGCTGATCATGCCCGCGCCACCACCTTTCTGGTTGCCGACGGTGTTTTACCCTCAAACGAAGGGCGCGGCTACGTGCTCAGGCGTATCATGCGCCGCGCCATCCGCTACGGCCGACTGCTCGGCCTCAGCAACTTTTTCCCTGCAACCTGCGCTCTGGTGACTGAACTGATGTCAGCGGCCTATCCGCATCTACGCAACACCACGGAGCTGCTGCACAAGGTTGCCAGTCACGAGGAAGAGCGTTTTGGCGAAACCCTGGATCAAGGCCTGTACCGGCTGGATCAGGAGATTGAACGGCTCAGGCAGGCACAGGGTGAAAACGCCCGTATCAGCGGCGATTTCATCTTCAAACTGTACGATACTTACGGTTTTCCGGTGGATATTGTACGCGACGTGGCCATTGAACAGGGCCTTGTCTTTGACGAGCAGGGCTTCAGCGAAGCCATGGAGCAGCAGCGCCGGCAATCACGGAAATCCTGGAAAGGGTCAGATGTATCCCATCTGGAAGCGGGTGTACTAGCATTAGCAACCCAGGGGTGCACAACTCTTTTCAACGGCTACGAAACAACCAGCGGTCAGGCTGTGCTCAAGGGAATCATTGACGCGGATGGTGAACTGGTTACGAACGCTGCTGCCGAAGCGCCGCTGAAGCTGGTGGTGGACAGAACGCCCTTTTACGCAGTATCCGGCGGTCAGGCCGGGGACAGGGGGGAAATCACCTGGCCGGAAGGCCGCTTTGTGGTTGAGGCAACCAGCGCGCCCCTGGAAGGCATCATCCTCCATGAGGGCAAACTGGTGCAGGGTGAACTGCAAGCCGGCATGGAGCTGAACATGATGGTGTCCCCGCGCCGGGCCGACACCGTGCTCAACCACACCGCCACCCATCTTTTGCACGCCGCTATGAAAAACATCCTGGGCGAGCATATTCGCCAGGCAGGCTCTTCGGTGGACCACAGCAGGCTGCGTTTTGACTTCACCCACTTTTCGCCGCTCAGCGCAGGCGAGATTTTTACCATTGAGCAGATGGTCAATGCCCAGATTCGCCTCAACACGCAGGTAGCAACCGAACTGCTTGGCCGCGAGGAAGCGATAGCTGGCGGTGCGACCGCGCTTTTTGGCGAAAAATATGCTGATGAGGTACGAGTAGTACGAATAGGCGAATTCAGCAGCGAACTCTGCGGAGGTACCCATGTGCGCCGCACCGGCGACATCGGTCTGTTCAAGATCGTAAGCGAAACGGGCATTGCCGCTGGTGTACGCCGCATTGAAGCTGTCACCGGCGATGGTGCCCTGCGTTGGGTGCAGGATATGGTGCGCGCGGCAAGCGCTGCCAGCGAGGCAGCCAGTGCACCACTTGAAGCGGTACCGGACAAGATCAATGCCCTTCTGAAGCGGCAGAAGGAACTGGAAAAACAAATTGCCGCCATGAACGCAGCCCTGGCCCTGTCGGATATGGATCAGCTCCTGGCTGCCCGCACCGAGGTGCAGGGTATTGCGGTACTGGCCAGCACCGTGCCGCTGGATTCTGCCAAAACCCTGCGGGAAATCGGCGATAAAATACGGGATAAAATGCCGAACAGCATCATTGTGCTCGGTGGTGAGTTCGATGGCAAGGCTGCGCTGTTAACCCTGATCAGCAGTGAGCACCATTCACGTATCAAGGCAGGTGATCTGGTGAACCGGGTAGCGGCTATTGTGGGCGGCAAGGGCGGAGGACGACCCGATATGGCCCAGGCCGGCGGTACCATGCCCGATAAACTTGAGGAGGCGATAGGAAAAGTACCGGCCATTATTGCCGAAATGCTCCGCTGATTTGAACCATGACTGATTTGAAAACACCAAAGGATACGGAACGTATTGTCATTACCGGAGTGGGTCTGGCCGCACCTGGAGCAGCAACACTGGCCGCATTCCGCGCCAACCTGCTGGCAGGAAAAAGCGGCGTGGGCACCATTGATTTGCGCTACATGGGTGTACATCCCGCTGGTCTCTGTAGTTTTGATGAAACCAGGTATCGCAAAAAACGGGAGAACAAACGCGGCACCCGGGCAGGGTGCATAGGCGTATATTGCGCCGGTGAGGCCTTGACCGATGCAGGCATTGATTTCTCTTTTTACGACCCGGCCCGCACCGGTATCTACGTTGGTCTGACCGAACACGGCACCGTGGAAACGGAAAATGAAGTGTACAACATTGGCCAGTACGGCTACAACGTCGACTACTGGACCCACCACCACAATCCCCGCACCGTGCTCAACAATCCGGCCGGTGAAATCACCATGACCTTTGGCATCACCGGCCCGCACTACTCCATCGGTGCAGCCTGCGCCGCCGGGAACGCCGCCCTCATCCAGGGAGTGCAGATGCTGCTTCTGGGCGAAGTGGACTTGGCCCTTTGTGGTGGTCTATCTGAAAGTGTGGGCTCCTTCGGTATTTTTGCCAGTTTCCGTTCCCAGGGCGCACTGGCTGAACACGACGATCCAACCAGGGCCAGCCGCCCCTTTGATCTGGGCCGTAATGGCATCGTTATTGCCGAAGGCGGCTGTATCTTCACCCTGGAACGGCTTGACCAGGCTCTGGCCAGGAATGCAAAAATTTACGGAGAAATTGGCGGCTACGCCATCAACTCCGATGCACGCGACTTTGTTCTGCCCTACGGCCCGAGGCAGCGCGAGTGCATGGAACTGGCCTTGAAACGGGCTGGCATGCAACCCCAGGACATTAGCATTATTAATACCCATGCCACCGGCACCAAACAGGGCGATATCGAGGAATGCCATGCCATCCGCGAAACCTTTTCAGGTTGCAACCGCACCTGGGTCAACAACAGCAAATCCCATATTGGCCATGCCATGGGGGCGGCCGGGGTTTTGGAACTGGCCGGTAATTTGCCCGCCTTTTCAGACAACCTGGTGCACCCCACCATCAACCTGGATGAGCTTGACCCTGCCTGTGATCTGCCTGGCCTAGTGCACACAACCGCCAGAGAAGTACCCAAAGTGGACGCCATACTCAACAATTCCTTCGGTATGCTGGGCATCAATTCCGTTTTAATCGTCAAGAGATTTCTGGCATGAGACCGGTGCCTATGGTACAGTATTGGGATTTGAACAAGCTATCTTTTTGCTTTTTTGAGGATATACCTACATGAATCGTGAAGAAATCAGGGAAGTGCTCCTGGAAATTATTGCAGATATTGATGAGGAGGCGGATTTTACCGCCCTGGATGCCGACAAGCCGCTCCGGGATCAGCTGGAGCTCGACTCCATGGATTTCCTTGATATTGTCATGGAATTGCGCAAGCGGTACAAACTCCAGGTTCCTGAAGACGAATATCCCGAACTTGCCACCCTGAACAGCTGCGTCAACTATCTGGAACCAAAACTGCGGGACCTGTGAGCACGCTCCCGGCCAGCATGACCGAAGCTTTTCCATCATAGCCAAGGCCCATGTCTGACTATCAGCTCATCATCATCGGTGCCGGACTCTCCGGCTTGGCGGCCGGTATTCGCGCCGCCCGTTTCGGCAGGAAAACTCTCATCGTAGACCAGCACTACCGACCCGGCGGCCTGAACTCCTACTACAAATTTCAGGGGCATCTGCTGGAAACCGGTCTGCATGCCATCACCAATTTCGCACCGCCAGAGCGCAAAAGGGCACCACTGAATCTGTTGTTCCGTCAGTTGCAGCTCTCCCGGCGTGAATTCCCGGTGCGGGAACAGATCGGCAGTGAAATTATTTATCCCTGTGCAAGCCTGCGTTTTTCCAATGACCCGGAACTACTCCAGGCAGAGGTTGAACAAACGTTCCCGGGCTGCGGCGAACGTTTGTACCAATTACGCCAGGCTGTTGCTGCCCAGGATCCCTTTGCCGAACTGCCATGGCAATCGGCCCGCAGCTTTGTTGCCGGCTATCTCAAAGAACCACCCCTGGAAAACATGCTCTTCCTGCCGCTGATGCTCTACGGCAATGCAGAAGAAGACGACATGGCCCTCTCGCAGTTCACCATCATGTTTCGAGCCATCTTTGAAGAGGGCTTATTCCGCCCTGAAACCGATATCAGCGTATTTTTGGATATGCTGGTGCGACAATACCAGTCCTTTGGCGGCACTATCCGCTACCGGGCTGCGGTGGATGAAATTTTGATTGGGGGAGGAAGTGCTCAAGGCGTGCGTTTGGCAGACGGTTCCGTCATTACAGCTGATGCGGTACTCTCCACAGCCGGTTTGCCGGAAACCATCCGCCTGTCTGCGCCATCCGGTTGGCAGACACCACCTGCCGCCTACAGCGGGAAGATGAGCTTCACCGAAACCATTTCGATTCTGCCCGATATCTCTCGCGATGCCGTTCGTCAGGATCGTACCCTGATTTTCTACAACACCAGCGAACATTTCCAATACCGTCGTCCGCAGAGTCTGCAGGATAGTTCCTGGGGAGTTATCTGCTTTCCCGACAACTTTGCCGGTAGCGGCAGCGGAGAATTTTTCTCTATCCGGGTGACCAATCCAGCCTCTTACCCGCACTGGCACGCGCTTTCCAGCGAGGCCTATGCCGCAGCAAAAACCGCTTGCCGTAAAGAAGCAGTGCAGGCCAGCGAGCAGCACATCGGCTCCTACGGCCAGGCCATTGTACAACAGGACAGCTTCACGCCGCTCACCATCGAGCGTTTTACCCGCAAGGCAGAGGGCGCAGTATACGGAAGTCCGATCAAGATTGCCGACGGCAGAACCCCTTGGACTAATCTGTTCATCGCCGGTACCGACCAGGGCTATTTGGGCATTGTCGGTTCTATGTTGAGCGGCATCAGCATCGTCAACCGCCACCTTCTTGCCTGATCAAAAATATAAAAAAGCCGGGTGCTGGCAGAGCCTGCTCCGGCAGAACAAACGTCACAAGTATGCAATCCGCCCTTTCAAAACCTCACATAAAAAGCAATAGTTTTCAGCCGCAATCCAAAGGCCTGCTTAAGGAAACACGGCAAATGCGACCCAGGCGTACATCGATGCGCGTTAAGAGGCATCCGTCAACGTCCGGTCCAAGGAGCGTCTTGATATGAAACCGACATACGACGCCATCGTCATCGGCTCCGGCCTGGGTGGCCTGACCTGCGCCAAACGCCTGGCCGACGCCGATCACCGGGTGCTGCTTCTGGAGCAGCACTTTCAACTGGGCGGCCTGGCCACCTGGTTCAAACGCGGCGGTCATATCTTTGATGTTTCCCTGCACGGTTTTCCCTATGGCATGGTTAAAACCTGCAAGAAATACTGGGGAAAAACCATCCAGAGCGCCATTGTCCAGCTGAAGAATATCGTCTTTGACAACCCCCAATTTTCGCTGACCACCTCCTTCAGCAAGGATGATTTTATCCGCCTCCTGCAGGAGCGTTTTGGCGTGGCCGAAGCCGTGGTGCGTGAGTTTTTCATCACCATTGAAGGCATGAACTTCTACGATGACCAGAAGCTGCGCACCTTTGAACTGTTTGAGCGTTTTTTTCCTGGCCGCGGCGATATCCACCGCCTCTTGCTGGAGCCCATCAGCTATGCCAATGGGTCCACCCTGGATGAACCGGCCATTACCTATGGTATTGTTTTCTCAAACTTCATGAATCGGGGCGTGTTCACTTTCGAAGGCGGTACCGACCGGCTCATAGGCCTGATGGAGCATGAACTGAAGAATCTGGGTGTGGATATCCGCACCAGTGCCCGGGTTGAGCGTGTTGTCCTGAACAAGGGCAGAGCTACCGGAGTCATGGTGGATGGCAAATACATTCCGGCCAGGGCAGTAATTTCCAATGCCGGCATCACCAACACCGTGGACGATCTGGTCGGACGTGAGGTCTTAAGCGAAAATTTTTGCGAGCGTTTTGCCCAGGTGCGGGTCAATAACTCCAGTTGCCAGGTCTATTTTGGCATCCGCAAGGGAGAAAGCATTCCCGATATCGGCGATCTGCTTTTTACCTCCAGGGAAGAGCAGTTTACCTCCGAAGCACTACGTGACCTGCGCACCAAAAGCCGCACCTTCAGTGTGTACTACCCTAAAACCAGACCGGATGCGCCGCCGGATTACACCATCGTCGCCTCCATGAACGCCAACTTTGACGACTGGGCCAGGTTAAACGCCCACGAATACGCCCAGGAAAAAGAGGCCATGGTAGAGCGCTGCCTGGCTGATCTAGAACGGTATTTGCCTGGTGTGCACAGCAAGATTGATGTGATTGAAAGCGCTACTCCGCTTACCTTCCAACGCTACACCCTGCACAGCAAAGGCACATCCTTTGGCACCAAGTTTGAAGGGCTGGATATTTCCCGCAGCCTGCACAAGGAACTGCCAGGGCTCTTTCATGTGGGTTCGGTAGGCATCATTATGAGCGGCTGGCTGGGCGCTATCAACTACGGCGTTATTGTGGCCAATGATGTGGACAGCTGGCTGCGGGATACATGAGTATTGCCAATGCATATATAAGCCATTTGTGTAGCGGTTTCGGTGAACAATGCCTGCTGTTTTCCGGCCTGAAACTTAAACCGAAAAACCATCTTTCCCCTCCCTCTCCTTTCCTGCCATGACCCCTTTGAACCAAGCAAAAGCACTAGTCACCGGCGCAACCCGCGGCATCGGTCGAGCAGTTACCCTGGCTCTTCTGGCCGAAGGCGCGCAAGTATACGGCCTCTTTGGCGGCAACCGGACTGCGGCAGAGGCACTGATCGCGGAAACGGAGAACCTGGGCCACAGCGACAGGCTGCGCCTGCAGCAGCTGGATGTGAGCGACTACCAGGCAGTAGCCGCATGCTGTGCCAGTCTTGAAGCTGAGTGGGATACGCTCGACATCCTGGTCAACAGCGCCGGCATCCGCCGGGATGCGCTGGTAGCCATGCTTAGGGAAGAAGACTGGCGCAGGGTACTGGATGTCAACTTAAGCGGCTGTTTCAACACCAGCAAGGCCGCGCTGCCGCTCATGCTCAAGCAAAAATACGGCCGCATCATTTTCATCACCTCACCCATGGGCCATCTCGGGTTTCCGGGCCAAGCCAACTATGCGGCCTCTAAGGCTGGACAGATCGGCCTGATGAAATCACTTTCAAAAGAAGTGGCCAAACGCCGCATTACAGTCAACTGCATCTCCCCCGGTTTCATTGATACGGAATTTTTGGCAGGCCTAGGCGAAGAGCAGCTGAAGCAGTACAAAAAAATGGTGCCTGCGGGCCGTTTCGGCACCACTGAAGAAGTGGCTGAGGCGGTACTGTTTCTCGCAGGTGAACGCGCCGGCTACATCAATGGTGCGGTTCTGGAGATCACCGGGGGTCTGTGAGCAGCATGGAACAAAACGACATGGCCCAGGCCTTTATTGAAGCCCGTATTCCCCACCGTTCGCCCTTTCTCTTCCTCGACAGAGTGCTTGCGCTTGAGGCTGCGGCCATCAGCGCAGAAAAACATATCCCGCTGGACTGGCCGGTTTTCGCAGGCCATTACCCAGATTATCCCATTATGCCGGGAGTACTGCTCTGTGAGGCAGTCTTCCAGGCCGGGGCACTTCTGATTGCAGAACTGCTCAGGCAGGCTGGCACCCCTAACCAGGCAGTCCCTGTGCTGACCCGCATTCAGGGCGCAAAATTCAAGCGCGAGGTGCGGCCCGGCGACCTTTTAGAGATCCGGGCAGAACTGGTGGAACGTCTGGGCCCGGCCTGGCTGCTTAAGGGTTCAGTACGGGTGCAGGGCAAAGTGGTGCTGCAGGTAGAATTTGCCTGCACCGCCAAGGAGGCATAGCATGCAGGTGGCAGATTTTCTCGGACTTGCCGGTAAAACTGTGGTGGTCTTCGGCCTGGCCAACAAAAAATCCGTGGCCTGCGCCATCGGCCGGGTTGTTACCGAAGCTGGAGCAGAACTCATCCAAGTGGTGCGTAGCGAAGCCCGGGCAGAAACAGCGCAGAAACTTTTTCCGCATAGTCGGGTCTTCTGCTGTGACGTAGCAGAGGAGGCCAATATCGTGCAGGTACGGGATGAAATCGCCCGGCATCTTAAGGGACAACCTATCGACGGCATAGTCCATTCCATTGCCTTTGCCAACTATTCCGGCGGGATGCAGCCTTTCCATGCCACCGCCAAGGCGGATTTTCTCCAGGCTATGGATATTTCCTGCTTTTCATTTATCGCCATTGCCAACCACCTCCGGGAACTCCTGGCTGAGCAGGCTTCGCTGGTCACCATCTCCATCTCCACCACCCGGATGGCCGCAGAAAACTACGGCTACATGGCGCCGGTGAAGGCCGCACTGGAATCATCCCTCTGCTTTCTGGCCAAAAGTTTTTCCACCTTTTCGGAGGTGCGTTTCAACGCCGTTTGCCCAGGCCTTTTGAAAACCTCGGCCTCTGCCGGCATTCCCGGTTACATCGACAGCTATCTTTTTGCTGAAAAAGCCACTCTGCGCAAACGCGCCCTCACCACAATGGAGGCTGCCAACACAGCCGCCTTCCTTCTCTCGCCGCGCTCCTCCGGCATCACTGGACAATGTTTGGTGGTTGATGCAGGCATGGGGATGAATTACTTTGATAGTGCAATCGTCACTGGGGCTAATCGCTAGGCTAGCAAATCTCCGGGCGACGGTTTTTCTTTCAAAACCCTGCAGAGGACTTGGCGATGAAACCGGCAAATTTTCTCCTTCGATTTTGGGCGATGGTACGGCATACCAAAAAAATATTTCTGGCCCGAACAACCCCGCGCTATGTCAAGGTAATCCTGGGCCTAGGCCTTTTGTACTGCATTTCTCCGCTGGATTTCATTCCCGAATGGGTGCCGGTGCTGGGACTAATGGATGACCTGGCCCTGGCTGCCATGCTCATCGCCTGGGCCAACAGCTTCGATGCGCCCGAAGATGAAGAATCGCGCAGGGAAGGGCACGCAGGAGCGCACCAGGCCTGATCCCAATTCAGATCAAAAAGAATGTCAAGGAGGCTTCGGCAGGTGTGGCGCAGGACTCTGTACAGATACGTTCAACGTGCATTTGCCGCAGCCGGCACCGATAGGGCCGGATCTGCAATGGTCATACAATCCGAATTTTTAAGGTAGTACCCCTCATGTTGTATCAAAACGTCTGTCTACAGGCCTTTGGCATGGCCCTGCCCCCGCGGGAGCTGAGCTCCACCGAGTTGGAGAATGAGCTGCAGCCTCTGTACGAACGCCTGAAGCTGCCAAGCGGACGCCTGGAACTGATGACCGGCATCAGCAGCAGACGCTTCTGGCCTGAGGGCACCAAACCAAGCGAGGCAGCCGCCAAGGCGGGGAAAAAAGCCCTGGAGGCATCAGGTATCAACCCGGAAGACATTGGCTGCCTGCTTTTCACCTCGGTCAGCCGCGACATGATGGAACCAGCCACGGCCGCCTTTGTCCACCGCAACCTGGGGCTCCCTGCCTCCTGCCAGCTCTTTGATCTTTCCAATGCCTGCCTGGGTTTTCTCAACGGCATGCTCATACTGGCCAACATGCTGGAACTGGGGCAGATTAAGGCCGGACTGATCGTGGCAGGGGAAACCGCCGAAGATTTAATTGACTCCACCCTACGCCACATGCTGGCAGACCAGAGCCTCACCCGCAAAAGCGTAAAACCGCTTTTTGCCTCACTCACCATAGGTTCCGGCGCCGTGGCCCTGGTGATGACGAACCGCAGCTTCCACGACAGCGGCCACTACCTCTGCGGCGGGACCTATCAGGCCAACAGCAACTACAATCACCTCTGTCAGGGCGGCCAGAATGCTGAACAAGGCACGCTCATGTCTACAGATTCTGAAGAACTGCTCATCCGCGGCATTGAAACCGCAGCTGCCTGCTGGCGCAATTTTTCTGCAGAACTGGGCTGGACAGCCGATTCCATCCACCGTTTTTTCTGCCACCAAGTAGGCCGCGCCCATGCGGAACGCCTCTTTAGCACCCTGGGGCTTGATCCGGCCAGAAATTTTGAAACTCTGCCCCAGTTCGGCAATGTCGGCTCTGTTTCTGCCCCCATCACCATGGCCCTGGGCATTGAGCAGGGCAAACTGCGGGCAGGTCAGCGCGCCGCCCTGTTGGGCATTGGTTCCGGCATCAATGCACTCATGCTGGGGGTGGAGTGGTGAGTTTGGCAAACAACATGCAACTGGCCGAATACCCCTTTCAACCCCACTTCATAGAAATTGACGGCGGCAGCGGCAAGCACAGCCACCGCCTTGCATATCTCGACGAAGGCGAAGGCCCGGTGCTGATGATGCTGCACGGCAATCCCTCCTGGTCGTACCTGTACCGCAATCTGGTGCAGCAGTTGCGCGGCAGCTATCGTTGCATAGTGCCCGATCACCTGGGTTGTGGCTTTTCCGACAAACCCCAGGACGCCGATTACACCCTGGCCATGCACATCAGCAATCTGGAAATCCTGCTGGAGCGGTTGCAGATTGAGCGTTTAAGCCTGATTGTGCACGACTGGGGCGGAGCCATCGGCATGGGCTGGGCCGCAAGGCACCCCAAACAGGTGGCAGCCATAATAGCCTGTAACACTGCTGCGTTCCCCAGCACACGTATGCCATGGCGTATCGGCATCTGTCGCTGGCCCGTCTTTGGCCCTCTGGCCCTGCGCGGCGCTAATGCCTTTGGCCGGGCTGCAGTCTTTATGGCAGTGCACAACACCATGCGGCCCGAGGTAGCGCAGGGCTTTCTTGCCCCTTACGACTCCTGGCATAACCGCATCGCCCTGCTGCGCTTTGTTCAGGATATTCCCATGGATGCTGCCCATCCCTCCTGGACCACGCTTGCAGCAATCGAAGCTGGCCTTGCCCAGTTTGTCGACACCCCCATGCTGCTCGTATGGGGTGGGGCAGATTTCTGTTTTGACCGACACTTCTATGAGGAGTGGCGCCGCCGCTTTCCCCAGGCTGAAGCCCACTTTTTCGCCCAGGCCGGACACTACCTGTTTGAAGACGCCCTTGAAGAAATTGCCCCGCTCATCAGACGCTTCCTTGCACAAAACCTGGAGCAGCTATGAAAAGAGGCAGGCCCGACAATCACAACATTGCCCAGGTGCTGGCCCAAGTTGCCCAGACCCAACCCGAAGCCATTGCCCTGGTGGTCAAGGAAGGCAGAAAATGGCGGCGTTACACTTTCGCTGAGCTGAACACCCGCAGCGAAAAACTGGCCGGGCTCCTGCACGCAGCCGGATTGCGCCGGGGTAAGCGGGTGATGCTCATGCTGCGGCCTTCGCTGGATTTTGTCGCCCTCACCTTTGCCCTCTTTCGCCTGGGGGCGGTGCTCATTTTGATTGATCCGGGCATGGGCTACCGCAATCTGCTCCGCTGCATCAAAAACGTGGAGCCGGAGGCTCTCGTCGGAATAAGCCGAGCCATTTTTTTCAGTCGACTTTTTCCGGCGGCTTTCTCGAGTTTAAAAAAACGGATCGCGGTCTCCGGCTGGGTGCCAGGGACTGTGCAGCTCCGCAACCTGTTGCCACCCTCCGCAGCAACAGCATCAACTGCCCCGCCTGCGCTGGTCGCCGGGCCGGATGATCTGGCCGCGATCATTTTCACCACTGGCTCCACCGGCCCACCCAAGGGGGTGCACTATACCCATGGCATCTTTCATGCCCAGTTGCAGCTCATCCGTGACTATTACGGCATTGGCCCTGGCGATACTGACCAGCCTGGCTTTACCCTCTTTGGTCTTTTTTCCACCGCCTTGGGCGCGAAGGCCGTGTTGCCGGATATGGACCCCACCCGGCCCGCCCGGGTAGATCCGCAAAAATTCGTGAACAGCATCCTCGCCGAACAGGTGAGCTACTCCTTTGGTTCACCCGCCATCTGGCGGGTAGTGAGCCGTTATTGCCTGCGCCACAATCTGCACCTGCCCCTGCATACTGTTCTCATGGCTGGCGCACCGGTACCTGGCGAACTGCTGGCGGATATGCAAAAAATTCTGCCGCCTGAAGCCCGCATTTTCACTCCTTATGGTGCCACCGAAAGCTTGCCCACAGCCTCCATCGAGGCCAGGGAGATACTGGACACAACCTGGAAAGAGACCCAGCGGGGCAAGGGGTACTGCGTGGGCCGCGCCCTGCCGGACATGAATCTGCGCGTTATTGCCGTGCAGGAGGATACGATAACCGATTGGAGTCAGGTGCAGGAGCTGCCAGCTGGTAGTATTGGCGAAATCGTGGTGCGTGGACCGGTGGTTACCCCGGCCTACGATCATAACGAGGCAGAAACAAAAGGGGCGAAGATTACCAGTCCGGAGGGTCTCTGGCACCGTATGGGCGACATGGGTTACTTGGATGAACAGGGCAGGCTCTGGTTCTGCGGTCGCAAGGGTCACCGGGTGCTGACTGCGGAGGGGCCAATGTATTCGGTTTGCTGCGAGGCCATCTTCAACCAGCATCCTCTGGTGCTCCGCTCCGCCTTGGTGGGGGTAGGCGCGCCTGGTGCCCAGACACCGGTAGTAGTGGTCGAAACAGTGCGCCGTGGCCGTCCGCCCACAGGCCTGAGCAAAGAGCTGGCTGCTCTGGCGCAAACAAGTGCACTCACCCGCAGTATCCGCCATTTCCTGGTGCATCCCGCCTTCCCGGTGGATATTCGCCACAACGCGAAAATATTTCGGGAACAACTGGCCCTGTGGGCTGCGAAACAGCCCCTCACCGCTGTTGCTCCTCCTGATGCAGGAGCAGAGCAATAATCATGAGCACCCCTTTGACCTCATCTTTGACCAGCTCCTATAGTGCCCTGGCCAGCCAGAAAATTCTCGTGACCGGCGGTGGTGGTTTTATCGGCAAGGCCCTGGTACTTGCACTGCGCGACCTGGGCGCCGAGGTACGCGTATTTGGCCGCAGCCGCTACCCGGATCTGGAGGCACTTTCCATTCCCTGCTTCCAGGGTGACATTTGCGACCAGGAAGCCGTGCGCCGGGCAGTTGCGGGCACAAACTGCGTCTTCCATGTGGCGGCCAAGGCCGGTATCTGGGGGCCGCGTTCAGAGTATATGGCCATCAATCACCAGGGCAGCAGAAATGTACTGGCCGCCTGCACAAGCGAGCAGGTACCAATACTGGTCTATACCTCCACCCCTTCGGTGGTCTTTAACCGGGACAATCTCTGTGGAGCAGATGAGAGCCTACCCTATGCCTCCCGCCCCCTCTGCGCCTATGCAGCCAGCAAAATACTGGCGGAACAAGAGCTGCTTGCAGCCAACTGCCCTGATCTTAAAACCGTGGCCATCCGGCCGCACTTGGTCTGGGGGCCAGGCGACACCAACCTCATTCCCCGCTTGGTGGAGCGCGGACAGAGCGGGCATTTGGCCATGGTTGGTAATGGCAGCAACAAGGTGGATATTACCTATATCGATAATGCTGTCCATGCCCACCTGCTGGCAGCAGAAAACCTTCTCACCAGTGCCAGTGCCGCGGGCCAAGCTTTTTTTATTGGCCAGGAAAAGCCGGTGAACCTGTGGACTTGGATCAATGCGCTCTTTACCCGTCTAGCGGTGCCAGAGGTGCAGCGTCGGGTACCGCTTGCCATGGCCTACGGGGCAGGCACCTTGCTTGAACTTGTCCACACCTTGAGGCGGAGGCAGGAAGAACCACGCATGACCAGATTTCTGGCCCTGCAGCTAGCGAAATCCCACTGGTTCTCCCATGCCAGGGCAGAACAACTTTTAGGTTACCGCCCCTTGGTCGACACCGCCAGCGGAGTTGACAGGCTGGTGGCCTGGCTGGCTGCAACAACTCCCTGTTAATACGCCCAGATATGCTCGCTCCTATCTATACGTATACAGATACAGCAGCTCCACCACAATAAGTGGATGCCCTATGTCGATCTCCCACATAGATGCCGGTAAATGCGTTGCATTTTTGGCCCTGACTGGTAATAATAAGCAATCACTCATTTTATCAGCAAGGCGATGGATAAAGACCTGTTTGCCAAGGCCCGGGCAACCTTGGGCAAGACCCAGAAAGAACTGGCGCAACTCTTGGGAATATCTCTCAAGGCGGTGCAGAGCTATGAGCAGGGCTGGCGTTCTGTGCCTCTGCACGTGGAGCGTCAGCTCTTTTTTCTCCTTGCCAACCAGCGCCCCAAAGACCTCAGGGCAAAAAGCTGTTGCTGGAATGTCAAAAAATGTGCTGCCAAGCAGGACTGCCCAGCCTGGGAGTTTCAGGCAGGGCATCAATGTTGGTTTCTCAGTGGCACGCTCTGCAGTTGCACTCACGATAAACCCGACAAAGATAAAATGGAGCTCTGCCGGACTTGCCCGGTACTCACCGAACTGCTGTAATCAGGCCCCAGCCTCCCCCTTTTTTTATTCATGCCCAAAGTAAGCATTGGTATAGCCCTGAGTGGCGGGATAGATTCCGCTGTGGCAGCCGTTCTCTTACTTGAAGCAGGCTACAGAGTCAGGGGTTTTTTCATGGAACTGCCTCTGCCGGATGCAGCCGCAAACCTGAGCCAGGCTGAAGCCATGGCTGCAGCTTTGGGCATTCCGCTTAGCCTGCTTGATCTGCGTAGCGACTTTAATAAACTGGTTATCCACTACTTTACCGGCAGCTATCGTTCGGGCCTCACTCCCAACCCCTGCATATACTGCAACCAGCAGATCAAATTCGGGCTTCTGGCCCAGGCCATGCTGCAAAGCGGCATGAACTGTATTGCCACCGGCCACTATGCCCGCATAAACCGCACTGCCCGTGGCCCCCGGCTCAAGCGCGGAGCAGACCCGGTTAAGGATCAATCCTACTTTTTAGCCCGGCTTGGCCGGGAACAGCTCGCCCAGGCAGTGTTGCCCCTGGGCGAGTGGCATAAAAGCGAAGTACGCCTACTGGCGCAAAAAAAGGGCCTGCCCCTGCCCAAGAGCGACAGCCAGGATGTCTGCTTTCTCAAACAGGGTCTGACCTCTTTTCTCACGGACCAGGGCTTTGCCGCTACACCAGGTGAAATTGTCGACGCGAATGGTAAAAAGCTCGGTCTGCATCAGGGCATTGGTCACTACACCATCGGCCAGCGCCGTGGCCTTGGTCTGCCGGATGCGAGCCCCTGGTATGTGCAGGCCATTAATGCAGAAAAAAATCAGTTAATCGTCGGCAAGGAGCATTCTCTGTGGCGGCAGACCTGTCCAGTTCATAGCCTGCGCTGGACTCTCGAAGCTGCACCGTCTTCCTGGCAGGGGGTCATCCAGTTGCGTTCCCAGCACCAGGGGGCCCTTGGCGAACTGCACATGACCGGTCCGGATACCGCCGAAATCAGCTTTGCAGAAGCACAGCGAGCCATCGCCCCGGGCCAGTTTGCCGTTTTTTACCAGGGCGACACGGTGCAGGGCAGCGCGATTATCGGCACACCGCCCGCCTCTAGGAGGCTAAACCAACACAATGCCTTAAGGACTACAGCAGTACCTGCCACATGAAGATGCCATGAAGACCCCACAGGTCGCCATCACCACCTTGGGCTGCAAGGTCAACCAGTTTGAATCCGCTGCCCTGCACAGTGCCTTTACCGATGCCGGCTGCACACTGGTTCCCTTTGGCAGTACAGCCGATATTACTATCATCAACACCTGTGCAGTCACCGCCCGGGCCGGGCAGCAATCGCGCCAGCTGATCCGGCGCGCCCTAAAGTGCAGTCCTGCAGCCAGGGTACTGGTCACTGGCTGTTACGCCCAGGCCGAAGCCGAGTTGGTGCGCGGGCTTGACCCGCGCATTCTCCTTGTTGGCAATGCCCACAAGGATGAACTGGTTCAGGCGGCTTTAGCAGCAGACCCTGCTGCGCTTCCCGTTCTCCACAGCCCCATGGAGGATACGAAAAATATTTTCAATCTGCCCGTGCGGCATTTTTCTGGTCGCACCCGCGCCTATCTGCGCATTCAGGATGGCTGCAACAACTTCTGTGCCTACTGCATCGTGCCCCACACCCGTGGCCGCAGCCGTAGCCTGCCAAAAAAACAAATTTTTGCCCAGACAACCATCTTTGCGGAGGCTGGCTACAAAGAGCTGGTTATTACCGGCATCAACACTGGCAAATACGGTCTTGATTTGAACGAAGGCATGGATATCACCAGCCTGTTGACCGAACTGTGCGCCCATTTCCCTGGGCTACGTTTCCGCCTCAGCTCCATAGAACCTACGGAGATTGATGAAGCATTCCTTGAGTTGGCCGCACATTGCCCTAACCTGATGCCCCACTTTCACATTCCCCTACAAAGCGGCAATAATCGTATTTTGGCTGCCATGCGCCGCAAATACAGCGCCGAAGAATGGACAGCGGTGCTCACCCGCCTGCACAGCCGTGTGCCCCAAGCGGCTATTGGTTGCGATGTGCTCACTGGTTTTCCCGGCGAAACGGATGACGAAGCCGCCTGTACCCACGACTTGCTCTCAAAATTGCCCATCAGCTATCTGCATGTCTTTCCGTATTCGAAAAGGCTGGGCACGCCAGCCGCCGAGATGGGACAGCAGGTGCCTGGGGCAGTGAAGGCAGCACGGGTGCAACAGTTGCGCGAGCTAGACACCGCTCTGCGCCAGCGTTTCTACCAGGCCAACTTGAACCACTCTTTCCGGGTTCTGGTGGAACGTCGTCTCCGGGGCCGGCCGGGCATACTGCAAGGTTTCAGCGAAAACTACATCCCCATCAGCTTTGCCGGGTCAGGCTCGCTGGTGCGCAGTTTGGTCACTGTGCAGCTTGAGCGCATAGATACAGACCAGCCCTTGGGCCGACTAATAGACCAGCCGCAGCTGGAATCCCCTTCCCCAGCAGCAGTAGCGCCCATAACCCCTGTTCCAAATTAACGTTGCCTTAAGGTGGTAAGGGAAAACGACACAGGCATTGTATGGAGATATACGTCCTGCGGGTATATTTCGATGCCGGACACGTATGGGCACTTTATGTGGAGTTGAAATAACGGGAGACTTGAGAGCGCAGCTCCAACCGGGTAAAGTGGCGGGGTCAATTAAAGGAGCAGACATGCGTGGAGAAATAATCGCCATCGGTGACGAGCTGATCTCGGGCCGGATATTGAACAGCACCAGCCGCCTTGCGGCCAGACGGCTGTTTCTGCTTGGTTACGATATTCCAATCATGCAGAGTATCGGTGATGACTCTGGACTCATCGGTCGCACCTTGCTCACTGCGCTGGCGCGGGCAGATTTTGTTTTAGTTACCGGCGGCCTGGGTTCCACAGACGACGACCTCACCACAGCGGCGGCGGCCGAGGCCCTTGGCCTGAAAGCAGCCGAACACCCGCTGGTACTGGAAAAACTACGGCAACGACTGGTTGCCGAAGGGCGTGAAGCTGATTTGGCCAACATCTCCCGTTTCGCTGTTCTACCAGAAGATGCGCAACTGCTGGATGACAGCTACCGTATGGCCGGCTATCTCCTCTTCCATCAGAAAAAACCGGTCTGGTTTCTGCCGGGCGTCCCTTCGCAAATGGCTACCCTGCTCGAAAGCAAGGTCATACCCGAATTGCAGCGGCTTTTTCCACCGCCGCCAGTGTGTCAGCACATTTACCGCAGCTGCGGCCTCAGAGAACTGGCCATCAATGCTATGCTCAAACCACTGGAAGGCCAGCAGGGACTGCAAATCGGCTACTATCCCATTGGCTGGGAAGTGGATGTCAGCCTGACGGTACGGCCAGACGGGCAGAGGCAGGGCGAGACTCTCTTCAAACAAGCGGACAGCTATATTCGCACACAGCTTGGCGACAATCTTTTTGGCGAGGGTGATGAAGGGCTGCCACAAGCAGTTGGTGGCCTGCTCAAACAGCAGGGAAAAAGACTGGCAGTAGCGGAATCGTGCACCGGCGGCCTGCTTGCCGCCTGCATCACGGAAATACCCGGCAGCTCTGGCTGGTTTGATGGTGGCGTGGTGGTCTACTCCAACAGCCTCAAGGAAAAGCTTTTGGGCATATCTCCTGAGCTGTTAGCCGAGCACGGCGCGGTCAGCGAAGCCTGTGCCAGGGCCATGGCCGAACAAACACTGGCCAGACTGGACAGTGAGATTGCCCTGGCCATCACCGGTATAGCCGGGCCTGATGGCGGCACGCCTGATAAACCGGTGGGCACGGTTTTCCTTGCCCTGGCCGCTTGCAGAGGCGATGCCCGGATCAACTGCGTGCAACGCGTGCAGCTGCATGGTTCCCGGCGTGAAATACAGATACAAACCGCACAACGGGCGCTGGATATGGCCCGCCGCCATCTTCTTGAACACACACAAATCAGCTGACAGGAGCAGGCATGGCTGAACGAAGCGAATTGCAGAATAACCGATTAAAAAGCGTAGATAACGCCATCTCCCAAATCCAGCGACAATTCGGCAAGGGTGCCATCATGCGCCTGGGTTCGGACGAACGGGAAAACGTGCCGGTCATCCCCACCGGTATCCTCTCCGTTGATCTTGCCCTGGGCGTGGGCGGGCTGCCGCGCGGCCGGGTCACGGAAATTTATGGTCCGGAAGCATCGGGCAAGACCACCCTTGCCCTGCATGTCATTGCCGAAGCCCAGCGCCGGGGCGGTAATGCCGCCTTCATCGACGCAGAGCACGCGCTTGACACTGGCTATGCTGAGCGTTTAGGTGTGGATGTGGACAACCTGCTCATTTCCCAGCCAGATTTTGGCGAACAGGCCTTGGAAATTGCGGAAATTCTCATGCGCAGCGGCGGCATCGATGTCATCGTCATTGATTCTGTAGCAGCCCTGGTACCAAGGGCAGAAATCGACGGTAATGTGGGTGACCAGCATGTGGGCCTGCAGGCGCGCCTGATGTCGCATGCCATGCGCAAATTCACCGGGGTGATCAATCGCACTAATACGGTGCTCATCTTCATCAACCAGATCCGCATGAAGATCGGGGTGATGTTCGGTAACCCAGAGACCACCACCGGCGGCAATGCACTCAAATTCTACAGCTCGGTCCGCATCGATATCCGCAGAACCACGCAGATCAAAGAGGGTCAGGATGTCATTGGCAACCAGACCAAGGTCAAGGTGGTGAAGAATAAGGTGGCCCCCCCCTTCAAGCAGGCAGAGTTTGATATCGTCTACGGTGAGGGCATCTCCCGCACCGGCGACCTGCTTGATTTGGCCGTTGCCCAGGGCCTGGTGGACAAAAGCGGCGCCTGGTATGCCTACAACGACGAACGCATTGGCCAGGGCCGGGAAAATGCCAAAAGATACCTGAAAGAACGTCCCGAGCTGATGGATGAGCTCGACCGCAAACTGCGCCTGGGCTTTGGCATGCCAGTGGAAGGCGAAGAAGCACCTGCGCCCGGACAGGCTGAATAAGCAAAATCCACCACCTCAAAAATATGGTGAGCACATGGAAGAAGCACAAGTGATTCATAACAGCGCCAAGCAACGCTACGAACTGCCCATGGACGGCGCACTGGCCCTGCTGGAATATAAAGAACAGGGTAAGGACGTGCTGGTTTTCACCCACACCTTTGTGCCACCGGAACTGCGGGGCAAAAATATTGCTGCAATCCTTACCCGCTTTGCCCTGGACGACGCCCGCAGCCAGGGGAAAAAGGTGCATCCGCAGTGCACCTATGTGGACAGCTTCATACGGCGCAACCAGGAATATGCAGACCTGCGCGCTGATAGCAGCAACAATGCGCCTAGTTGCGGCATG
Source organism: Desulfobulbaceae bacterium (assembly GCA_012744275.1). Classification (GTDB taxonomy): domain Bacteria; phylum Desulfobacterota; class Desulfobulbia; order Desulfobulbales; family Desulfobulbaceae; genus Desulfobulbus. Next base: position 51,942 of record JAAYIE010000062.1, read on the forward strand.
CCCCGGCATAAGGCGGATTAAATCCTATTTCGATTCTACCTCAAAGTCCTATCTGTGTCGGCTCCCGGCAAATGCTCGCAGGATGTACCCTAACGTATGCCTGCGTCGCATTTTCCTTGCCTTCTCGATATCATTTTTGATCTGGAACCGAAATTACTTGCACCAACTCACGTCAGCGCAAAGCGGTCTGCCATGAACCAAGGCCGTTTTGCGCTGTGCCTATTCTACAGTCTGAAACATACTTTCATAACACCCTCCAGCCCCGCTGACCAAATATCCCAAGGACACCAATGCTGCTTGCCGTTCTTGCCCTGATCTGCGGGCTTCTTATTCTGGTCATCAGCGCACATTATTTTGTTGTGGGTGCAGCTGCCAGCGCCCATCATTTTGGCATGCCGCCTCTGTTGATCGGTATGGTGGTGGTGGGGTTTGGCACCTCTGCGCCGGAGCTGGTGGTTTCGCTGCTGGCTGCGCTGGAAGGCAACCCCGGCATTGCGCTTGGCAATGCCTATGGCTCAAACATTGTTAATATAGCGCTTATTCTGGGCCTGACCTGCATCCTCCGCCCGATTAAGGTGCCCCGGGTGGTGCAGCGCCGCGAGCTCCCCATCCTGCTGGTAGTCACAGTACTTGCCGCCTGGCAGGCCTGGGATGCAGCGCTCAGCCGTATGGAGGGGGTGGTTCTTCTTCTGGTCTTCACTGGCATTATGACCATGAGTATCCGTGAAGGATTGCAAACCAAGTTCCAGGCACTTGAACATACCCTAGGCCAGGAGATGGATACCGCCGGATCAGCGCCCTTGAGCCGTGCCATTGTTCAACTTGTTGCCGGATTGCTCTTTCTGGTGCTCAGCTCACGGCTCTTAGTCTGGGGCGCGGTGGTGATTGCCCAGAATTTCGGGGTAAGCGATCTGGTCATCGGCCTGACCATTGTCGCAGTGGGCACTTCCCTGCCAGAGCTGGCCTCCTCCCTGGCTGCCGCCAGAAAAGGTGAGCATGATCTTGCTTTGGGTAATATCCTGGGGTCAAACCTGTTCAATACCCTGGCTGTTGTGGGGCTTGCCAGCACGCTCAGTCCGATGGCAGTGGAACAGGGCGTGCTGGGCAGAGATATTCTGTGCATGGCCACCCTGACCGCAGCCCTGTGGCTCATGGGCTGGGCGAAGAGCGGCCAGGGCAGGATCAACCGCTTTGAAGGCGCGCTCCTTTTGGCTGTTTATCTCGGCTATACCCTCTTCCTCCTGCGCAGCGTGGGTGTAGTGTAATTCCAGCCCCATAGTAAAGTGCTCTTGTGTCGGCTTCGCCGAATGCTCCTCGAAGTACCTCTATGTACATCTGCGTCGCCTTCTTGATAGCATCTTTACTCTAGAACTGGAATATTTCTGCTCCCATTTTCACCTTAGACAAAAAACATGCTTGGAACCCTTGTTAATGCCCTGGCCATTATCGCAGGCGGTCTTATCGGCCTCTTGTTCCGCAAAGGCATTGGCCCGCGCTACGAGGAAAGCATCCGCATGGCCTTGGGCCTGGCAGTGGCACTGGTGGGCGCCAAAGGGGCAATCCTTGCAGAGAGCGAACTGCTGGTGCTGATTTTCTCCCTGGTGATCGGCACCATCATCGGTGAATGGCTGGACATTGAGGGCCGCCTGGAGCATTTCGGCCAGTGGTTGCAACAGCGCATGTCCCGCGGGCAGAGTGGCGGCAATGCCAGCTTTGGCCGCGCCTTTGTCAGCGCCACCCTGCTCTTTTGCGTGGGTTCCATGGCCATCGTCGGCTCGCTGGAAAGCGGCCTGAGCGGCAACCACCAGACCCTCTTTGCCAAGGCCTCGCTCGACGGCCTGATCTCTGTGGTTTTTGCCTCGGCCCAGGGGCCGGGCGTGCTCCTTTCCGCCGTGCCGGTGCTATTTTACCAGGGCAGCATCACCATGGCCGCCACCCTGCTCAAACCCCTTTTGACCGCTGCCACCGTGGCCAACATGAGCGCGGTTGGCGGCCTGCTCATCGTGGTGATCGGCATCAACCTTTTGGGTATCACCAAAATTCGGGTGGGCAACATGCTGCCCGCCATTTTCCTGCCGCTGGCATACCAGTTGCTGCGCCAAATCGCTGGCTTTTGAAGGGATTGGCTCTCTGCGCCTTTTGATTCCAGTTTCAGAATAAAAATGCTATCAAGAAGGCGCTGCAGGCGTACATAGAGGAAAGGTACTCCGAGAAGCATTTTCCGAAGCTAGACGCTGAAGAGCACTTTACTATGGAGCTGGAATTCACCATAACCATGAGGAGACTGCCATGAAAACTCATACCTTAGCCAATGGAGACCGTATTCCCGCCTTTGGACTGGGCACCTGGAAATCCTCAAAGGGCCAGGTAGCCGTCGCAGTGCAGGAGGCCCTTAAGATCGGCTATCGCCACATTGACTGCGCAGCCATCTACAACAACGAGGCGGAGATTGGCCAGGCCCTGTCGACCTTTAACGGTAAGCGCAGTGACCTGTGGCTGACCTCAAAACTGTGGAACGACTCCCACAGTGCGGAGGCAGTACGACCCGCCCTGGAAAAAACCCTGCTCGATCTGCGCCAGGACTATCTTGATCTGTATCTCATTCACTGGCCGATTCATTTCAAGAAAGGAGTTGTCTTTCCTCGTAACCTCGGGGAGATGTTGCCACCAGAAGCCATCCCCGTTGGCGAAACCTGGCAGGCCCTGGAAGAATGCGTACGCGCCGGACTAACCCGTCACATCGGGGTAAGCAATTTCACCATCCCAAAAGTACAACAGGTTCTGGCCCAGGCTGCCATTGCCCCGGCCATGAATCAGATCGAACTGCACCCCTACCTGCAGCAGGAGGATATGCTGGCTTTCTCCCGTCAAAAAGGTGTACTGCTCACAGCCTATGCGCCGCTCGGCTCCGGCGACCGGCCCAAGGGAATGAAAAAGGCGGATGAACCAGTACTGCTGAATAATACCGTCATCGCCGAGGTGGCGAAAAAACACCAGGCCAGTCCCGGCCAGGTATTGATTGCCTGGGCACTGGCGCGTGACACCGTGGTTATTCCCAAGTCGGTCAATCCGAAACGGTTACAGGAAAATTTCGACGCCCAGCAGCTCCAGCTCGACCAGGACGACATGGCGCGCATCGCCAGACTTGAGCGCGGTTGGCGCTTTGTGGATGGCGACAGTTTCTGCACAGGCGATTCACCCTATACTCTGCAGTGGCTCTGGCAACAGTAATGAGTCAAGATCAAAAGCAAACGGTGCTGCTGCGCCTGCGTGGGCTGGAAGCCACGGGCCTGCAGATTGACCGACTCAGTGTGCGCATGGGTGAGGCCTGGGGCATTTTGGGTGATACCGGCTCGGGCTTGGATGTGCTGGCCGCTGTGCTGGCCGGTAATCTCTCTCTGGTGCGCAGCGGCGAATGCCTGTTGCCGCCGGATCTGGGCCTGGTCAGCTTTGATCGACAGCAGGAATTATTCGAGCAGGAATTGCGTCAGGATGATACTGATTTTCTTGACCGGCCAGACCCGGGTACGCCTGCCCGCAACTTGCTGCACAATGCAGATGCGTATGGAGAACTCATACGGCTGTTTAACTTGGAACATGTGCTGGATCGGGGCTATCGCTATCTCAGTTCCGGAGAATCAAGAAAGATCGGCATTCTTAAGGAGCTGAGCAGGGGTGTACGCGTGTTGGTGCTGGAACATCCCTTTGACGGACTCGATCAGGCCAGTTGCCAAGAGTTGGACCAACAGCTTGCTCGCTTGCACGCCCAAGGCTTGACCCTGCTTTTCCTGTGCAGCGATACGCTTGACCTGCCTTCCTGGTGCACCCACCTGGCCCTGGTACGAGGTGGTGCTCTGCGCCACAGCGGACCGGCAGAGGAAATTCACCCGCTGCTGACAAACGCACATGGCCGCACCCAGGCGCTCTTCCAGGCCAAAGTGGAAGACATGCGGCAAGCTCACGAACAAGGCGGGCAAGGTGAACATAATGCACCAGCAGGCGAAGGTGAAACCCTGGTGGAACTGCGCAATGGCTTTGCCCGCTACGGCGAGGTGGAGGTGTTCAAAGGGCTGAATCTCATTATCCGCGCCGGTGAGCATACCCTCGTTACCGGCCCTAACGGCTGTGGCAAATCCACCCTGGTACAACTGATTAGTGGTGATCATCCGCTCTGCTACACCAATGATCTTGCCATCTTCGGTAAGCACCGGGGCAGCGGTGAAACCATCTGGGAGGTCAAACGCCATTTGGGTATTGTCAGTAACGACTTGCACCGCAACCACCGGGTAAGTGGCAGCGCCCTTGCCATCATTATCTCCGGCCTGTTTGACTCCATCGGGCTCTACAGCAAAGCAACGACAGCGCAGCGCCTACAGGGCGAGCACTGGCTTGACCGACTGGGCTTAAGCAACAAGGCAACGCGTCCTTTCCGCCGCCTGAGTTATGGCGAGCAGCGCCTGGTGCTGCTTGGCCGGGCACTTATTAAGAAGCCGCGTCTCCTCCTCCTGGATGAGCCTACCCAAGGGTTGGACAGTGCCAACCGCAAGGCCCTGCTGGATTTTCTCGAACAGGTGGCCACGGAACAACTCTGCACCATTCTCTATATCAGTCATCGACAGGATGAATGCCGCTCCTTTTTTCGTCAGCACCTGCACTTCAGCCCGAATGACCGAGCCCGGCCTTTTCGTTTGACACCCGCCAAGCTTTCTGTATAGAAAGAAATTTTCATGGTGCCCATGCCCGCCTGCCAGAAACGACCAAACCCCCACACAGGAGTCCATCATGCGTCCTGCCAGCCTTACCGCGCTTTGTGTTCTCGTTTACTCCTTCCTGCTTATTTTACCCGCCTTTGCCGCTGACAGCGCCAAGGAAAAGGAACTAAAGATCGGCTTTGTCTATGTATCGCCCATTGGCGACGGCGGTTGGTCGTATGCGCACGACCTCGCCCGCCAGAAACTGGAGAAGATGCCCGGTATCACCACCTCCTATGTCGAGGCAGTGCCCGAAGGCCCTGATTCGGAGCGGGTTATGCTGCAGATGGCCCGTAAGAACTTTGATCTTATTTTCGCCACCAGTTTCGGCTACATGGACCCCATGCTCAAGGTGGCCAGGCAGTTTCCAAAAACTACCTTCATGCACTGCTCCGGCTTCAAGACCGCAGAAAACATGGGCAACTATTTTGGTCGCGTCTATCAGGCCCGCTACCTCACCGGTATTGTCGCCGGCTCCATGAGTACATCCGGGGTGATTGGTTATGTGGCTGCCTTTCCTATCCCCGAGGTGATTCGCGGTATCAACGCTTTTACTCTGGGAGTTCAGTCAGTGCGGCCGGATGCCAGCGTGCGCGTAGTCTGGACCAAAACCTGGTATGATCCGGCCAAGGAAAAGGAGGCGGCTAAATCGCTTTTGGATGTGGGTGCAGATGTCATTACCCAGCATCAGGATTCCCCGGGTCCGCAGGAGGCGGCCCAGGAAAAGGGCGTATATTCCATTGGCTACAACACCGATATGACCAAATTTGCCCCCAAGGCGCACCTGACCGCCGCCACCTGGAACTGGCTGCCCTACTATGAAAAATTGATCGCCGAAGTGCGCAGTGCTACCTGGACAGCCCGGGCAGACTGGCCGGGTATGGCTGAGGGCGTGGTGGATATCTCCCCCTTTGGCCCCATGGTACCCAAAGACGTACAGGACAAGGTACTGGCGAAAAAGGCCGCCATTATTGACGGCAGCGAAAAGGTTTTTGTTGGCCCTATCAAGGATCAGAGCGGCACAGTTCGCATTGCTGAGGGTGTGATCGCTCCTGATGCCGATCTTTTGAGCATGGACTGGCTGGTACAGGGCGTGATCGGCACGACTGAATAATTGCAGCTGCAGTTCCTGTTCCAGATCAAGACACTCTGAAGTATCGGCCTACATGCCCGCAGGATCTATCTCCATGTGCGCCTGCGTCGCATTTGCCCCACTCCTTAACACATTTCTTTGATCTGGGACCGGAATAAGCAACCTGCGAACCTCGGGTAAGTGCCTTAAAAAGACGACATGGCTTTTTTCGAACTGCGCCTGGCCAAACGACAGGAACCCTCGCCACTGTGGCGTTCTGCCCTGGTTTTTACCGGGGCGGTGATTGTGGCGCTGGGCCTGAGCATGCTGCTTTTAACAGTGCGGGATATTGCTCCGCTGCATGGACTTCAGGTCTTGATCATGGGCGCCTTTGGCTCCGGCTGGGCCCTGCAGGATTGCCTGCTCAAGGCCATACCGCTTTTTCTCTGTTCACTGGGCGTGGCTATTGCCTTTCGCTTGCGAATCTGGAACATCGGTGCTGAGGGCCAATTCTCCCTGGGTGCTATCGGTGCGACCTGGATGGCGCTCTCCTTTGGCGGCGCACCCAAATTACTGCTCCTGCCACTGATGATCGTGGCAGCCTGCGTCTCCGGCGGACTCTGGGCCATGATTCCTGCCCTCTTCCGGCAATGGCTGGGAGCCAACGAGATCATCGTCACCCTGATGCTCAACTACATCGGTATCCTTCTGCTGGATTTCCTGGTGTACGGTGTCTGGCGTGACAGCTCTGGCTTCCCCATGACCGCAGCTTTTTCCGACAACGCCATCATCGGCCCTATTGGCACCAGCTCTGTACATTGGGGTATCACCCATTGTCTGGTGCTGGGGCTTGCCTGCTGGATCTTTTTCCGCTCCACCCGCCTGGGTTACGAAATCAAGGCCTGCGGCGACAATGTGCAGACCGCCCGCTACGCTGGTATGCCGTACAGTTTTCTGGTGGTACTGGTGATGGTGCTGAGCGGCACCTTAGCAGGCTGGGCCGGTTTTCTTGAGGTATCGGCCACGGTGCACCGCCTGCAGCCCTCCATTATGGTGGGCTACGGCTTCACCGCCATCGTGGTAGCCTGGCTGGCCCGACTCAACCCGGCGGGGATTGCCCTCACTTCCTTTCTTCTTGCGGGGCTGCGCGCCGGAGTAGAAAACCTGCAGCTCGATCTGCAGATTCCCGCAGCCTTTGGCTCCATTATGGAAGGCCTTATCCTCATGACTGTGCTTGCCGGCGGTTTTTTTCTGTCTTACCGCATTGTTCTCAAGAGGCGCGCATGAATACGGAATTGCTCATTCCCCTTTTAGCCGCTGCGGTGGTTTCGGGCACGCCCATTCTCTACGCCACTTTGGGTGAAATCATTACGGAAAAATCCGGGGTACTGAATCTGGGCGTGGAAGGGGCCATGATGATGGGCTGCTTTACGGCATTCATCACCGCCAAACTTACCGGTCAGCCCTGGCTTGCTTTTTTTGCCGCGGGCCTGGCAGGCCTCTTGACCGCATCCTTGCACGGGGTGATCTGTCTGGTTTTCCAAGGTAACCAGGTGGTATCTGGCCTGGCGCTCACCATTTTCGGCGCGGGCCTGGCCAACTATCTGGGCACGCCTTATATCGGTTTGGCAGCACCCGGCTTTTCGCCCGTCCCCATTCCCGGTCTGGCTCATATTCCGGTTCTTGGACCCATACTCTTCAACCATGATCCACTGGTCTATCTTTCCTATCTTGCTCCCTTTGCAGTGGGGATATTTTTCCGCCACAGCCGTTTTGGTTTAAGCCTGCGTTCCGTGGGTGAGTTCCCTGCCGCAGCTCTGGCCGCAGGCTTGAATGCCACTGCCTACCGCTGGGCCGGTATCCTTGCGGGCGGCTTTTTCATGGGCCTGGGCGGAGCCTATCTGTCGCTTGCCTACACCCATCTCTGGACCAACAATCTCACCGCAGGCCGAGGCTGGATTGCCGTGGCCCTGGTCATTTTCGCCTTCTGGCGTCCGGGCCGGGCAGTCTTTGGCGCCTATCTCTTCGGCGGTATCATGGCCCTGCAATTACGATTGCAGGCCGGGGGCACCAGTCTGCCCTCCTCGCTTCTGCTCATGCTACCCTACGCGCTCACCGTGGCAGTGCTGCTCTTTTCCTGCTGGCGACAAGGTACCCGGGCTCCCGCTAACCTTGGGGTCAACATCGAGCCATCATCCTGATTCCCATCACCTTTGCCGTTTTTGGAGAATTCGCCATGTCAGACCAGTACAAAAAAACCTACCCCATCTCATGGGAACAGCTGCACCGCGATGCCAAGGCCCTGGCCTGGCGGCTCTTGAGCATGGAGTATTTCAAGGGTATTATAGCCATTACCCGCGGCGGCCTGGTGCCTGCCGCCATTATCGCGCGTGAGCTGGATATCCACCTGGTGGAGACCATCTGTATTTCCAGCTATGACTGGCAAGACAAAAAAGGCGAAGCCGAAGTGCTCAAAACCGTTGAAGGCGACGGCCAGGGATGGCTATTGGTGGATGACCTGGTTGATACCGGCCGCACCGCCAAAGTGGTGAAGCAACTGGTGCCCAAGGCCCATTTTGCCACCATCTACGCCAAACCTGCAGGCCGGCCGCTGGTGGACACCTTTATCACCGAGGTGAGTCAGGATACCTGGATTCTTTTTCCATGGGACAGCGAATCTCGCTTTGTCCAACCGCTGTCGGTTGGCCAGCAATAAACATCTGACACCAACCTGATGCCAAGTACAACCCCCTTCATCCGCCTGGAGAATCTCTCCAAATCCTTTGGCAAGGTGCGGGCCATCCATCATATCAGCCTAGATATTCACCGGGGTCAAATCCTGGCCCTGCTGGGCGAAAACGGTGCCGGCAAATCCACCCTGATGTCGCTTTTGGCCGGGCAGTTGCAGCCAGACAGTGGCAGCATCTTTCTGAACGGCGAAAAGGTGGTGCTGAATAGCACAGAAAAGGCTATCCACTACGGCATTGGCATGGTCTACCAGCATTTCAAGCTGGTGGAGAATATGAACGTGCTGGAAAATATTATCCTTGGCCAGAGCAAAAATTTCTGGCTCAGGCGCAGCAGCCTTGAAGCGCAGGTAAAGGAACTTGCGCGCAACTACGGTATTAATCTTGATCTCAACGCACCCATTCGTGGGCTGTCCATGGGTGAAAAGCAGCAGGTGGAAATCCTCAAACTGCTCTTCCGCAAAAGTGATCTCCTTATTTTTGATGAACCTACCGCCGTACTGACACCAAAAGAGGCCGACAACCTCTTTGCCACCATGCGGGAAATGGCAGCCAAGGATAAGGCTATTGTCTTCATCAGCCATAAGCTGGAAGAGGTGCTCAGCATCGCTGACCATATTGCGATTCTTAAACAGGGGGAGATCATCGACCGAATCAACCCCGATGCCGGGCTTTCACCTGCGGAACTGGCCCGGCGCATGGTGGGACGGCCAGTGCTTTTACAGGTACAGCGCCAGGAAGTTGAGCCCCGGCAAACAGTACTCAAGGTACAAAATCTCAGTGGCAACGGGCTTGAGCACATCGAACTGGAACTGCGCCAGGGAGAACTGCTCAGTCTGGTGGGCGTGGCGGGTAACGGCCAAAAAGCCCTGGTGGAAACTATCTGTGGTTTGCAGCCCCCCAAAGAAGGCAGCGTGCGCATCCTCGGCCAGGATTGGCATGATTTTTTTGCAGACAAGCAAAGCGAAAGCAGTTTAAGCTACATTCCTGAAGACCGCCAGGGCCTGGCCACCTGCTCGGGCCTGGATCTGCTCGATAATTTCCTTCTCACCACCCGCCACGGTTTTACTCAGGGCCCTTGGCTGCACAAACAGGTTGCCGGAGAAAAACTTGAAAAACTGCTGCACGATTTTGATATCCGACCGCCGGATGCTGCTCTTCGCGCCTGGCAGCTTTCCGGCGGCAATCTGCAGAAACTGGTGCTGGCCCGTGAGTTCTACCGCAAGCCCCGGCTGATCGTAGCGGAGCAGCCCACCCAAGGTTTGGATATTGCCGCAGCAGAAGAGGTATGGAGGCTGCTCCTCAAAGCCAGGGAGCAGGCTGGCATAATCCTTGTCACTGGTGATCTGGCCGAAGCTTTGGCCCTGTCAGATCGTATTGGCGTCATGTTCCGAGGCCACTTGGTGGCAACTATGTCGCGGCATGATCAGGCCAGCATTGACCGTATTCCCCAGATGATGGCTGGATTAAATGAAGAAGAACACAAGCAAACCCAATATGAAGAGGTAAACCCATGATTCTGCCCTACAGAGACTATCAGCCCCAGGTGGGCAAAGGCGGCTGGGTGGCTCCCAACGCCACCCTGATTGGTGACGCGATACTCGGTGAAGATGTCTCCCTGTGGTTTGGTGTGGTGGTGCGCGGCGATGTGCACCGCATCCGTATTGGCGACCGTACCAATATTCAGGATCATTGCATTTTGCACATCACTCAGCACGAAGGTGAAGGACGCAGCGACCACGACGGTCATCCCACCATCATTGGCTCAGAGGTGACTGTTGGCCACCGGGTTATTCTGCACGGCTGCACCGTGGGCGACTTGTGCCTGATTGGCATGGGCGCGATACTGCTGGATGGCGCGGTTGTTGGCCGGGAATCTATTGTGGCAGCGGGTTCGATAGTCACCGGCGGCAAGGTTTTCCCACCTCGTTCGCTTATTATGGGCGCACCCGCCAAGGTGGTGCGTGAGATTACCGACAGCCAGGTGGAAGAATTCCACGCCTCCTGGCAGCGCTATGTGGCGCTGAAAAATGAGTACATGCGCGCCAAGGTTGGTGATTGTTTTTGAGGAACAGCGCTTGGCCCGGGTGAGCATGTTGGAGAAGTCTACATAAAAAACATCCTGGATGTGGAACTGATATTATCCGGCCCGCAGAACAAGGCGAGTAATTGCTGAGGGCACGCCAATGCGAAAGGAAAAACCGCTCCACACACCTGCGCCTGGGCTAACATACAGTTTCATGCTGCCCACAGTATATTCTCCCGCAACAAAGCCATTATTAAAAAGGGCAATAAGGGGACGTAAAAAAAACACCATGCCACCGTGGGTATGCCCGGCAAGATGAACATCCACGTAGGGCGCATGGCTTGGCGCATCGCTGGGCCGGTGCCCCAGTAAAATGCGGGGTGCATCGGGTGCTCCCGCAAGCGCCTCCACGATGTTCGGCCCTTCGCCGCCAAAACGGCGTTCAACCGGGTCTGATATGCCAGCCAAAACCAGTTTGTCTTCACCTATAGTCAGAACCCGGTGCGTATTGTCCAGCATGGTCACCTGCAGTTCTTCCAGAAAGGCAGACCATTCTGTGCCGTTCCAATAGTGTTCATGGTTGCCTGTCACCCCATACACCCCATGTTTTGCCCGCAACCCGGCAAAGGGCGCTACTTCTTCCGCCAAATCCTCGACCCTGCCATCAATGGCGTCGCCAGTGAGGACAATAAGGTCTGGCGATACGCTGTTGGTCTTATCCACAACCTGCTGTAGCCACTCCCTGTTCAGGATTGAGCCAATATGCAGATCTGTCAGTTGCACGATGGAAAATCCGTCCAGGCCGGGCGGCAAATTTGCCAGGCGCAGTTCCACGGTGTGAATATCCGGCACCCGGATAGATTGCCAAGTGCCCCAAACACCAAGGCCCAAGCTCAGAGCCAGGGCAAGCAGTCCAAACTTGAGCCGGGTCTGGGGAATGGGTAGCGCCCAAGATGCGCCGAAAGAGCGGCTGAGCCACAGGAGAAGCAGGCACGCATCCTTCAGCAGCAGGAGAAAAAACAGAAGAATCAGCGCACCGTAGAGCAATTCCATCAGCAACAGAACAGGACTGGGCAGCTCAGGCGCAAAAAATGCGCCGCCCACGTATTTGTAGATGAGGTACTTCTGGCTGGCAAAAAGAAGCAGGGCTATGGAAAGCCACCTGACAGAGCGCTTGCAGGAAGAAAACAGGAAGAGGCTCGCGGTGATATAGAAGAATATCACCAGCGATATAATGGTCAGTTTCATGAAAAAATATCGTTTCTGGTATCGTGTTCGGCCGGTTGAGTGTATTCCAGAAGCATGCTAGCGAACCGGCCTGCCGCCGCATATTTCCTGACTTGAGAAGCCCTCACATTCTTCGCCGGGGCTCTTGTCTGCGAGTTCCGCTGGCAAAAGGAAAAAGCGTGTGCATGAAAGCCATTGCCCCGGAACTGCCGCTACAACACAGGTAAGAAAGGATTATAAGCTGCCTTGGGGATATGACAACAGAGCGGCCAGAGTGACCTCTCCGCCTCTAACTTGGCGAAGAAGGGTTACGGCGCAGCCTGTTTCTGTGGGCGCCTGGGAGGTGATCTGAGAACAACTTGAAAGGTCTTGCAATTGGAAGACCTTATTAAGACAGAACGGATTGCGTGTCTCGTTGCCGCACAACAGGGCCAAGACGAAGGGAATATCTTCAGGATATCCGGAACATCCTGACAATTTGCAGCTCAGCATACCAGGCGGAGCAGGAAGGAAAAATCTATACAGGCTGATTTACGGTGCAGTCGGTGCAGCCAGGTTCTTTGCCTGGAGCACAGGTTCAAGCCTGCCACCCAGCGCCTGGTACAAGGCTACACTGTCAGCAAGGCGCCCAGCTTGGGCCGCACTGACTGCGCTTGCCAGCCCCTAATTTGCCTCTTACCGGATTGCCTTGTTGACAAAAAAACGCCCTGAAAACCAGGGTGTTTTGGTTAAACCGCTGGGCTCCATATTTAGAGCAAAGATGTCCGCAAAACGGCTCTGCCAATACAACGCAGATAGACTTCAAGCTCGCCTGAAAAACGTCGGGCCCGCGCAAAGAGCGCTTGGCTATGCAGTTGGTTGCGCCTGCTGCTATTTGATGGTGATGGTAACCAGTTCATAGTTGCCGCTGCCCAGGCCAATGGACTCGGCATGGCTGATCTGACTGCGCCAGTTGGTGCTTGGATGGACAGTGCGGAAATGGTCCTTAGTGCCCTGGCTGGCGCAGCCATCACCTTCGGCCTGGGCCAAGGTATCGCTTAAGACAGTGTTGCGCATCACCGGGGCTGCATTGACCGCATCGATACAGGCCTTGTCCAGGGCAACCGGGTCAAAACTGGCAAAGATGCCGATATCCGGGATAATTGCCGCATCGTTTTCACCGTGGCAATCGCAGCACGGGGATACGTTGTTGACCACGCTGATATGGAAATGCGGGCGGCCATCCAAAACCGCCTTACTGTATTCCACCATGCGCAGATTGACGTCATCATGGCTACCGTCAATGGGGCTGGCAATGGCGTCGTAATTACAGGTGCCGATGCAGCGACCGCAGCCCACGCACAGTTCATGATCAATGGTGGCCTTTTTGTTGATCAGGTAGTGAATGGCCTCTTGGTTGCAATATTTTGAACAAATGCGGCAACCCACGCATTTTTCCTGATCTACCACCGGTTTGCCATTGCAATGCATGGCCATTTTACCGGCCCTGCTGCCGCTTCCCATGCCAATATTCTTAATGGCCCCGCCAAAGCCGGTCATCTCATGACCCTTGAAATGGCTCAGGGAGATGAAGATATCCGCATCCATGATGGCCCGGCCAATACGGGCACTCTGCAACTGGATGCCGCCATTGATCGGCACTTCAATATCGTCTGTGCCCTTGACCCCATCGGCAATGATGATCTGGCAGCCGGTGCTCAGCGGGTTGAAGCCATTTTCGTAGGCCGCATCCAGGTGAACAAGAGCATTGTTGCGGCGGCCCACATAGAGGGTGTTGCTGTCGGTCAGGAAGGGACGGCCGCCCAGCTTCTTCACCCGGTCAGCCACGCTTTTGGCAAAGTTGGGACGGAGAAAAGCCAGGTTGCCTGGCTCGCCAAAATGGAGCTTGATGGCGACAAAGGCATTCTGAAAGTTGATCTGCTCAATTCCTGCGGCCAGCATCAATTTGTCCATTTTATCCAGAAGACTGATGCCAAGCCCGCAGCGCATATCGGTAAAAAAAACCTTTGATGCTTCCATGGGTGCTCCTTGATTGAGGTGGGGTAGCCTTCGCATTCTGGGATTGGCGCGTGCAGATGCAGCCAGGCTGTTGACCAGTTTTTACCCCCGTATTATATCGCGCTGCTGGCGAGCGCGCCACAATGCCTCAATCCAATTCCACATTTTCCTTTGCAAGTGCGCGTAAGTGCACTGGCAACAGTACATATTCTCGGGACATATCTCTAACCTTGCCTGCCTCGTGTTCTTCTTGGCTTCTTGAGAGCAATTGTAATCAATAACTGGCATGATAAGTCTGGCTGATGGCTTGACATCCCGATCGATACCAGTAGCATATGTATTCCCGTCGCAAGGAGAAACAGCATGTATACGGTTACCTTGTCACCCAAATTTCAAGTCGTCATACCCAAAAAAATCAGAGAATCTTTCCAGCTCAAACCTGAGCAGAAAATGCAGGTCGTTCAATATGACAACCGGGTGGAATTCATACCGGAAAAAGACGTAAGCGAGTTGCAGGGCTTCCTCAAAGAGATCAACACCGCCTTTGCCAAGAATGAGGATTGAAGAAAGCGGCATCAAAAGATCGCTCCAAGCCAGCCACCTCTCTTGTGGCCTCTTTCACAGCGACTCAATTGTTTACATCACCTCAGCTATTCTGCTTTAAAGGCATCAACTCACAATCTTAATCAAAACTGATTCTGGTAAGCATGGGGAAATTGGACCGAATGTACGAGTTACTGAATATTTTGCACAATCGCCGCTATGCGGTGAACATCAATGATTTGGCTGCCCAGCTTGAATGCTCCATTCCCACCGTTAAACGGTATCTCTCCAAACTACGCAATGAGTTCGGCGCTCCCCTGCGCTAC
>JAAYIE010000063.1 GCA_012744275.1 Desulfobulbaceae bacterium
CAGATTCTAGATGTCCCGAGGGAGCAAGAACAATGCAAGCAGGCCTGCAAAAAGATGCGTCCTGCGCGCATTTGTTCAACTGATACAGGAAGCGCTTTAAAGTGAAAGTGGAATTGCGCAGATAATGACTGACAGAGATCACATCGGCACAGATCAGGGACAAGCACTGCAGGGAAGGGATACTTTTTCCTTCCGGTGTCACCCCAAGGTTCCCTGTTATCTCGTGTGCTGTTCCAATGTTCGTTTGTTACTTTATCCCTATGATGTGCTCCGCCTTAAGCAATGTCTGCACCTGCACTCTGGGGAGTTTTTGTCTCGATACGTGGAAATATGCGAAGGCAGCCACCCTTTTTTTCCGGGTTTGAAACTGCGTCTCAAGGAGCAGGAAGGATATCCCTGTCCTTTTCTGGAAAAGCACGGTTGTGGTGTGTATAAAGATCGGCCCTCAGCATGCCGCACCTATCCCCTTGAGCGCGGTGTGGCCAAGGAAAGTAAGCACGCTGCTTTGACATCACAGTATTTTTTGACCCATCACCCGTGGTGCAAGGGCCACGATGAAGTGTACCACTATACCCTGCGGCAGTGGGAGCGCGAACAGGAGCTCCACGACTGGAATCTCCACAACGACTACTGGGCAGAGCTAGATGCCTTTTTTGCCAGCAACCCTTGGGCAGGGGAGGGAAAAGCTGGGCCTATGCAGCAACTGGCCTTCATGGTCTGTTATAATCTTGACGCCTTTCGTATCTATGCCGGGCAAAATCGCCTTGTTGAACAGTTTCGGCTCACCAAGATAGAGCGTCGCGCAATACAAAACAATGACGCTGACCTACTCGTCTTTGGTTTTAAGTGGCTGGAATATGTTCTGGGGGGCAGGAAACAGCTGGTTGCACGGTAAAAGCATGCCCGGTATGAGTTGGGTCAAGCCTGACCCTTGCGGCCTGTATCATGAGAAATTCTTGAAAGCAAGGATTAGTTCTGGTATTCTAAACGGATTTCAACAGAGTCGGCGACCTTGGTTTCCGGCCCAATACACACGCCCGCATAAGCCTTTGGTGCTCACACAGAGTCGGCTGCCTGGGCGGAGGATTAACCATAAAGGAGTATTATAATGGCAAATGTTACCATGCGACAAATGCTCGAGGCAGGGCTTCACTTCGGCCACCAGACCCGGCGCTGGAACCCAAAAATGAAACCCTATATCTATGGCCCGAGAAATGGCATTTATATTGTCAACCTCGACCTGACCATGAAGATGTTTCGGAAGGCCTACCAGTTCATGGTTGATTCTGTGGCCGAGGGCGGTTCCATCCTTTTCGTCGGTACCAAGAAACAGGCCCAGGCTATCATTAAAGAAGAAGCGGAGCGTTGCGGCATGTTCTATGTCAATCACCGCTGGCTCGGTGGTATGCTTACCAATTTCCAGGCCATTCGCAACTCCATTGATCGTCTGAAAAAGATCGAGGCCATGCAGGAAGACGGCACAATTAACCGTTTCCCTAAAAAGGAAATACTGCAGATGGAGAAAGAGCGGGTCAAGCTGACCCGTAACGTGGGCGGTATTAAAAATATGCGCAGCCTGCCGGATGTTCTTTTTATCATTGATCCGAGAAAAGAGGATATCGCGGTGGATGAAGCCAGAAAGTTAGGCATACCTATTGTAGCCTTGACCGACACCAACTGCGATCCAGACGGGATTGATTACGTTATACCGGGCAATGATGATGCGATCCGCGCCGTTCGCCTGATTGCTTCTTTGATAGCAGAGGCTGTGCTGGAAGGTAAGACGCGCCGTGGCGAGGAAACACCTGCTGGTATAGACGAGTTAGAAAGCGCTATGTCGGCTCAGCAGGAAGAAGTTCCAACTGTTGAGTAGCGTACGGCAGTTATCATATTATTGAACGAGGCGCGCTGCGGGCCGCCTGCATCAGAGGGAGACATATCAGTGACAATTACAAGCCAGATGGTAAAAGAACTGCGCGACAAAACCAATGCCGGAATGATGGACTGCAAAAAGGCATTGACCGAGACCGGCGGCGACATGGAAAAAGCCGTGGATCTCCTGCGGCAGAAGGGACTGGCAGTGGCAGCCAAGCGTTCCGGGCGTGAGGCCAAGGAAGGCGTGGTTGAGGCATATATTCACGGTGGTGGCAAACTCGGGGTGATGGTCGAGGTGGTGTGCGAAACCGACTTCGTGGCCAAAACTGATGATTTCAAAGCCTTCGCCAGGGATATCGCCATGCATATCGCAGCTATTAACCCGGTGGCGGTGAGCCGCGATGATGTACCGGCGGATCTTTTGCAACGCGAAAAAGACATCTATATCAGCCAAGCCGTAGAATCAGGCAAACCACAGCAGATTGCCGAAAAGATGGTCACCGGCAAGATGGAAAAATATTTGTCTGAGATCTGTCTGTTAGAACAGAAATTTGTTAAGAACCCAGAATTGAGTGTGCAGGATCTGCTTAACGAACTGATTTTGAAGATGGGTGAGAATATCTCCATTCGTAAATTCACCCGCTATCAGATTGGCTGATAGCGCGCCAGCGCGTAGGCTGCAGGTAATTTCTGCACATGCAGGGAAGGAACAACCGGGTGGCGCTGTATGGCGCCACCTTTTTTTACGCCATGGAGTAACAGAAATGCGGTATCAGCGGGTTCTGCTGAAAATTAGTGGTGAAGCACTGATGGGGGCTGCGCCTTATGGCATCAGCATCGACATGGTGCACTTTGTCGCGAAGGAGATCAAGGCGATTCACCAGACTGGGGTGCAACTTGCTCTGGTTATTGGCGCAGGTAATATTTTTAGGGGCATTGCCGGCGCTGCCGGTGGCATGGACAGAGGGGCTGCCGATAACATGGGCATGCTTGCCACAGTGATGAATTCGTTGGCCGTGCAGGATGGCCTTCAGAAGCTCGGAGTGCCAGCCCAGGTTATGTCTGCCATTGCCATGATGAATGTGTGCGAACCGTACGAACGAGTCAAGGCGGTGGAGCACCTGGAAAGACAGCGGGTGGTTATTTTTGCCGCTGGCACCGGTAATCCGTATTTTACTACAGACACCGCTGCTGTACTGCGTGCTTTGGAGGTCCGAGCCAATGTGGTGATGAAAGCTACCCGTGTGGATGGCGTATACGATGCTGATCCGGAAAGAAATCCGGAGGCGGTACGCTACAGCTCTTTAGACTATACCACGGTACTGCGGGATAATCTGCAGGTAATGGATGCAGCGGGTATTTCACTGGCGCGGGAAAACAAGTTGCCCATTTTCGTGTTTAACATGCTCGAGCCGGGTAATATTGTGAGGGCGGTTCAGGGTGAGGATATAGGCACGCTTATAACGGAATAAGGCGGAGTGCCGCGATCGCACGCCGCAACAGGGAGGATATGCATATGTTGAACGTCAAGGACGTGAAGGATAAAATGGAGGCCAGTATCGAGGCCTTGAAAAGAGAACTGCAGAAAATTCGCACCGGCCGGGCTTCGCTGGCATTGCTTGATGGCATCAAGGTCAATGCCTATGGTTCTTTGATGCCGATTGCACAAGTGGGGACCATGACCATTCCGGAAAACAACATGATTGCCATCAAACCTTGGGACCCGCAAACGCTGAGTATGATTGAAAAGGCGATTCTTGCCTCCGATCTGGGACTCACTCCGGCCAACGACGGCAGCGTAATCCGCCTGACTATCCCGCCCCTTACCGGTGAGCGTCGTGCCGAGTTGGTCAAACAGGTTAAAAAAATCGGAGAAGAGTACAAGGTAGCGGTGCGCAATGTTCGCCGGGACAGTAACGATGTCCTAAAAAAACTGAAGAAAGACAAGGAAATATCCGAAGATGATATGTTCCGCCTGCAGGAGGAAACCCAAAAGGCGACCGATTCCTTCATCACCATGATTGATTCCATTGTGGAAGGGAAGGAAAAAGAAGTGATGGAAGTATGAGCCGCTAGTGACTGCTTGAGAAAACCGCACCATGTGTACGGACACGGCAAAGCTGTCCATCCCACGCCATATTGCCATCATTATGGATGGCAATGGCCGGTGGGCGGAGGAACGCGGCAAACACCGCCTGTTTGGCCATAAGGCCGGGGTGGACGCGGTGCGCGAGGTGGTGGAAACATCCCGTAGCCTCGGGGTGCAACACCTCACTCTGTACGCCTTCTCCACGGAAAACTGGCGGCGTCCTGAAGGAGAAGTCAGTGGTTTGATGACCTTGCTGCAGAGCTACCTCAGATCGGAGTTGAAAACGATGCTGAGCAACGACATTCGACTCTGCTGCCTGGGCGAAGCACAGCAGTTGCCTGCCGAAGTGCGGGAAGTGCTTGAAAAAACCATGGCCGAAACTATGCACTGCGGAGCGATGGTGTTGAATCTGGCCCTGAGCTACGGCGGTCGCAGCGAACTCGTGCGAGTTGCCCGCTCCCTTGCGAGGGACTGTGAAGAAGGTCGTTTGCACTGGAAAAGCATTGATGAGGAGTTATTTGCTGGGCGGCTCTACAGTGTAGGCCAGCCCGATCCGGACCTCCTGATTCGCACCGGCGGCGAGCGCCGCCTCTCCAACTTTCTTCTCTGGCAACTTTCCTACGCCGAACTGTATTTTACCGAAACCAAGTGGCCCGATTTTCGCCGACCGCACCTCATTGAAGCCATTACTGCTTATAATCAGCGTCAGCGGCGTTTTGGGCGAACCGGCGGGCAGGTGCTGTCTCTGGCGGTGGAGCAGCCATGAACAGGGTCATTCCCGGCTTAATCTTGGCTGTTGCCTGGTTGATATTACTGATCTTGGCGCCTGCCTGGGTTTTTGGGCTGGTGCTTCTGATGGGAGCGGCCATCGCTGTCAGTGAATTTTTTCGTATGGCCTTTCCCGTCCTGCAGGGCATGTCGCGTGTCTGCGCCATTCTGTGCGCGCTGATGCCGGTCATCGCATCCTGCTTTGGTCAGGCAGAGCTGGTACTTTTCGCCCTTTTTCTTACCCTTTGTGGTTTTATAGGCATGGGGCTTGCCCGCTACTCCTCTTGGGATAATGTGCAGCACCTGCTGAGTACTGGCTGTTTTGCCGGATTGTATCTTGGTCTGTGCAGTGCCTATCTGATGCTGCTACGGCTTCTGCCCAACGGCAGTTTCTGGCTCATTCTCCTGACAGCGATCATTGCAGGCTCGGATACCGGTGCCTACTATGCAGGGCGTCTGTTTGGCCGCCGCAAGATTTTTCCGAATATCAGCCCCAAAAAAACTCTGGCCGGAGTGGTCGGTGGAGTATTATGCGGGGTTATCTGCGCCCTTATAACGCATTTTTTTATGAAAGGTCCCCTTGCAGTGGTGGTGCTCATACCTGCAACCGTGCTCCTGGTATGTATCGGTATTGCGGGTGATCTGACTGAATCCATGATCAAACGGGCCAGCGGCGTCAAGGATTCCGGCAGCATTCTTGCCGGACATGGTGGCCTGCTCGATCGTATTGACAGCCTGCTTTTGAGTGCGCCTGCCCTATATTATCTGCTCTATTTTCAAGGGGCTTTGTGAAAAATCTCGCGCTTCTGGGATCTACCGGATCGATTGGCCGCAATGTTTGCGCCGTGGTGCGTCAATTCCCGGAACGCTTTCGGTTGCTGTCTTTGGCTGCTGGCCGCAATATCGAATTGCTCGCCAGGCAGGTGGAGGAATTTGCACCGGCGTATGTGAGCGTGGCCTGTGAATCCCTGGTTGCTCCGCTTGCCGACTTGTTGCCTGCTGCTTATCGTAACAGCATCGTATGGGGCGAGCAGGGGCTTTGCCAGGTGGCAACCTTGCCCGAGGTCAATATGGTGGTCAGTGCGGTGGTAGGAGCCACAGGACTGCAACCAACCCTTGCCGCCATCCGCGCGGGTAAGGATATCGGCCTTGCCAACAAGGAAACCCTGGTCATGGCCGGGCGCCTTATCATGGCGGAGGTACGCAGACAGGGAGTGCACCTGTTGCCCATAGATTCGGAGCACAGTGCTATTTTTCAGGCTCTGGAAGCGGGCCGCTCCCAAGACGTAAGCAGGCTACTCCTCACCGCATCCGGCGGCCCTTTTCGTGCCTTGAGTGCAGCTGAGTTGGAACTGGTTGAAGTAGAAGCCGCCCTGGCACATCCCAACTGGTCCATGGGAAAAAAAATTTCCATTGATTCCGCCACGCTGATGAACAAGGGCTTGGAAGTTATCGAGGCCAGATGGCTCTTTGATATGGAACCCGAGAAAATCGAGGTGGTGGTGCACCCGCAATCCATCGTGCATTCATTGGTGGAGTATCAGGATGGTTCCATAGTGGCGCAGTTGGGCATACCAGATATGCGTATTCCCATTGCCTACGCCCTGAGCTATCCCGAGCGCATGTCCTTGGCCTTGCCGCGTCTTGATCTGACTCGCTCCACCCTGGATTTTGAAGAGCCTGATCACGCTCGTTTCCCGGCGCTGCAGCTGGCTTACAGCGCCCTGATGGAAGGTGGCACCCGGCCGGCAGTGCTCAATGCAGCCAACGAGGTGGCGGTGGCAGCCTTTCTTTCCGGTACGATCCGCTTCCCGAGGATTGCCCAAGTGGTGTCGGAGGCGCTTGCTCTTTGCGCACAGGGAGATGAACTTGATCTGGAAGCCGTTGTTGCAGCCGATGCCGAGGCGCGCTGGCGGGCAAACCAGCTCATATCTTCATTTTCCAGTTAAAGACACCTGTACTCTACGTTCATTTTTACTGTTTATTGCGGTATGGCAACGCTTCTTTCTTTTATCCTTGTTCTGGGTGTACTGATCTTTGTCCATGAGCTTGGGCATTTCCTGTTCGCCAAGGCTTTTGGTGTACGAGTGCTGAAATTTTCCTTGGGTTTTGGCAACAAGGTGTTCAGCAGACAGTGGGGTGAAACAGAATACCTAATCAGCGCCTTTCCTCTGGGTGGCTATGTCAAGATGTACGGCGAGGACCCAGGTGAGGAGACAAGACCCGAAGATCGAGCCCGCTCCTTTTCCCACAAACCTTCCTGGCAGCGTTTTCTTATTGTTTTTGCAGGCCCGCTCTTCAATATGGTTTTTGCGGTACTGCTCTTCTTTGGTATTTTTTCCTTTGCCGGTTTACCTGAACCCAAGGATTCCAGCGCCATTGGTGCGGTGAATGTGGGGTCCGTGGCAGAGCGCGTTGGTCTAATAAAAGGCGACATTATCCTTGCTATCAATGGAGAGCGCACCGATTCTTGGCTGCAGGTGTCCAACCTGATTAAAGAATGCGGCGGCAAGACCATTGCCATGGACATTCAACGGGGAGAGCAGCGCCTGCAGGTTGAAGCCGTACCGGAGATGCAGCCGATTCGCAATTTTTTTGGCGAGGAAGTGGGGCAAAAATACATGATCGGTATTGCTCCGACCAACGAAATAACCTATGTACGGGCCACTGTGGGGCAGTATGCGCAGGCCGCGCTGGTCCAAACCTGGAACCTGAGTTACCTGACTGTGGTGGGTATTGTGAAGATGATCCAACGGATTATCCCTGCCAGCGAACTGGGCGGGCCCATCCGCATTGCCGAAATCGCCGGGCAGCAGTTGGAGGCTGGCTGGATGAATTTTCTCTATTTCATGGGTCTGCTCAGTATCAACCTGGGCATTCTCAACTTGCTGCCGGTGCCGGTGCTGGATGGCGGTCATCTGGTCTTTTTGTCTTTGGAGATGGTGCGGCGCAAACCCATGAGTGAGCGCAGCATGGAGATCAGCCAGAAGATCGGTATCGCGCTTCTGGGCACCCTGATGATTTTTGTTTTTTATAACGACATCCTCCGCCTTGTGCAGCGATGGATGGGCTCCTGATTCTGGCCATTGAAACGGCAAGCGGCTGTGGCAGCGTTGCCCTTACCCAGGGAGGCCGCGACCAGGGCAGGTTGCTTGCCGAACTCAGCCATTACCCCCGCCGTTCACATTCGAGGCAATTGCTGAGCTTGGTGCAGCAGGTTTTGCAGGCAGGCCAGCTTGACTGGAGCGCCATTGATGCCGTGGCAGTCAGCCAGGGTCCGGGCTCCTTTACCGGACTGCGCATCGGTATGGCTGCTGCTCGGGGAATTGCCTTTGCCGCAGGGAAGCCTTTGGTGAGTGTGCCTACTCTTGATGCCTTGGCCGCACAATTACCACCCCTGCAGGAACCGGTTTGTACTCTTCTTGACGCGAGAAAAAACCAGGTTTATGCTGCCCTGTACACCACAGCCATCCGGGATGAGTTCGGTTTACCCAGACGCCTTGGTCCGTACCAAGTCTGCTCCGTAGCATTTCTGCTTGCCCAGGTCACAGAGCCAACCGTTTGCATCGGGCCAGGGATAACTGCCTGTGACACGGCCTTTTTAAACCATCCACTTATCCGCGTTACACCAGCGGCGGTTACCCTGCCCAGGGCAGCGTTGATCGGTTTTTGTGCTGCCGACATGCTCGGTCATGGTGCGGTGCAGACAGATGCTGGGCCGCTTTACGTTCGCGCTTCGGAGGCAGAGCTGAACCTGGCGGCCCAAGACCGGGAAGCAGAGGACCCACAGGTATGATTGCACGTCGGAAGACAAGACAGATTCATATTGGTTCAGTGGCCATTGGTGGCGATGCACCCATTTCGGTGCAATCCATGACCAACACCCAGACCAGCGATGTGGAAGCGACTGTCGCCCAGATCGACCGCCTCGCCCAGGCTGGTTGCGAGCTGATTCGAGTGGCGGTGCCGGATTCTGATGCGGCCCAGGCTATTCGAGCCATCTGTGACCGCATAAATCTGCCCCTGATCGCGGATATCCATTTTGATGCCCGCTTGGCCGTGGCTGCCCTGGAACACGGGGCCCAGGCCATCCGCATCAACCCCGGTAATCTAGGTGGGCCAGACAAGCTGGTCCGGGTGGTGGATGCCGCGAGGGCGCACGCCGCGAGCATACGAGTGGGGGTGAATTCTGGTTCGATCGATAAGGAACTGTTGGCCCGGTACGGCTATCCCAGCCCGGAAAAACCTGACTCCCTTATTGAAAGTGCACTGGACAAGGTGTGTCAGTTGGAAAGGCTGGGTTTCGACGACATCAAAATTTCCATTAAATCGCCGGATGTGCTGACCACCATTGCCAGCTACCGGCTCCTGGCCCGGCGCTGCGATTATCCCCTGCATATCGGTGTCACCGAGGCCGGTGGTCTCATTGCCGGTACGGTTAAGTCGAGTCTCGCCCTCGGAGTTTTGCTCCTGGAAGGTATCGGCGATACCTTTCGCATTTCGCTTACCCGCGATCCGGTGGAAGAAGTGCGGGTAGGTTACGAACTGCTGCGTTCGCTCAGAATTCGCGAACGGGGCCCCGAGCTTATCTCCTGCCCAACCTGCGGGCGTACCCGGATTGATCTTTTCAACCTGGCTGAACAGGTGGAGGCAAAGCTGCAAACCATGCAGGCTCCGCTCAAGGTTGCGGTCATGGGCTGCGTAGTCAACGGGCCTGGCGAGGCGCGGGAGGCGGATATCGGTATTGCCGGCGGCAATGGCGTCGGTATCATGTTCAAAAAAGGACGGCTTGTTGAGAAGGTGGCCGAAACAGATGTGCTGCCAGCCCTGCTCCAGGAGCTTGACCGCATGGAGGCGGAGTACTTGGAAAACTTGAACAAAGCAGGTCGAAAATAAGATTCACGCGGGAGAGTAAGATGCGTTATTCACAGATGCTGTTGCCCACCACCCGGGAAACCCCTGCCGAGGCCGAGGTCATCAGCCACCAGCTGCTGCTGCGCGGCGGCTTTATCCGCAAGCTTAGTGCCGGAGTGTACACCTTTCTACCCTTGGGCTTGCTTACTTTGCAAAAGGTAAGCGCTATTGTACGTGAGGAGATGAACCGGGCTGGAGCGCAGGAGATTCTCATGCCCATGGTGCAACCCGGCGATCTGTGGATGGAATCCGGTCGCTGGCAGCACTACGGCCCGGAACTACTTCGCTTCCGCGACCGCAATGATCGCGATTGCTGCCTGGGTCCTACCCACGAGGAGGTGATTACTGATATTGCGCGGCGGGAACTGCAATCCTACCGGCAGTTACCGGTGAATCTCTATCAGATCCAAACCAAGTACCGTGACGAGATCCGTCCGCGCTTCGGCTTAATGCGGGGCCGCGAGTTTGTGATGAAGGATGCCTACTCCTTTGATGCTGACGACGAAGGCGCAGCCAAGAGCTACGACCGGATGCGCCTCGCCTACAATCGTGTTTTCAGTCGCTGTGGTCTGGATTTCCGTATGGTGGAGGCAGACAGCGGCAGTATTGGCGGGTCTTATTCGCACGAATTCATGGTTTTGGCCGAAAACGGCGAAGATACCTTGGTGCTCTGCCACAACTGCAGTTACGCGTCCAACGTGGAAAAGGCCTTAATCAAGGCACCGGCAGAAAAACCGCCGGTTTCACAGCAACTGGAGGAACTGCACAAGATTGAGACTCCAGGCAAGAAGCAGGTGGCGACCGTGGCGGAATACCTGCAAGTACCACGAGAGCAGATCATTAAAACCATGGTCTATATGGCGGATGAGGAGTTTGTCGCCGCGCTGGTGCGGGGCGATCGCGAAGTACAAACCGTCAAGCTCAAGAATCTATTGGGTGCAGATATTGTGGAAAGCTTGACCGAAGAGCAGGTCTGGACGGCTCTGCGCCTTCCGGTTGGCTATATCGGTCCGGTGGATCTGCCGCTCAGGGTGGTAGCCGACTATGAGGTAATGTCCATGGTCAATGCGGTTGCCGGTGCCAACGACAAAGGGTTCCATTACGAGGGCGTTAATCCCATCCGTGATTTCAGTGTGCAAATTGTAGGAGATGTGCGTGAAATTGCGGAAGATGACGCCTGTCCACTCTGCGGCGGTTCCCTCTATTTTAAAGAAGGTATCGAGGTTGGCCATATTTTTAAACTGGGTACCAAGTATTCCGAGGCCATGGAAGCCACCTTTCAGGACAGCGAAGGGCAGCAGCAACCCTTTATTATGGGCTGCTACGGTATTGGTGTCAGCCGGATTGTAGCCGCTGCCATTGAGCAAAATTATGATGAGAACGGTATCATCTTTCCGTTGCCGCTCGCTCCCTTCCAGGTGATCTTGCTCAATCTCGGTCCGAACGACGAGATCCTCACCCGGGCTGCCGACACACTCTATCAGGGGTTGCAGCAGGCGGGTATTGAAGTCCTTTATGATGATCGCGACGAACGGCCAGGATCAAAATTCAACGACGCCGACCTACTTGGCATTCCATTCCGTCTCACGATAGGCAAAACTTTTGCCAAGGAAGGAAAAATTGAATTGCGTGAACGTCGCAGTGGCGAAACCACTTCTTTGCCTTTGACGGAAATTGTGGAGGCAGTACAGGCCCACATTCAAAGCGCGCTCGCTACCTTGTAAACGCCCGGCAACCAGGAGAAAGACCGTGGCTGACTTTGTGATTACCCTGCAACACCTCCGTACTTTGGCGGAGGGCCACTTGCCAAACACTAGCTTGGCCCTGTTGGACAAGGCAGGCGCTTTTGCAGTGGAACGCCATGCCGGAAAGACCTACAATTACGGCGGCCCTTTTATCGATCATGCCATTGCGGTGGCTGCCACCCTGGTCTCCATGAAAATGGATTTGAGCACCATTGTTGCGGGTCTGTTGCATGGGGCCATCAACGAAGGGGTTGCCACTCTGGAGGAACTGCAGGAACTGTTCGGCGATGATGTCGCCAACATTGTCAACGGCACCACCCGCATCACCAATGTACGCTACAGTTCCCACCTGACCAAGCAGGTGGAAAATATCCGCAAGTATATTCTGGCCATGGGTGCGGATATTCGGGTGCTTTTGGTCAAACTGTCGGATCGACTGCAGGATATGAGCAACCTTGGCGGAGCAGCGGAAGAGGAGCGTCGCTACAAGGCCAGAGAAACGATGGATCTGTATGCGCCCCTGGCAGGTCGGGTTGGGATTGAGTGGCTTAAACGCGAGCTAGAGGATCTGTCCTTTGCGCACCTTTTCCCTGCAGAATATGAGAAGCTCGCCAGCCAGATGGACAGCACCCTGAATGAGCGGCAAGCCTATGTGGATGAGGTAATTGGTATCCTCTACACCAAGCTGCGCGCCAACAAGGTGGAACCGGTTCGTATTATCGGCCGTCCCAAGCATTTGTATTCCATTTATAAAAAGCTTATTGCGCAGAAGATCACGCTAGAGCAGGTCTACGACAAGGTGGCGTTCCGCATCCTCGTGCGCACGGTGCGGGAATGCTACCAGGCCCTGGGCACCGTGCATGCCGACTGGCCACCGGTGCCGGGCCGCATCAAAGACTATATCAGTGTGCCTAAGGCAAATAATTACCAGTCCCTGCACACTACGGTTTCCGGGCCACACGATCATTTCATTGAAATCCAAATCCGTACTGAAGAGATGGATCGGGTGGCACAAGAGGGTGTGGCCGCCCATTGGGCCTACAAGGAAGGGCAGAAAATATCCAACAACGATGCCCGTCTTTTCAAAGACATTAAGCAGATGGTGCAAACCCTGCAGGAGGTAGAAGACCCGGCTGAATTCATGGAGTCTTTAAAGAGTGAGCTCTATGAGCCGGATGTTTTTGCCCTTACCCCCAAGGGCGAAGTGCACGAATTACCCCGGGGCAGCACTCCCATTGATTTTGCCTATGCTATCCATTCGGATGTTGGTGATACCTGCGTGGGCGCCAAAGTGAATGGGCAGATCGTGCAGTTGAAGTACAAACTGCAAAATGGCGATATTGTTGAAATCCTTACCCAGAAGAATCAGCACCCCAAACGGGCCTGGTTGCAAATTGTGCAGACCGGGCGCGCGCGCGCCAGAATCCGCCAGTATCTGCGCAGGGAAGAAAACGAACGTTCCCTCAAGCTCGGACGGGAAATTTGCGAACGGGAGTTGAAGAAGAACGGGTTGAACTTGCAGTCGCTCATCAAAAGCGGTCATTTTCGCATGCTTTTGAAGGAACTGCGTTGCTCCTCCCTTGATGACATGCTCATCAGGGTTGGCTCCGGCGGATTGACCGTACCGGCCATACTGCGCGCCCTGCAGCCAGAGGGCTATGCTGAACTGGAGGAACAGCGCCGCACAGAAGAGATGCAGCAGCGTGCCCAGCGTCAGGCCGCGAGCAGCAAGACGGGTACGGCCTTGAGCGGCAATATTGATCTGGATGGGGTATCCGGCATGCAGGTTAAAGTGAGCCGCTGCTGCCATCCGATTCCAGGCGATGCCATCATCGGTTTTATCACCACTGGTTCCGGCCTATCCATCCATAGGGCAGAATGTCCCAATCTGCTGGCCACCAACTCGACCCGTTGGGTAGATGTGAATTGGCCGCCAGGCCTGCAGCAGAGCTACCATACTGGTCTGCTTATCCGTGCAGAAAATAAAAAAAGTATACTGGCCACTATTAGTAGCAGCATCAGCGCCGATGACGCCGATATCGTCGAGTTAAACGCCAGAACCACAGCGCACAATGTGGCAGAAATGGAGATGCTGCTTGCGGTACGCGATCTAAAACATTTCCAGCTTATCCAGCAGCACTTGCAGCAGATTCCCGAGGTGCTGGAGCTGAAGCGGCGCTAGCCCGCAGCATGCAGATGCAGCCATGGAAATAGGGTGATGCAAACCTGCGAGGTGTGTGGCAACAGTTTTGAGGTGGGCTTGGCAGGCCCAGGACGTTGCCCTTATTGCCATGCCAGGCAGGGCAGTGCTGGTCGTGATCATGCTGCACCCTCGCCGCACAACCTGCACCGCCTGATTAATCTGGAAAAGGGCATGCCCTTGGTCGAACAGGCAATCAAACGTATGGAGATGGAAATCCAGGCTGGTCGACTCCAGGGTATCCGGGTATTGAGTCTGATCCACGGTTATGGCTCAAGTGGCCGAGGTGGAGCAATCCGTGAGGCAGTGCGTGCCCGATTAAGTTTTCTGGAACAGCAACAACAGGTTGAGTCTGTTATTCCCGGAGAGGAGTTTGAAGGTCGCTCGAAGCGCGGTAAGCAACTCCTGCGCCGCTATCCCTTTCTGCGCCGTCATCACGATCTGAACCGGAGCAATTCCGGCATAACCGTGGTGCTGTTGCCCGCTCCACCTGCTCCCCGCCACGAGTGATGGCACTATTCTGCTTCATGCCAATTTTATATCGAAGCCCTCCCTGTTATCGGTGTCGATTTCAGAGAATGTTCGCAGGAACAATCTGTACGTACACCTGCTTCGCATTTTCCTTGCCTTCTTGCTATCATCATTGATCTGGAACTGGAACCAATCAACCCAATCAAAACATCAGTGGAGAGGAACACCATGCGCCTGAATAATCGCGCGGTTAATGCGTTGCGGCCTGTGAGAGTGGAATACGGTTTCCAGCCCCATGCCGAGGCTTCGGTGCTTATCAGCATGGGGGCTACCCAGGTGCTGTGCGCGGTTACCGTCGAAGATCGGGTGCCCCCTTTCCTGCTTGGTAAAGGACAAGGCTGGATTACCGCCGAATACGGCATGCTGCCCCGTGCTACCCACAGCCGCGGTCGCCGTGAAGCAGTGAGTGGCATTACGGGTAGAACCCATGAAATTCAGCGGCTTATTGGCCGCTCCCTGCGCATGATGGTAGACCTGCAGCAATTAGGTGAACATACCCTGCGGGTAGACTGTGACGTCCTCAATGCAGACGGAGGCACCCGTTGTGCCTCAATTACCGGTGCTGCCCTGGCGGTGCGTACCGCTGTTGAAGAGATGGTGCAGCAGGGAAAAATTGCCATGACACCCAAGTTGCTGCCGGTGGCGGCGGTGAGTGTGGGGATAGTCCAAGGCGAGGCCTTGCTGGATTTGGATTACAGCGAAGATTCTGCAGCTGAAGTAGACGCCAACTTTGTCATGGCAGGCGATGGCCGCTGGATAGAAGTGCAAAGCACCGCAGAAGGGGCACCCTTTGCCCCAGAGCAATTTGCTGCTTTGGCCAACCTTGCCACAGCCGGGCTACAGCAGATGTTTTCCAGTTTGTGGTGATTTGGCCTCAGCCAGGCTGTGGGTTTTCAACGAGACCGGAGACCAGTGTGGGAGAGGATTGTTTTTGCAAGTCCCACATAGTCGCCATTAAAATGGTGATCACCCGGCATAGCCACTACGGTTGCTTCCTTTGGTGTTAGTTGTGGGCATAAAATCCCGCTGTCATCCCGACCATAGAGGCACAACAGGGGCGGTTGTCGCAGCTTTTGTATCTCTGGCCGCAGAGGAAAGCCCCGGCTGCTGTCGTTTTCTATCCAGTCTTCAAAATGAAATTCCAGCTCTGCCTTTGGCCCCGGCCCGATCAAGGCAGCCAGGGGAATGCGCCCTCGCAGATCCTCCGGCACATGCAGGAGAAAAGGAGCAAGCGCGTCGGCACCCAGGGAATAGCCGATTAACAACGCCTGTTTTTTACCGCCTTCGATCAGGTAGCGCTGGAGAATGCGGCTGAGGTCGCGGCCACCCTCCTGCGGCGTTTTCCGCTGCCAGAAGTATTTGCGCGAATCCACGCCCACCACAATAATCCCCTGTTTGGACAGATAATCCGCCACATCGCGGTCCAGCCCAGCCACCATCGCCTGAGTAGAGTACGGCAATAAGATCCTGCTCTTTGCCTTCAGCAGCAACGATCTGCAAGGGTAAATCCGCAACATTGGTACTCTGTTTGGCCGCCTGTGCAAGCCCTGCCTGCTGCAGTGTATCTGCCCAGGTTAAGCCGGCCAGACCGCCGGACAGTATCAAGGTAGTCATCAGTATTGTTTGACCCAGGTACTTCATTTTTCAATCACTCCTTTCAGGCCACCGGAAATAAGACTGGCAACATCAGCTAAAATAGAGGGCAGGGCGAAACCGCCGGGCGATACCAGAAAACGTGGTTCCCAGTGCGGATCAAATTTTTCCTTATATCTTCGCAACCCTTTGAAATTGTAATAAGTTTCGGCATGAGTGTAGAGGAAATTGCCAAAGCGGGCCCACATGGGGCCGAGGGAATTCGATGATAGGCTGGAAAGCGGCGCCATGCCAAGATTGAACTGGGTATAGCCCTCATTCTTGCCCCAGAGCATGATGGCGCAGAGCAGATAGTCCATGACTCCGGCAGGCGCATCTTCCTTGGAGCGCATCAGATCAACGGACAGTTCATGTTTACCGGCTGATTCCCATAAATTGGCAAAGGCGATCACCTCTCCCTTCTGCCGCACCACCGCCATTGGAAAGTGGGCAAGGTAGTCCGCATCAAAAAGCCCAGGGAAAAACGCTTCTCCCTAGTATTTTTGTGATTCAGCCAGGAATCGGACACCACCGCCAGTTCGGGTAACAGTGTCTTCACTTCAGCCGCAGGGTGCACGCTGAAGCTGCAGCCATGTTTCTCCAGGGAGTTTTTCGTGTTCCTGAAGTTTTTTCGGGATGCGCCCTCCAGACTGAAGCGCTGCAGATCAACAATGGCCTCTTCACCCAGCTTGAGGATAGTCAGCCCTAATTCAAGATACACGTAGAGATGTTCCTTACTGACTTCATAAAAGACCGGATGCACGCCTTCACGGTCGCACTGCTCGCGAAACCGCCATACCAATTCGGCAAATTCATCCTGCGGACAGACCGGATCGCCCATGGACACCCAGCTTCTGGAACCCTTGCCAAACATGATAAAGCCGCTCCCGCCCTCACTGAAGAAAAAATGCTTGCCCGATAGATAGGCAAGGTTGCTCTGGGTCTCGGAGGACTGCACTATAATGGCATCAATCTGTTGCAGATGCCCTGCTTCTGGTGCAGGCGGTTGTGATTTTCCCGCACGCAGCAGATACATTGTGCCCACTAGCAGGCAGGTGCAGGCAATACCCACCTGCGCGCGCAGGGATCTGGCAATGTCTCCTTCCAGAGCAAAGGTCCACCATTCTGTGCCCGCATATTCCATGTGTTTGTACGAGAACAAGAGAATCCAGGTAATGGCAGCGAACACCGCGCCGATGGCCAGCAGCCATCCAGGGGTAAAGCGGTCGGCAAAGAGGCTGGCCTTGCGGTAAAATAGGGAACGGCTGGGCAGGAAAATCAGCAGGATCAGTCCAAGGACCAGCGCTTCCTCATAATCACCACCTTTGAGTAGCGATGCCACGACACCCACGATAACGAGCAGTACGCTTAAGAGGTAGGCCGCGTCCAGCTGTCGCTGGATGCCCCTGGCCAGAACCAGGGGCAGCACACCGGCCACACTTCCCAAAAAGTGTGACATTTCCATCAGCGGCAGAGGGACAATATCCTGCAGCCATTCCAGACGGCCAGGGATTGCAGGTGTTGCCCCAGATACCAGGAGCAACACACCGGCCATGAAGGTGATGCCCGCCAAAAGGGTTGGCGCAAGACTGGTGCTCCAGCGCAGGGAGGCGCGAAAAACGTGGCTGGTAATCGGGTTGGCGGTAACCACTTCATGCAGGGCCAGGAGAAATTCGGCCAAGAAGAGCGGGGCAATGTAGTAAATGAGACGAAAGGCCACCAGGGCCGCGAAGGTCAGCTCTGTTCCCTGGGCAGATGGGCTCAGTACCAGATAGGTGGATTCAAACACGCCGATGCCTCCCGATGTTTGGCTGAGCACGCCGGTGAGCTGGGCTATGAGAAAATTTAAGAAAAAACGGAGTGCATCCAGATCGGGTACAGGTAAAAGAACAAAAAGCACCGCCGCAACCAGCAGTCAGTCAGCCAGGGACAGCAGGGTCTGGGCGCAAGCCGTGCGAAAGCCTGGAGGAGTAATCAGAACTCCAAAAATCCTGAATGGTTTTTTCCACCACGCGGAGGCAAGAAAATAGGCGAGCGGCAAGGCAATCAGCACAATTCCGCCCGCTATTGCGCCAGGGGTGCCGTTTACAATCAATGCTGCCCCGCCTAACAGGGCCAGTCCTATCCAGATGCTTGCCGAGGTAAAGGCCACCACCCTGGCCACATCGGCCGCGTCCAGACCCCAGGCCGTGTACAACCTGAATTTTACTGAACTGCCGGAGATAAAGGCAAAACCCAGAGTGTTGGCAAAGGCGTTGCCAATGAAGGACGACAGGGCGATCCGGCTGAACGGCTGTTGCTTGCCGATGTAGTGGCAGGCCAATAGTTCATAACCGGAAAGGATGAGATAGTTCAGCACAGTGAGCAGAACCGCAACTGCCACTCGGCCCAGGGGTAAAGATCGTACAGCTGCCACGATCTGATGATAGGTGAGATGTTGCAGTTCCTGGTGCAGGACAAATAAGGCAACCAGGAGCAAGGTCAGGCTCAGGACAGGTCCCCACAGGGGGATGGATTTTCAGCGCATACAATGCCCGCCGGGCAAGCAGAAAAGAGGTTGAGCAAACAACAAGGGCAAGCTGTGGTTGCTGTTCATACACCGTACCTGCAGCCCCTGCACTGGAAATTTTAGGACTTGCACCTGCGGTATGTAATAATTTGACTATGCGTTGTGTTCCTTAAGCGGACACCAGCTATGAATCAGGATAACCCAGCCACGGTTCTAGGATCTCCCAGCTCTGGTCAATGGCGTAACTTTCAAAAATGGGTAGTGGTATATGGCCGTAATGCAGGGAAAACTGCTTTTCCGCAACCTTCTCCCCTTGTTTGGCAATAGCCGCGACATACCGGGCCGCTGCAATGCTGCTCCGGTCCGCACCGCCCTGGCAGTGGATCAGGAGCGGTTTTTGCGCTTTTTGCATAAGGTCGATCAATGCGGGCGCTTCTTCTAGAGATAAACCTTCACTGGCCGACATGCTGAAATTGAGGTGGGTGATGTCGAGGCGCTGGGACTCGGCAACCTCGTCCCGGTACCAGGCACTACCAGGGTTTTCGCCGCGCAGATTGATGATGGTACGGATACCATAGCGTTCATGATAAGCGGCTATTTGTTTTGTCGTAGGTTGGGCAGAACGGTACGCCTCTCCAGGAACAATGGCATGGAAGTTACCGTTTAGCAGAGTGAAACCCAAATAGGTCGCGCCTATGAGCAGGAGAAGAACAAAGGTTACCGCAACCAGGCAGATGCCTTGGCATGCCTTTGAACTGAAACGGAAACAGGGAAAGCTAACAGCGGATGTTGGGGCAAGGGGGTTCTTCCATGACAAATAATAAGGGTGTTATTAAGTGGATCGGAAGGGGCCAGAGCTGATGCACCGTAAAACGATAACAGATCTCATGGGAAAGCCCGAATCGGTATTGGTTGCTCATATCGGTAGATCAGTCCATTCCCCTTTGGCTGATTATGCAGACTCAGGCTGCCGCCAAGCTGGATCGAGGCTTCCCGGGCAATGGCCAGGCCCAGGCCGCTACCCTCGGTGCCGATGCTGGTCGCTGCGCGATGAAAAGGAGAAAAGGTCTGTTCTATCTCTGCATCAGTAATGCCAGGTCCGTTGTCCGTCACTTCAATAACAACCTTGCCATCGGAGCGAGTTAGACGAATGGTGACGGTGCTGTTGTTTGAGGTGTACCAGAACCCGCAATTTCCCTTCCGGAGACGGGCAGGTAAAGAGATTTGCCGATATCGTTGTGGGCAGCCAGTCTGGCCTTGGTCCATCCGATAAAAAAAGACCTGGATGCGCTCATCGGCTTCGATCAGATCAATGCCCGGGAACTGCGGCATGGGCTGTCATGGGGCTTCATATTTCGTGCTACCGCTGGCCAGCCAGGCAATCTGGCTCAGCATGGCATCCTGAAATTCCTTGGCTTCCAGGAAGGCCGAGGCCGTGATAATGCAGGTGGAGATGATTCCCACTACCAAAACCGTTGCGCTCAATAACACGGTCAGCCGCCATTGTACAGAGTGTTTTATCGGCATGCTGCTACCATCCATCCAGCGGCCCTGCCATTTTTTATAGCCTGCGCACCGATTTTTTGCGGATGCTGTGGATAAGAAAATCAGTGGCATTGCTTTCCACTGCATCGCTGGCGATCCACTGGATGAAAAAACGCGAGATGAAGCAGGCCTGGCCCAGCACGCCTTCCTGGAGACGATCTAGGGCATCATAATGTGAAGCACCGTGCTGGCGGGCAGGTGTCGCACAGGAGAGGACAGGACACTGCCGCCGTTGTTGCGGAAGAGATAGGGCAGAAAGCGATGCATGTGGTTGAAGCGGGGCAGGGTGAGAAAGAAATCCCGGCTGAAGATTTTAAGGCCGCAACCACTATCCGGAGCACTTTCTCCCAACAGCAGGCGCTGGCTGCGGTTGCCAATCCAGGAGCTGACCTTGCGCACGTGGTCGTCATGGCGGTCGCTACGGTGGCCAATCACCAGCACCCGCTCGTTCCCTTGCTGTTGCTGGTAGAGAAAGAACGCCAGCATGGGGACAATGTCAGCCGGATCATTTTGGCCGTCGCCATCCATGGAAACGATAATGGGATAGCGTGCCGCCTGCACGCCAAGCCACAGAGCAGCGCTTTGGCCGCATTGTTGTTTAAGGCGGATGATCCGTAAAAATTTGAGGCTCGCTGCAGCCTCTTTGAGCAGCGGAAAGGTTGCGTCGCTGGAATAATCTTCAATGCAGACAACTTCAAAGCCGTCTGTTTGTGAGAGTTCCCGATGAATCTGCCCAATCAGTGGCAAAATATTGTTTTGCTCATTGTTAACCGGTATGACTACTGAAACCCGTGTCATTGCCCAACTCCTTGGTTTTTGAGTATGAGATCAACAGACGCGAGTATACCTGAGGAAAATTAGGAGAGAATGAGCTGCTGGGTTATTTCATTCCCAGGTTAAAATGACAATAGAGAGGCGGGATAATGTGGTGTTGGCGTATATAGAGGCGGTTGAGGGTTTTTTCAAGAAGCCGACATAAATAAAACTTTGATCTGGAGGAACTGGGTGGAATACGAGGCAGCCAAGGAGAACTATCAGGTTTCTTCCAGAAAGACTCGGCGGAGGGTGTAGAAATATTCGATTCCGGACCAGACGGTGAAGACCAGAGCAACATACATAATGGCCATGCCGATCTGGTACAGGGCGGGTATGGGAAGCAGATCTTCAGGAAAAATAAGAAAACCCAGACCAAGGTACTGGGTGGTGGATTTTAACTTACCAAGCTGACTGGCAGCAACCACAATACCGCTAGATGAGGCCACACCGCGAAGCCCGGTAACAACGAATTCCCGTATCAGGATAACCAGGGCCATCCAGGCGGGTATACGGTCAAGTGGAATGAGCATGATCAGTGCGGTGGCCACCAGCACCTTGTCGGCCAGGGGGTCCATCATTTTTCCCAAAACAGTCACGCTCTGATAACGCCTGGCAAAATAGCCGTCAATCCAGTCTGATACCGCAGCCAAGCTGAAGACCAGCCAAGCCAGAAAGGCAATGCCGCTACTTTGCGGCAGCATCAGGAGCAGCATCAGTCCGGCTGAAAGGAGAAAACGTCCGCCGGTGATGATATTGGGCAAATTGAGGATGCGAGCGCGAACTTTCACTGTACAGTAACCAGTTGTTGCACCTTAATACTATTGATGACAGATGGATCCAGGCTGGCGTTTTTATGTGCAACGGTTTGTGCGGCGACGGCTTTTTTGACGTTTTTCTGTGGTCGTGCATGCTGCTGCACTGCTATGCTCTGACCTGTTCGGTAGGCTTTGTAGTGGCGCAACACCTTGGCTACATAGGCCTGTGTTTCAGGAATCCTGGGAATCACACCAGCTGGAGCCACACGGTTTGGCCCTGCATTGTAGGCAGCTAGGCTCAGCTCCACATCACCACCAAAGAGATCCAGCATCTGACGCAGATACCTGGTTCCACCGAAAATATTCTGGCGGACATCAAAGGGATCGTGCACCTTGAGGTCACGGGCGGTGCCGGGCATGAGCTGCATCAAACCCTGCGCGCCCTTACGTGAGATGGCGTTGGGATTAAAGTTTGATTCCGCTTTGATGACCGCCTTGATCAGCATAGGATCCACCTGATGCGCCAAGGCAGCGTTGTGGATGTGTGTACGGACATCCTGAGGAGTTGCCGAATAGTTGTAGTCGTACACCGCCATAGGACCGGGGGCAAAAACGACGCGGTCGTACAGCTGCTTCGTCGCCTGTGACTGGGATTTGCTGGCAATGGTGCGCAGCAACCTGTCTTCATCAGCGCGGCGCTGGGAACGGGTTTGCACCGGGGTTTCGGTTAGCTTGTAGCGACCGTCTCCGGGAACATTGGTATAGTGGTAGACGCCTTTGGCGTCTACATAGGAATACATGGCCGCCTTGGACGAAAGAGGAAACAAGGCCAAGCAGCCACAAAAGGCGGCCATAAACAGGGAGCGCCACATTTCACCCACTCCTTATTTTTTTCTCTTTTCCCAGTCAGCCAGAAATTGCTGCATGCCAATATCGGTCAGGGGATGTTTGGCTAACTGCGCAATCACCTTGTAGGGAATGGTGGCGATATCGGCACCGATGCGGGCGGCATCCACTACATGCATGGGACTGCGCACCGAAGCGACAATAATCTCGGTAATAAAGCCATAGTTGCGGTAAATGGCCATGATGTCCGCAATAAGATCCATGCCGTTGGTAGCGATGTCATCAAGCCGACCCACAAAGGGACTGACAAAGGTTGCGCCAGCCTTGGCAGCTAAAAGAGCCTGGGTAGCAGAAAAGACCAGGGTGACATTGGTTTTGATGCCTTCACCGCTCAGTTGTTTAACCGCCTTGAGTCCTTCTTCGATCATCGGAATTTTGATGACGATATTATCGGCAATCTTGACCAGTTCCCGTGCTTCTGCGACCATGCCAACGGCATCCAGGCTGACCACCTCAGCACTGACCGGACCTTCGACCAAGGTGCATATTTCTTTGAGTATTTCAATAAATGGGCGGGATTCCTTGGCTACCAGAGAGGGATTGGTTGTTACGCCATCAACCATGCCCAAGGCCAAGGCCTTTTTAATCTCGTCCACATTAGCGGTATCAATAAAAAATTTCATGATTTCTTCTCCTGCTGTTGTTGAAAAATATTCCGGCAATCTTCGCTACAAAAAAAGAGTATTCCATCGGCATCGGAAAGAGTCAGAGCCTGCTTGCGGGGGATCAGTCGACGGCAGATAGGGTCCTCAACCAGAACATCTTCAATTGGTTGTGCATCTGCAGATGGTCGTTGCGGAGCAGGATTGTCGTGTCTGAGATGTTTTCGCAGGCGCAGACCGGCGTAATATGCCAAAGCGCCAGCGGCAAGGAGGCGTGCTACGAGCATGATGCGTTCACTCCATTGTACTCAGATGCACAGCGCTTTTGCGTGCAGCAAACATCAGGGCCGTGGTTCCATTAACAATATGCCAATATATAGTCGACCCAAAAACTTTGTCGAAGCATTTCAGCAGGAACTGCAAAAAGAAGCAAGGAGAAAAGTTCAAGTTTTCAGTTTAGGCTCCCATTCTGTATTGCAGGGAAGGGAACCCTCACAGAGAGGGGTGGGGGAGAGCGCAGGGGCACAGCCAGGTATCTGGTCTTTAAAAGTGCTTGGCTAGGCTCAATATGCCTCTCAGCATAAAAGGCTGCTAAGTCGCAGACAATAGCTTTTCAACTGCGATGAAACTCCTGTTGGCCTGGACAGCTGTCAAGGAGCATGGTTCCATGCGATACGCTCTACCTGCTGTCCTCCCGAAGCTATCAGATGCTCCACCAATGCTTGGATACTGTGCCCAGAAACAGGGTGACGCCAGTGGGGCAATAACTCCGCCAGAGGGATAAGCACAAAAAGTCGCTCGTGTAAACGGGGGTGGGGCAGAGTAAGCGTAGTACCTTCCTGACAAAGATCCCCAAAGAAAAGGAGGTCAAGATCGAGGTGACGATCCTGATAGGCTGTTGTCTGGGCAGTGCGTTTGCGACCGTGGTGCAGTTCCAGCTGCAAGAGAACATGCAACAGTTCCAGTGGTTGCAGTGTTGTTT
Source organism: Desulfobulbaceae bacterium (assembly GCA_012744275.1). GTDB lineage: Bacteria > Desulfobacterota > Desulfobulbia > Desulfobulbales > Desulfobulbaceae > Desulfobulbus. The sequence goes on from JAAYIE010000063.1 coordinate 23,870, forward strand.
CCACGAGGGCAACGGCGTTTATAAATGTGTTTCTGGAATCCATGTCCAGGGGTGCAGACAGGTAGGGTGATGAAATACCCAAGGGGTGTACCTGCGGGAAGTCACGGAGATTGCGCCAGGATGCCAGCAGGGTAGCCTCTTTGTTGCCCAGATTGGAGCCCATACCGATTCCGACGAGGTGCCGCTTTGTCATTGGTAGCGGCGCATTTTGTGACGCCATAGCCGAGGGAGGAGCGATTCAAAATAAACAGGCTCGGTTAATGCAGTTTATGCTAATTTTACAGACCAAGGCTGAACCAAGGTGACGAGAAGAACACGGCGCAGGCATATATTAACCGCATCCTGCGAGGAGCTTTCGACACGACCCGGCATTGAGTGCGCTTTAAGGTATAAATGGAATCACAGCTTGTTCAGGTTGAGCACATCGAACATGGTATACATACCATTGGCCTTGCCAACAACCCAGGCTGCGGCCAAGGCGGCACCGCGGGCAAAGTTGTCGCGACTGGTGGCCCGGTGTGCGATTTGCAGGCATTCACCTGTGCCGGCAAAGTATACCGTGTGTTCCCCTACGATATCACCGCCGCGGATTGATTGAATACCAATTTCTGTATCGGTACGCGCACCGATGATGCCGTTGCGCTCCTTGACCGCTACTTCATCAAAGTTGCGTCCCAACCCGGCTGCAGCCATTTTGCCAAGGGTAATGGCAGTGCCCGAAGGTGCATCTTTTTTCATGCGATGATGGGCCTCGATGATTTCCACGTCATAGGCATCGCCAAGTATCTGGGCAGTCTTCTCCACCAGCTTGAATAAAACATTGACCCCTACTGCCATGTTAGAGGTATGCACACAGGGAAAATTTTCACTTGCTAATTGTTGCAGCTCCGCCTCTTCATCGGCTGAGAGGCCGGTGGTGCCAACAACCATAGCTAAGCCGCGTGTTGCAGCCAGGCGCGCAAATTCAATGCTTGCCCGGTGAAAGGTAAAGTCGATGAGGACATCACCCCGGTCGAGTACCGATTGCAAATCTGCCTCAATGGGAACACCAAGATTGCCTAAGCCGCACAATTTACCGGCATCCCTGCCAATGGCAGCATGGCCATCGGCCTCAAACGCCCCAGCCAGTTGCAGGGTGGGGGTTTGTTGGATTATTTTGATGATTTGCTGCCCCATCCGGCCGGCAGCGCCCGCCACAAGTACCTGTACCATGCTGGCCTCCCCTACATAACCCGGCGATCTGCGCGCCCTTAAAGCAAACCAAGATGCTGCATATCGTGCTGCAAGCGCTTCAAGCTGGCCGCGTCCATGACAACCATGGGTAGACGCACCTCGCCGGAGGCGATTTTCCCCATTAATTCCAAACCTTTTTTCGCCGGGGCCGGGCTTGGGTAGCAGAACATTGCACCCATGAGGTTGAAAAGCTGGAAGTGGAGGCGGTTGGCAGTGTCAAAGTCCTTATTGAAGGCTGCCTTCATCATCCGGGCCATCTTCCCGGGTTCCAGGTTGGATACAACCGAGATCACTCCTTTGCTCCCCATATACACCGAGGGCAGGGCGGTAAAATCGTCACCCGAGAGGATGATAAAATCTCGCGGACATAGCATCAAAAGCTCGCTGATCTGGGCAAGGTTGCCGCAGGCTTCCTTAATGCCGATCACCTGCGGCAGTTGCGCCAGGCGGGCAACGGTGGCGGGCAGCATGTTGGTGACAGTACGCCCAGGCACATTGTAGAGCAGCATTGGTATATCGACTGCATCGGCAAGGGTCTTGAAGTGTTGATACAAGCCCTCCTGGCTGGGTTTATTATAGTAGGGCACCACCGAAAGCACAGCATCGGCACCGCTTTCCTTAGCAGACTCGCTCAGTTCTATGGCTTCGAGGGTGTTGTTTGCACCAGTACCGGCAATCACCGGAACCCGGCCGGCAACGGTCTGCACCGTCAGCTCAATTACCCGCTTGTGCTCCTTAAAACTGAGGGTGGCCGACTCGCCGGTTGTGCCGCAGGGAACTATGCCGTGGATGCCGTTTTGAATCTGAAACTCGATGAGATCAGCCAGACCTTTCTCGTCAACCCTGTTGTTCTTCATGGGTGTGACCAGAGCAGTGATGGCTCCTTGGATGGGTTTCATGACAATGCCTCGTTCGGTGTTGGTCTACGAATTGCCGGGGTGTCGAAGCGGCGAGTTTTGCATCTTGTATCTCGTATTTGCTCTGTGCCAGGTACTAAGATGCAAGCGCTTCAGGGGACAATTCACCACTGTAGATAATATGCGCCGGGCCTTTCAGCTGCACGGAGGAAAATTCACCCATGCCCTGTGGCGTGAAAAGTACGGCCAGTTGGACGCCGCCGGAGGTGGTAACTGTAACAGGCGACTGTACCTTGCCCAGATGCGACGCAATCAGCGCAGTAGCGACCGCTCCGGTGCCGCAGGCAAAGGTTTCATCTTCCACTCCGCGCTCATAAGTGCGGATGCGCAGTCCGTCTCCATGCAGGGCGGCAAAATTCACGTTCACGCCCGCGGGCCCAAAGTCGACATGATGACGCAGGCTGAATCCCACCCCACGAACATCGGTGTGGGCCAGGTCGTTGACAAAGACAACCCCATGGGGCACACCGGTGTTGATAAGGTGGACGGTGTATTCATGGCCGCCAACCAGTACCTGATGGTTGAGCTCTAGTCGGCCGGGTGGGGTGAGATGGATGGTAACCTGTGGGCCCTCCACACTGGCCTCAATGATGCCTGCCAGGGTGGCAAAGCGCATGTGTGCTGCGGCAATACCGTTCATGTAGGCAAAACGGGCCACACAGCGTGCACCGTTGCCACACATTTCCGCTTCGGAGCCGTCAGCATTAAAAAAACGCCATTGGAAATCGGCCTGTTCGGAATTTTCGATGAAGAAGAGACCGTCTGCCCCAACTCCGAACTTGCGGCGGCAGGTCAGGCGGGCGAATTCGGCCATCTGCTCCGATGCAATCAAAGGTCGGCGATGATCAATGATGATAAAATCATTGCCCGCCCCACTCATTTTCCAGAAGGGGAGGGGCCAATGGGCGCAGGCTATTGATGCCGGGCCATGCTCCCTTATTGTTTGAAGGTCGTTTTCGACCATACTATTCCTCGGCACGCGCTTCGGCCGTGCGTGCGCTTTCGTTGGCGGGGTGTTCGCTGTCTATACTGGAAACTGAGTAGTATAGTACTACACCCTTAGGGGCATCATTATCAATATACATGTTATAAGGCAGGTTTACCTGGCCAACAAAACGGGCACTACCCTCGCCCGCTGCCCGACGATATACCTTATACCCGGCCAGATCATCGGCATGGGCATGATTCCAGAACACCTTGACGCCTGCATCGGTTACCACCACCTGCGGTGTTTCCGGCGGTGGAGGAGCGTCCTTGTCCATGGGAGTCACACTGACAGCGGTGCTGGTGGCGCCTTCAACCAGCCCTTTCTTGAAGACGCTCAGAGCCTGCACCTGATAGGTGTAGGTGACGCCATTTTGTACGCGAGTATCGGTATAGCTGGTCTCGCCGATGGGCGCGCCAAGTTTGACGAAGCTACCCGCACCACTTTTACGGAAGACCTGGTAACGAACCGGGTGGGCAAGCGCAGAGCCGTCCTGATTGCGGGTAACCGCAGTCCAGTTGAGCAGATTGCGGCCATCTGCGGTTTGTGCCCGCAGTTCAGCCGGAGCACCGGCAGGTGTATCCCACAGGAAGGAAATGATATTTGAATCCGCAGATTCAGACCACCAGCCATTGTTGCTGCGTACTTTGTAAAAGTACATATTGCCCGGGCGGAGAATCGGTTCCTGATAGCTACCGCTACGGTTGCCCTTATCCGGAAGCGCTCCGCCATCTAGGCTGACTGGTGCCAGGAAAGGTATGGGACAGGTTTCACAGTAGGATTCCATCGGTACCACTGCCCGATACAGCTTAAAATTACTGATTCGGGTTAAATCCTCTCCTGTCACGGTTTCATTGGGATAGGTCCAAGTAAGCGTCGCCCCCTTGCTGCTGAGCTGATAAGTCAAATCAGTAATCGGTTTGGGTACGATATGTTGCGGAGGAACAGGTTTATCCTTGTAGCCGCATGCTCCCAAAGAGAGGGTCAGGCCGGCCAAACCGGCAACGATAAAAAAACGGGTGCCACGATGAAAGGTTTTCATGAGTGTATTCCCAGTTGTTGTTCAACAGTATTCAGGGCTTCTTCCACCCTGGATCGTGCGGTGCCGCCGGCGGAAGTCCGGCTGTTGACCGAGCCCTCAATGGAGAGTCGGGTGTAGATGTCTTCCTCAATCAAGGGCGAAAAAGATTGCATTTCTTCTAGAGTCAGTTCGCCGAGTTCGCACTGCAATTCCTGGCAGCGGGCAACGATCCGACCGGCAAGGCCATGCGCCTGCCGGAAGGGCAAGTTCTTACAAACCAGATAGTCAGCCAGATCAGTTGCGGTCATAAAGCCGCCGGTGGTGGCAGCCCGCATACGCGCGGTGTTAAATTCGGTGTGCGCCAGCATCTCAGTGGTAATAGCAAGGCAGGACCTAACTGTGTCCAGAGCGTCAAACAGCGGTTCCTTGTCTTCCTGCATATCTCGATTGTAGGTGAGGGGCAAGCCCTTCATCGTCATCAAAAGCGACATGAGGGCACCGGTTACCCGGCCACTTTTTCCCCGCACCAGTTCTGGTATATCCGGGTTTTTTTTCTGGGGCATCAGGGAAGAGCCGGTGCAGTAGCGATCGCCAATGCGGACGAAGTCGAACTCCTTGCTTGACCACAGCACCAGTTCCTCGGATAGACGACTGAGGTGAATTTGAATGAGGTTCAGACAAAAAAGTGTTTCCAGCACAAAATCCCGGTCTGCGGTGGTGTCCATGGAGTTGTCGCTGACGCCAGCAAAGCCAAGCTCACGGGCGACCATGGCCCGGTCGATGGGCAGACCGGTACCTGCCAAGGCTGCTGCCCCAAGCGGTAGCACATTGATACGTTTGCGACAATCGCTTAAGCGTGCGCGATCCCGGCCGAACATACTGGCGTAGGCCAGCAGATGGTGCGAAAGCAGTACAGGTTGCGCCCGCTGCATGTGGGTGTAGCCAGGCATGATTGTGCCAAGATAACGTCGGGCGAGCTGGGCGAAGACACGCTGCAGGTCGGCGAGCAGGGTATCGAAAGCATCGCATTCGTCGCGCAGGTAGAGCCGCAGGTCCAGATTGATCTGATCATTGCGGCTACGACCGGTGTGCAGCCGCGCGCCAGCTTCACCAATTCGGTCTGTAAGCGCCTTTTCGATATTCATATGAATATCTTCAAGTTCGGGACGAAAGTCAAAGCGGCCTGCTTCAATATCGGCCTGAATGCTGTCTAAGCCCCGGACGATGGCCTCGCCTTCCTCGGGTGCGATCAGCTTTTGCTGCACCAGCATGCGGGCATGGGCCTTGGAGCCCATGATGTCGTGACGAAAGAGTCTGGAGTCGTACTGTATGGAGGCGCTGAATGCCTCTACTGACGCTGCGGTTGTCTCGCTGAAACGGCCGCCCCACAGCTTGCTTGAGGGAGCTTGGCCGGGTATGTCCTGAGGGTTGCTCATGGCTTGCGCTGCTGGGCCTGAATGCGCAGACGCAGTGCGTTCAGGCGGATGAAACCAGTGGCGTCCGCCTGGTTATACACTTCGTCTTCTTCAAAGGTAGCAAAGGATTCCGAGTACAAAGAATTGTCGGACTTCCTCCCCACCGGGATGCAGTTGCCTTTGTAGAGCTTTAGTCGCACCACCCCGTTGACCGGAGTCTGGGCGTCATCCATGGTACGCTGCAGGAGTTGCATTTCCGGGGAAAACCAAAAGCCGTTGTAGATAAGGCGAGAGTAGGTAGGTACCAGAGAATCGCGAATGGCCAAAACCTCGCGATCTAGGGTGATGGTTTCCAGATCACGGTGGGCAATGCGCAAAATGCTACCGCCTGGGGTTTCATAAACACCGCGCGACTTCATGCCGACAAAGCGGTTTTCAACCATGTCGAGTCTGCCGATGCCATTGGCGCCGCCCAGTTGGTTGAGTTTCTGCATGAGCTCCACCGGTTCCAGTTCTTCGCCATCAATGGCCACCGGTGTTCCCGCTGAGAAACTGATTTCAATGTAGGTGGGCTTGTCCGGAGCTCGTTCAGGGGAAACGCTCAGCTTGAACATTTCTTCTTCCGGTTCGTTCCAAGGATCTTCGAGGATACCGCCTTCAAAGCTAATGTGCAGCAGGTTCTCGTCGGAGCTGTAGGGGCTCTTTTTGGTAACCGGTATCGGAATGCCGTGTTCTTCGGCATAGGCAACCAGCTTGCTGCGCGAGTTCAGGTCCCAGATACGCCACGGGGCGATGATGGTCAGTTTTGGGTCCAGGGCAAGATAGCTTAGCTCAAAGCGCACCTGGTCATTGCCCTTGCCGGTTGCACCGTGGCTGAGCGCATTGGCGTTTTCCTCGTGGGCAATGCGGACCTGTTCCTTGGCAATAAGTGGTCGGGCCAGTGAGGTGCCAAGCAGATAGGAGCCTTCGTAGATGGCATTGGCACGAAAGGCTGGGAAGATATAATCGCGGACAAATTCCTTGCGCAGATCGGAGATAACCACCTTTTCTGCGTCGGTGGCCATGCCCTTGGCCCGCACCTTGTCCCAGTCTTCATGCTGACCAATATCGGCACAGTACGCAACGACCGGGCAAGAATACTCATTGGCCAGCCATTTTAAAATCACTGAAGTATCCAACCCGCCGGAGTAGGCGAGCACTATTTTATCCACCATGGTTTCTGTCTGTACGGTTATAGAAATCGAATATGTTTTAAGCCCTGCTGTCCTGCAGGATAAAGTGTTCCAGCAAGGCCTTGTGTAGGTGCATCTTGTTCTCCGCTTGATCGAAAATCACGCTTTGCGGCCCTTCCAGTACCTCTTCGCTGACCTCCTCGCCCCGATGGGCCGGCAGGCAGTGGAGGACAATGGCCTCAGCTTTGGCCTTGCCCAGCAGGGCAGCGTTAAGCTGATAGCCACTGAAGTGTGCAAGGCGCGTTTCCTGCTCAGCCTCTTGACCCATGGAGGCCCAGACATCGACATTGACCACATCTGCCCCGGCAATAGCAGCCTGTGGATTGTGCAACAGTTCAATACTGCCCGGGGCCTGTTTCATGGCACGTTGCAGGATATCCTTATCCGGGGTGAAAGTCTCCGGACAGGCCAGTTTGAGCTTGAAGCCGAAAATGGCGGCCGCCTCGATCCAGGTGTTGGCCATGTTGTTGCCATCACCGATCCAGGCAATGTTGAGTCCATCCAAGTGCTGTTTTTTTTCGAGTACGGTCATCAAATCACTCAGTACCTGACAGGGGTGGTAGAGGTCGGTCAGGGCGTTAATCACCGGAATGCCGGCATAGTGGGCCAGTTCCTCTACGACCCTTTGGCCGAAGGTGCGTACCACCAAGGCATGGACGTAGCGGCCCAGGACCCGGGCCGTGTCTTTAAGTGGCTCGCCCCGGCCTAACTGGGAATCGCGGGCCGACATGAAGATAACCTGGCCACCCAGCCCGTACATGGCGGCTTCAAAAGAAACTCGCGTACGGGTGGACGGCTTTTCAAAAAGCAGGCACACGGTTTTTCCTGCAAGCTGCTGCTGCGGCTTGCCGCTTGCGGCTTCCGCTTTTAAGGCAATAGCCCTGTCTATCCATGATGACAGCTCATCTTTCTTATAGTCAGACAAGGCCAAAAAGTGTTTGTGCATGAAGTTTCCTGTACGGACACCGAGGCCCGGCTATACGATCACATGAATGCGGGCAGTTTTAAACCTGTCCGAGTAAAGGTGTATTGATACCGAAAAACAGCATTTTTGCAAAGACAAATATAGTAACTCCAGCTCCAGATCAAGCCACTGTCAAGGAGTTGAGGCCGGTGTGGCGCAGGCATACGCACAGGCAGGGCTCTGCGGACAGCTGTCGGAGCCGAGACAAAGAATGCTTGCAATGGGTTGGATCAAGCTGCCAGCGGTTTGCCTGTGACGCGTGCTTGCTGCGACCAGTTTTATCGTCTATCCGCGCCATAGCGCGCATTAAATAATGTGTAATCCTGATAGCAGAATCCTTCCGCCGATGAAGATAAGAACGAGACCGCCGGTGACTTCAACTTTGCGGCCCCAGGCTGCTCCGGCCCGGCTGCCCAGGAAAAGACCGGCCAGGGTCATCAGGGTGGCCACTACACCTATCACCAGTGCAGGCCACCAGATGCTCACTTCCAGGATGGACAGGCTTAAACCCACGGCCAGTGCATCGATACTGGTTGCAACCGAGAGGCCCACCATGGTGAAACCCCTGCTTGGGTCGGTGTTATTGGTGTCGCCTTTTCCGGATTTGAGCGCCTCCATGATCATGTTGCCTCCGATGGCTGCGAGCAGGGCAAAGGCAATCCAGTGGCTAATGTGGTGAACAAAGGCCCGCAGGCTCAAACCGGTCAGCCACCCGGCAATGGGCATCATGGCCTGGAAAAGGCCAAAATGAAAGGAGAGCCTGAAACAGGGGCGAAAGCTGAGTGGACGAATATTCGCCCCTGCCGCCAAGGCTACGGCAAAGGCATCCATGGCCAGGGCCAGGGCCAGGGCGAGCAGGGAAAGAGGGTCCATTCTCTGGCCTTCTCTGGACAGGCAAGCTGTTTTGTCAGTTCAGGAAGATGCTGGCTCTCAAGTTAGTTCGGCTAAAACTAGGCTCAATTCCTGGATGAGCACGTCGATTTCGTTTTTGCTCACAATCAGGGGGGGAGCAAAGCGCAGCACCCGATTGCCGGCAAAATTGATGATCATTCCTTTGGCAAACATCAGTTCAACGATTTCAGAACCCCGGCCGATACCCTCCTCAGTCAGTACCAGGCCAAGGAGCAAGCCCCGGCCGCGCACAGCTGCTGCCCAGCGTGGAAAGTTTTCGGTCAACTGCTCAAGTTGCGCACTGAAATACGCGCCTTTTTCCTGCACCGATTCGAGAAAGCCCGGGGCAAGTAGGGTGTGCAGTACTTCGGTGGCCGCAGCGGCAGCAACCGGGTTGCCGCCAAAAGTGGAGGCGTGGGTGCCCGGGGTGAAGGAGGCGGCAATTTCCTTGCGAGTCAGCATGGCGCTGATGGGCAGGCCATTGCCCAAAGCCTTGGCCAGGGTCATGATATCAGGGGTGACTCCGAGCTGCTCATGGGCAAAGAGGGTGCCGGTGCGGCCCAGACCAGTTTGCACCTCGTCAAAGATAAGCAGAAGCTGGTGCCGGTCGCAGAGGGTGCGAATCTGCTGCAGGTAATCGGTATCCAGTGGTCGCACTCCGCTTTCCCCCTGGAGCGGTTCACAAAGTATGGCGCAGGTCTGTGGACCAATAAGCGCTTCGATGGCGGCAATATCCCCAAATTCAGCATGGACAAAACCAGCGGGCATCGGTTCAAATCCCTGGTGGAAACGGGGTTGTCCGGTTGCCGCCACAGTTGCCAGGGTACGGCCATGGAAGGAGCCCAGAAGTGAAATAACCTCAAATTTACCGGGCGTACTGTGAATACGTGCCAGTTTTATGGCTGCTTCATTGGCTTCAGCCCCGGAGTTGGCCAGAAAAATACGGTCGGCAAAGCTGTTTTGTACAAGCAGTTCTGCAAGTTCAATCTGAGGTTTGGTGTAAAAAAGATTGCTTACATGCACCAGGTCATTTGCCTGGCTGCGGATAGCCGCAGTGATGGCAGGATGGCAGTGGCCCAGCGCGCACACAGCAATGCCAGCCAAAAAATCAAGATATTCTTTGCCGTTCGCATCCCAGAGGCGGCAGCCTTCTCCTCGCAGTATGGCCGCAGGAAAACGGGTGTATGTGTTAGCAAAAACCTGTTCGCCCCGTTCAATCCACTCAGTATTCTTCATGCCACTAACTCCGTACCTATGCCCTTACGGGTAAAAATTTCAAGCAGGATCGCGTGCTCCTGTCTTCCGTCGATAATATGCGCTTTGGCAACGCCACCATCCAAAGCAGCCTTGCAGCAGTTTACCTTAGGGATCATGCCTCCCTGGATTGCGCCCGCATGAACAAGGTCGTCGATCTGATCACGATAAATCGTTGAAATCAGCTCCCCCAGGCTGTTTTTTACACCCGCAACATCGGTGAGCAAAATGAGCTTGAGCGCTTTCAGCTCAGCGGCAATGGCTCCTGCCACCAAGTCCGCATTGATGTTGAAGGCCTGACCGTCTTCACCTACGCCTACCGGTGCGATTACCGGGATGAAATCCCGTTGCTGCAGGGTGCGCAGTACTTCGGCATTTACCCTGGTAACCTCACCCACTCGACCGATGTCGATGAGTTCCGGCGGTCGGTTTTCCTCGGTCGACTTGGCGTGCAGGGTCATTTTTACCGCCTGCACCAGGTCGCCATCCCGGCCGGAGAGCCCCACTGCCTTGCCGCCAAAATGGTTGATCAGGCCGACGATTTCCTTGTTGACCTTACCAACGAGCACCATTTCGACCACATCCATGGTCTCACCGTCGGTCACCCGCATGCCTTGCACATAGCTGGGCTTGACCTGCATCTTGTCCAGGAAGCGGTTGATTTGGGGGCCGCCGCCATGCACGATTACCGGGTTGATACCGATATACTGCATGAGAATGACATCCAAGGCGAAGTTTTTTTTCAGTTCTTCGTCGACCATGGCGTGGCCACCATACTTAATAACCAGGGTCTGGCCGCTGAATTCGCGCAGGTAGGGGAGGGATTCCACTAGGACCTTGGCTTTGGCTATTCCTTCGTGGTTCATTGTTTTGGCTGATTGTTAGGTAGTAATGTTTAGTAGCATGTACGATTGAGCGCCTTGCCATGCGTCGTGATGGTGCAGAAGCAAAGTTTTCATTTTCAGTCTCTGCTCTTTACATTTTTTTTCCAGCAAAGTAAAATTCTTTCCTGATGCAAAAATCAAACCCGATTTAAGGCTCTTTCCATCTTTTCACTACTTGTGAGGCCAGTCATGCGTTTTTTTTCGTTTTCCATGTCCGTTCCGATGCGTCGAACCGTGTTGGCCTGCGCCATGGGGGCCGTCTTGGGGCTGTGCCTTGTTGGCCCGGCACCATTATCAGCCGCCGAGCAGGCGCCAATCAATATTGAGGCCAACCGGATGGTCTCGCAGGAAAACAGCAATTCAGTCGTGTTTATGGGCAAGGTGGTAGCCAAACAGGGTGGCATGACCATCCGTACCGATGAAATGACCGTGCACTACAGCGACAGCGCAGGAGGCGATAAGGCAGCAGGTCAGCTGGAAAAACTGGTCTGTGTCAAGAATGTGCAAATCGTGCAGGACGACTGGCTCGGCACCGGCGACCGTCTGGACTATTTCGCCAAACAGCGCAAAGCAGTGCTCAGCGGCAATGCCAAGGCTTGGAACGGGCCCAACATGGTCTCCGGCAAAACCATCACCTACTATCTGGACGAAAAGCGTTCGGTGGTGGAGCAAGATTCTTCCCAGAAGGGTCGGGTACGGGCGGTGATTCGTCCCGGTGCAAGTCAGTAACCCATGATATCCGATTCAGTACTTGAAACCCGCAGTATCTCGAAAGAGTACCGCAAACGGCGGGTGGTGGACGACGTCAGCCTGCAGGTGAGGAATTCCTCGGTGGTGGGCCTGCTGGGCCCTAACGGCGCCGGCAAGACCACCACCTTCTACTCCATTGCCGGTTTCATCCGTCCCACCAAGGGCGCGATCTTTCTCGACAATCAGGATATCACTTCCCTGCCTATCCATAAACGCGCCCTTATGGGCATCACCTACCTGGCCCAGGAGTCCTCGGTCTTCAAAAAACTGACCGTTGAGGAAAATGTTCGTATTGTTTTGGAACCCCTGGGGCTGCCCAGAAACGAAATCAACAACCGAATCTGGGACCTTTTGGCCGAGCTGAAGATAGAGCACCTGGCCGGCAACAAGGGCCACACCCTTTCGGGTGGTGAGCGGCGGCGGGTGGAAATTATCCGCGCCCTGGCCACCCAGCCCCGCTTCATCCTGCTGGATGAACCCTTTGCCGGAGTAGATCCGCTTTCTGTGGCCGATCTGCAGCAGATTATCCGCCAGCTGAAGCAGCGCGGTATTGGCGTACTCATCTCAGATCACAACGTGCGCGAAACCCTGCAGGTCTGTGATTTTGCCTATATCATGAATAATGGCCAGGTTCTCACCAGTGGGGCGGCGCAGGATATCATCGAAAGCGTGGTGGCGCGCAAGATGTATCTCGGCGATAACTTTCGCATGTAAACTTCTTGTTTGACAAGTACTGGTCATGGCCCTGGAACTCAAGCAAAGCCTGAAACTGACCCAAAAGCTGGTGATGACGCCGCAACTGCGGCAGGCCATCAAGCTGTTGCAGTTGGGCCGGCTTGAATTGAGCGATACCCTACGGGCTGAGATGGAACAAAATCCCATGCTTGAGGAGGTCGCGCCGTTGCAGGAAGAAGGCGGCCATCCCGAAGCCCTGTCGGCAACCGAGGAACAGCTGGATACGGAAACATTGGTCACCGGCCAGGTTAACGGAGACGGCCCTGCCGGTATCGGCGAGGTCAACTGGGATGATTATGCCAACAATTTTGATGCCGATTTTTCTTTTGCCCAGGAAATTCCACCGGCCGACGCACCCTCTCAGTTTGATTTTATTTCTGCTACACCCGGCCTTATGGCCCATCTTCAGTGGCAGCTCACCCATCTGCAACTCGACGATCTGGACCGCCGTCTGACCGAATTCATCATAGGAAATCTTGATGGGCACGGTTTTTTGGAGTTGAGTATCGCAGAAATTTGTACAGAATGTGCTTGCAGCGAGGAAGAGGCCGAAGGTGCGCTTCGGCTGGTGCAGAGTTTGGATCCGGCTGGGGTGGGGGCGCGGGATTTACAAGAGTCACTTTTACTTCAACTGGACAGGCTTGAAGAAGAAGATACGCTGGCGGTGCGTATTGTTGAAGAACACATGGGCCTTTTGGAAAGCCGCAATTATGTGCAACTGGCCCGCGAACTCGGGGTGAACCAGCAGCGGGTACTTGAGGCGATAGCCTGCATCCAGCAGTTGAATCCTTATCCGGGTAATGAGTACAGTAACGAACAAATAAACTATGTCATCCCGGATGTTTATGTGATCAAGGTGGACAACGACTTTGTCATCCAGCTTAATGACGATGACCTGCCCAACCTGCGCCTGTCGGAAGAGTACCTGGTCCTGCTCAAGGAGAAGCAGATCCTGAATACACAATCACGCACCTTTTTACTGGAAAACAAGCGCAATGCGGAGTGGATTATCAAATCGGTGGAGCAGCGGCAGCGCACCATCTACAAGGTGGTGGAAAGCCTGCTTAAGTTTCAGCGCGATTTTTTCGAACAGGGCCCCCTGGCCATGAAACCCTTGGTGCTGCGCGATGTAGCAGAAGATATCGGCATGCACGAGTCCACCATAAGCAGGGTAACCTCGAATAAGTATGTGCATACCCCGCAGGGCATCTACGAACTGAAATTCTTTTTCAATGCGGCTATTACCAATACCGACGGCAATGCTGTTGGCGCTGAAGCCATTAAAACACGCATCCGCCAGTTGGTACTTGGCGAAGACCCGGTCAAACCACTCAGCGATAACCGTCTTTCAGAGCTCCTGGCCAAAGAAGACATGCAGGTGGCGCGGCGGACAGTGGCAAAGTATCGAGAGCAGATGAAGATTTTACCGGTCAAACACCGGCGGCAAGTCGTGGTGGCCAGGGAGAAGACGCCGTGAAATTAGGTGAAGAGGCTATTATCAGGCTGCAGTCAACCAGTAAGGATGAGGCCCTGCTTGAAATGAGCGCCTTGGCTGCCCGCCTGGTACAGCAGGTCGATGAGGATCAGGTGTACAATGCCCTGATGAAACGGGAAAAGATCGGTTCCACTGGTATCGGTGGCGGGGTCGCCATTCCGCATGCCAAGGTGGTGGGAGTGCAGGGCAAGCTTCTGGCTTTGGGCTACAGCGACCGGGGCGTTCCCTATGACAGCGTAGACCGCCGGCCAGCGGAGGTTTTAGTGCTACTTTTAGGTGAGCCCGGCCCAAATCTTGAATATCTGAGGGCTCTGGGCAAGCTCGGTCGTATGTTGCGGGATGAAAGCAATCTGGAACTGCTCCTCAACGCCCGCAATCCAAGCCAGCTTGATACAGTTTTTTCCCGCCTGCTGCACTCAGCCATCCTGCTCGAACCACCCCATATTCACGTAAACGGGGAACCGGCTCCATACATCCCATAGAGAAGATGCACTCTGAAGGGCGTTCTTCATCTGTATCTTGTTTCTTCTGCTTAACTGCGGATCATCTCTGCGATCTGAAAAGCCATTTCCAGCGACTGTTCCGCATTGAGACGCGGATCACAGGTGGTGAGATAGCGTAGGCCAAGCTGATCCGGCGAGAGTTGGCGTGCGCCACCAATACATTCGGTCACGTCGTCGCCAGTCAGTTCAAAGTGTACCCCGCCGGGTATGGTGCCCTCGGCCCAGTTCAGTTCGAAAAAGCAGCGCAATTCCGAGAGAATATTTTCGAAATCCCTGGTTTTGTGTCCGGATTCAGAGCTGAAGGTGTTGGCGTGCATGGGATCACAGGTCCAGAGAACATTGAGTCCCGCTCTTTTTACCGCCCGCAACAGTGGTGGCAGGTGTTTTTCTATGGCGTTGGCGCCAAAGCGGGTAATCAGCGTCATCCTGCCAGATTCGTTTGCAGGATTCAGCCGTTCGATAACGGCGAGTATGGTGTCGGTATCGTAGTGCGGGCCCACCTTCATGCCCAACGGGTTGTGTACACCGCTTAAAAATTCGACGTGCGCACCGTCGATCTGGCGGGTGCGGTCGCCTATCCACAGCATATGGGCTGAGCAGTCATACCACCCGCCATCAACGGAATCTTCGCGGGTCATCGCCTCTTCATAGCCTAGAAAGAGTGCTTCGTGTGAGGTGAAGAACTGTGCTTCTTTAAGCTGGGGGCTGTCAGTGGCAATGCCGATAGTGTCCATGAATTTGAGGGCGTTGCTGATCTGTTTGGCCATGCGTTCGTAGCTACGCCCCATCGGCGACTGTTTGACAAACTCCTGATTCCAGGCTTGAACCCGATGGAGTGAACCAAAACCGCCACGGGTGAAGGCGCGCAGCAGATTCATGGTGGCGGCCGACATGTGATAGCCTTGGAGCAGACGTTCCGGATCGGGCGTTCGTGCGCTCAGTTCCGGTTCGGCAGAGTTGGCCATGTCACCGCGGTAACTGGGCATTTCAAGACCATTGACCAGTTCAGTGTCACTGGAACGCGGTTTGGCGTACTGGCCGGCAATACGACCCACTTTAACCACGGGCTTGTTGCCGGCATAAGTAAGGATAACCGCCATTTGCAACAGCACCTTCAGGGTTTCGCGGATATTGGGAGCAGTGCAGCGGGCAAACTCCTCGGAGCAGTCTCCACCCTGTAAAAGAAAGGCTTCGCCGCGTACCGCTTGTGCCAGCCGCGCCTTGAGTTCGCGAATCTCGCCGGCAAAGACCAGGGGGGGCAGGCTGGCCAGGGTGGTCAACACGCGCTCGTAATGTTCCTTGTCGGGCCAGTTCGGTTGCTGTAGGGCTATTTTGCTTCGGTAGCTCGTTTTTGTCCAGGTGGAGGGCTGGTTGTTCTTGCTCATAATGTGCGGTTTCAATATACGGTCTGTTCAAAGGGTGATGGTAGAAAGGTCCAATCAGATTGCTGCTGTCTCGGTGCTGCACTGTGTGCCGGCGCAGCATGTCTCTTGATCAAACAAATTGAGGATGCGTAACGCCTGTTCCCGTTTTATGGGATCAAGATACGGTTCAAAGGACAGCCCTCGCCATAGAACCAGGGCTTGACTGCGGCTGGGGATGGCTTCCATGCCTGTGGCCAGCACCTTGCCGTTTGCAGTTTCCAGCAGTTCTGCGTCACGACCGTTGCTCACGACGGCAAGCGGAATGCGATAGCCGGGCTCAAGGATGCGGGCAGCAGCAATGGCGGCCGTTTCACGGGTGACCAGTGAACCCGGCCCGTAGCGGAGGATAAAGAGCCGTTTGCCTTTGATGCGCACGCACAGTTCAATGAGCGAATTCACCTGGTTACCATTGAACTCGCTCGTAATTACCAGCCTCGGCTCTAGCTCCTCCGGCGCATAGCCGAGTTGTTCTACCAAAAGTCGGGCCAGTTGTTGGCGGATGCGCTCGTCGTCAGTATCCTGCAGGGTTTCACCAGTGAGATAATCCCGCAACGCGCCGTAGACTATGTGGTGGCCGGAGGTGTCAAGCATAAATAGCGGACCTTTCGAACCTTGAGTTCGAAGTAGGTACTCCTGTAGCAGGAGTCTTGTCAATAATCAATACAGTTAATTTCGTTATGAACATGGTCAAGCAGGAAAACAAGGGACAAGAACAGACAGACGCCGTGGATGCCGCGCGTTCCGGACAGTGGTTGAAGTTAAGTTTTATGTGCCCGGCGATTGTGGCAGAGGCTGCCACCGATCTTTTGGCAGTACGCAGCGGCAGTGGGGTGGAGCAGAGTCCGGAAAGCGCTGAGGGTATCCGGTTGAGCGGTTTCTTTTATGTTGCAGCAGCCGATGGCCAAACAGCCACTGAGCAAATGGGGCGCGTCATCCATGATATCCGAACGGAACTTGCCGAGCTTTTTATCCTGTACCGCCAACCCTTGCCTGACTTGCATCACGATTTGCTCGCCGATGAAGATTGGGCCACCAGTTGGCAACAGTACTTCAAGCCCTTTACCATTGCACCAGGGCTGGTTATCAAGCCGTCTTGGGAAGAATATGAGTCTGCACCGGGTGAACAAGTGCTGCAAATGGATCCGGGCATGGCTTTTGGTACTGGCCAGCACGCCTCAACGCGGGGTGCCTTGCAACTGATCCGACGCTCAATTATGGAGCGAAACCCTGCAAGGGTGCTGGATGTGGGCACTGGTACCGGTATCCTTGCCATGGGCGCGGCCCTGTGGGGAGTACCTGAGGTGCTGGCTGTAGACAACGACCCGGAGGCCGT
Source organism: Desulfobulbaceae bacterium (assembly GCA_012744275.1). GTDB lineage: Bacteria > Desulfobacterota > Desulfobulbia > Desulfobulbales > Desulfobulbaceae > Desulfobulbus. The sequence goes on from JAAYIE010000063.1 coordinate 40,906, forward strand.
GCGTGTGGCCGGAGAAAACATAGGGCATAACCTGCTTGCTGAACGAATCAGGGTTGCGGCAACACCTGTTGCTGACATCCAAGGCAGTTTTGATCTTGTCTGTGCCAATATTGTACACGATGTGCTGGTAGACATGCTGCCGCAGCTGAGTCGTCTAGTTGCCAGGCCAGGTCATCTCGTGCTGGCCGGTATCCTTGCGGGCGCACAGGAGCGCAACATCGCCGGGCTGTATGCCCAAGCTGGTTTTATTCTTCTTGGCTACGAGCATGAAGCGGAATGGGCATCGCTTTTGTTCACCCGCTGAAGAAGATGAAGAAGCGAGCGATCTGCATTATTTCATTGGTCGCTGTCGGTTTTGTGGCGTAGTTCCCAGCAGCGGTGGATGCGCTGGTTGCGGCTGAAATCCGGCGGGATGGTGTCGGCGCTGATCTCCTCCACCGTAAATTCGGCGGCAAGGCTCTCATCCAGTACAAATTTACGAAAATTATTGGAAAAGATGAGCAGTCCACCCCGGCTGAGACGTTGCATGGCCAGGCGCAGGAGAGCCACGTGATCGCGCTGCACATCAAAGGAATCCTTGCTGCCGCGGGTGTTGGAAAAGGTGGGCGGATCCACAAAAATCAGGCCAAAGCGCTCCTGATTAGTCTTCAACCACTGCATGCAATCCGCCTCAATCAACTGATGCAGCGGTCCGCCAAAGCCATTCAGAGCCAGATTGGCGTTTGCCCGCGCCAAATAGGTCTCTGAGGCATCTACTGTAACGGTGGAACTGGCCCCACCCAGGGCAGCAAAAACCGTGGCTGCACCGGTGTATCCATACAGGTTGAGAAAGGTCACGCCCTTGGCCAACTCCTGGATGCAGCTGCGGATGGGCCGATGATCCAGAAAAAGACCGGTGTCCAGATAGTCGGTGAAGTTGACCAGAAAGCGGCCTTCTCCCTCCCGCACCTCATGAAGCTGGCCCCGCGCGGTCGTTTTTTTCTGGTACTGGGTGCTGCCCTTCTGCCGTTTGCGGGTTTTGATGAAAAGACGGCTGTGGGGTACGGCCATCACTTCCCGCAGCACGGCAAGCGCCAGTTGCAGGCGCTCCTCCGCCTTGGCGGCATCCACCGAAGCAGGCGCGGCATATTCCTGCACCTGAATCCACTCGCCATAGCAATCCACGGCCAAGTTGTATTCCGGCATATCCGCATCGTAGAGACGAAAACAGTGGATGCCTTCCCTTTTGATCCATTCCGCCAGGGCTGCAAAATTTTTCAGTAAGCGGTTGGCAAAATCTTCGCCAGGGCTGCCGGACGGTAATGGCTGGGGCTGCCACTGGGCCCAAGATGGTTCGCTCGGTGCTGGGCGACTTTCGCGGCCTATCAGCAGGCGGCATTTCAGGGGGCCATTGTAGAGCTGGTACTCCTTCTGCCAGACTACCGCTGGTACATCGGCAAATTCGGGATTAGCAGTGAAAAAGGCAAAACGCCAACCAAAAAAATAATTGCGGTAGCTGCGGCCGAGAGAGCGGTAGAGGTAGCGTACCGCCTCTTTCTCAGACAGGCGTTCACCGTAAGGTGGATTGGTGAGGATGCAACCTGCAGGACCAGGATTGCGCAACCGCGCCAATTGCCGATGGCGGATCACAATGACATCACGCAATCCTGCGGCAATTACGTTCTTGCGGGCCGCTGCCACTGCACGTGGGTCGGCATCGTAACCAATGAATTGTGGCCATTCTTTGGGTTCTCCCGCTGCTTCTCGTTCAAGAGCTTCGGCAATAAGGAACTCCCACAGCTTGTGGTCGTGTTTATTCCAGCCCATGAAGCCGAAGCGTTTGCGCTGCAGGCCCGGAGCACTGTCTGCCAGCATCAGTGCCGCCTCAATCAAGAGCGTGCCACCACCGCACATGGGATCGAGCAGTACCGGCTCCTCTTCCACCTGCTCAAGCCAGCCAGAGAAGCGCACCAGGGCCGCTGCCAGGGTTTCCTTCAAGGGTGCCTCGCCAGTGGCCACGCGGTAGCCGCGCCGGTGCAGGCTGTCGCCGGACAGATCAAGGGCCAGGCTTGCGCCCGTGCCCTCTACATGCAGATTCAGGCGGATATCCGGATTCAGGGTGTTAACATCGGGCCGTTTGCCAAAGCGGCGGCGGAACTGATCGACAATGGCGTCTTTCACGCGCAGGGCGGCAAATTGCGAATGGGGCAGTGCTGCATTGACCAGGGTGCTATGCACGGCAAAGGTTTTTTTGACGCTCAGATGCTCATCCCACAGTACCTTGTCCGTGTGCCCATAAACGGCATCGGTGTCGGGCGCGTCAAAACGGGCCAGTTCCAAGAGGATGCGCGAGGCAAAGCGCGACCATAAACAGGCGCGGTAGCCGCTTTCCAGGGTACTGCTGTTCCAGTTGACAGCGCCGGGTTTGACCTGGATGTTTTGGCCGCCGCAGGCTGCGATTTCTTCGCTGACCAGTTGTTCCAAACCGGTGGCACAGGTGGCGGTGAAGAGCAGGGGCTTGCTTTTACGGGTACGAGTTTGCGATCTTACAGCTGGCGACATGACAGGCAGGATATATAAAAGAAAATGAGGCCGTTATACTAGCTGTTTGGCTCCGGAGAGTAAAGTGAATTTTCCCTGAAATGCTGAAGACACTTGGGCGCAGTAGAAAAACCGGCGTATCTGTTCTGCGGCCCGAATGATATGGAAGGAGAACGGGGATGGTCACTTTTTTTAAAAATGCACGCGAGAAAACTGCAGGAAATAATGAATTTACAGATAAATGTGTTAGGAAGGCATGGCTTTCAGGTTAAAAAATCGAGCTGTTTAATTGCCAGAAAAAGAAAACACCCTATTGTACAATACATGCACGCCGGATTGGCGTTGTGTTTTTTCACTCACGAATACAGGGAGAACAACACATGAAAAAAGGAAAAAAATTCTTTCTAACTTCTGCTCTAGCTGCTGCTTTTATTTTGGTCGGAGGCCATGCTTTTGCTGCCGAAGAGACCACCACTTGGAAGGAAGCAGGCTCTGAGATAAAAGAGGCTGGCACTCAAGTGAAGGATGCAGCCGGTGCTGTGGTTGATGCAACCGTTGATTCCAGCAAGAAAGCTTGGAACAAGGTAAGCACTACTACCTCTGAAACTGTTGACGCTGCCCAGGAAAAAACCTCTGCCGCATGGGAAAAAACCAAGGCCGAGGCCAGGGAAGTGAAGGAGAATGTGAAGGAGACCACCCAAAAAACCAAGGCTGAGGCTAAAGATGCCCGCAACGAAGCCAAGGTGAAAACTAAGGAAGCGGTTGAAGAGGCTAAAGATGCCCGCAACGAAGCCAAGGTGAAAACTAAGGAAGCGGTTGAAGAGGCTAAAGATGCCCGCAACGAAGCCAAGGTGAAAACTAAGGAAGCGGTTGAAGAGGCTAAAGA
>JAAYIE010000064.1 GCA_012744275.1 Desulfobulbaceae bacterium
ACGTGAAGCGATGGTCATTTATAACAACCTGCCTTCGATTCTTGGCGGTGCGTCCGACACAAACCATGTGAAAGAGCCAGCGGTAGATTATGGAGATTCAAGGCTTGCCCTGACCCTTAAAATTGACCGGGCCATGCGCGAAAAGGCACCAGCTGGCTGGCGGGGCGACGACACCCGGGAGAAGCAGGTGCTCAATGCGTTATTTCCCATTTTGGATAAAGACCGGGATGTCACAACGGCCGTGTTTGAACTCATCAAGAACATGCCAGGGTACTGATGACTGAGTTTATTCAGATCGATGATATTTCAATTGCAGTAACGCGAAAGAATATTAAAAACGTCCATCTTTCAGTTCATCCGCCAGAAGGCCGGGTTACCTTGTCGGCCCCTGCAGGAACGCGCCTTGATGTGGTTCGGGCCTATGCCATCACCAAGCTCGACTGGATACGTAAGCAGCAGCACAAGCTGCGCAATCAGACGCGGGAAACACCGCGAGAATTTATTGAGCGCGAAAGCCACTATCTCTGGGGCCGCAGGCATCTCTTGACCGTGATCGAACGAGACATCAAACCCTTTGTAACAGTCGACCATAAACGGATCATATTGAATGTACGGCCAGGCAGTGACTACGCTAAACGGGCCGCGGTTATCCATGAGTGGCATAAGTCCCTCTTGCATGAACTTATTCCTACCCTGATCAGCAAATGGGAACCGAAGCTTGGGGTGCGGGTAACGGCTTATTTTCTGCGGAAAATGAAAACCAAATGGGGAAGCTGTAACCCCAGGGCTGGGCGTATCCGATTAAACACCGAGTTGGTGAAGAAGCCCAAAGATCTGATTGAATACGTTGTTGTCCATGAGATGCTCCACCTCATAGAGCCAACGCACAACGACCGTTTTATTTCGTTACTTACGGATCATTTCCCAACATGGCGGGAAGCCCGGGCTGAACTTAACGATCTGCCTTTGGCCTCAGAAAAATGGAGAGGATAGCCATGACTTTTCGAGATGCGGCCATTCAGATTTTGCTGTCCGCTGGAAAGTCATTTCATGCCAAAGAGATCATTAAAAGGATCATCGATGGCGGTCTTTGGAAACCCGCAGGCAAGACGCCAGCGGCCACCGTCAGTGCCCAGTTCTACTCCGACATCAAAAACAATGGAGATAAGATGTAGTATTCAGATTATCGCTTCGCCCATCACCTTCTAAAACAGAATCAGGCTACCATAACTTTTCAAACCGGGCCGGATTGGTTGCCGTATACAGTACGGTATGCTGGATATTTCGGTGTCCCAGATAGTCTTGGATCAGCCTGGTATCGGCTCCCTGATCTGCCAAAGCAAAACCGCAGGCATGGCGCAGCATGTGTGGGTGTACATCCACTCCAAACCCCGCCAACTTTCCATAAAAACGTACCAGTGACCAAACTGTTCGACGGTTAAGTGGTTGGCGGCGTTCGCTCAAAAACAAGGCATTGCTATCAGCTACCATTGCTTCACGACGCTTCAGCCAGGATCTTATGGCACGCAATTCCTCCGACCGGAGGGGATGAGTAGTTGAGAGCCCGTTCTTTAATCTGCCCACATGCAGAATGCGGTTTTCCAGATTTACGTGGCTTAAAGTCATACCGCAGGCCTCGGAGACCCGCAGGCCGTGCCGGAACATGAGCAAGAGCAGGCAGCGGTCACGGGCTTCGTTGCGGCTGCCTTTTACCGCAGCAATCAATCTTCCTACTTCAGAAGCGGTCAGGTGTTTCTGTCCATTCATCTTTTTGTCCAATGTTCAAACTAATTGGAAAGGCTAACTCGCTGATTTTCCATGTCGGAAGTTTTAGCAGAACACCAACATTAGACAGAATGGTATATTTTGTCCAATGTCTGGTGAGGGTTAGCGTTTCTGCTCAATATATACTGCATAATCGCTTTGGTGTGTGCAAGCACACCTGGCCATTGTCCCCCCATAGCGTCAATGAATACCTAATTTAGCTATTCATTTCCTTCACCTGCTTTACCATTTTTTTCAGGTTAAATATTGTCATCTTGACATTTCGCTTAATGTACTATTACATTTAACGAAACTTGAGAATGTAAGGTGACAAAATGCACGACCCAGACGATTTGACACCGCGCCAGCAGGAGTTCCTGAACTATCTCCACAACCGGGTGCAGCAAGGCAAGGACATGCCAAGCCTGCGTGAGGCTGGCAAGGAACAGGGCATAAGCCATACCGCCGTTGCCAGCCTGTTCCGGGCCCTGGAGGACAAAGGCGTTCTCCGACGAGAAGGTCGCTACAGCCGTAGCATCGTGCTCCGCAATAAAAACAGTGCAGAGCCTTTTTTACCGAGCCGCGAGGTGCCAATCATTGGTCGGGTCGCTGCAGGCCTGCCGCTCTATGCCCAACAGGAATGGGCAGGGACTGTGCTCGTTGATGGTGCGATCTTTCGTGGCGCACAACTTTTTGCCCTGCGGGTACAAGGCGACTCCATGAAGAAGGTCGGCATCCTCGACGGTGATCTGGCCATCTGCGAGGCCCGTCAGTTTGCCACAGACGGCGAAATAGTGGTTGCTCTGATCAATAACGAAGAGGCAACCGTCAAACGCTTCTTTTACCGGGGTGATCATATCGAACTCAAACCCGAGAACCAGGACTATACGGCTATACGCTATGGTTTGGACGAGGTTTTGATCCAGGGCAAGGTCGTCGGCATTCAACGCGGCCCGGACCAGATGGCCTCCCTGTGAGCGCATTGCCATGGCTGCGAACGCACCTGTCTTTACCGGCACCAGCGGCTTCTCCTATCCCGAATGGATTGAGGCTGGCATCTATCCGCCAGGCACAAAATCTGCCCAAATGCTAGGTCTGTACTGCCACCTCTTCCCGGTAGTGGAACTCAACTACACCTGGTACCAGATGGTGCGGCAAGAGAGTGTGGCACGGATGCTCGCTGCAAGCGGCCAACTGCTCTACTGCGCCAAACTCACCCGCAGCATGACCCATGAGATCGATGAAGATTGGCAGGCGCAGACCGCGCTCTACTGCCAGGGCATTCAGCCCTTGCTGCAAAGCGGCCGCCTCCTGAGCGTGCTGGTGCAGTTTCCTCCATCCTTTCACCGTACCAGGGAAAACCGTCTCTACCTGGCCCGCCTCTTCGATGCGCTCAAGGCCTTGCCCCTGTCCGTGGAGTTCCGGCACAGATCCTGGGCCCAGGACTCTGTGTTCAAGGGGCTGGAAGAGCGCCAGATCACCCTGGTGAGTGTTGATGCGCCCCCGTTGTCGGATCTGTTTCCGCCGCTTGCGGTAATCACCAACCCCGACCTCTTCTACTTGCGTCTGCACGGCCGCAATGCACAGGGTTGGGGTTCGGGCTCCAAGCAGCAACAGTTCAATTACAACTATTCAAAGGAAGAACTGCAGCAGTGGAGCCGGGAGCGTATCCCGCAGATGCGTTCTGCCTGCAAGGCTGGAGTCATTCTTTTCAATAACCATGTGGCTGGTCAGGCTGTGCGAAACGCCCAGGCCATGGCCAAGCTGATTCCCTGACAGCCTGTTGTGGCCGCTCATGGAACGTCGGATTATCCACCTCAACATTGCCGACTTCAGTGTGGCGGTGGAGCGCCTCCTCGATACCAGCCTCAAAGGCAAGGCCCTGATCATTGCCCATCCCTCGCCCCGGGCTGTGGTTGCAGACATGAGCGACGAGGCCTATGCCGAGGGTGTTCATAAAGGCATGCTTCTCAGCACAGCCCGGCTCCGCTGTCGGAAGGCCCTAGTGCTGCCGCCCCGCCCCGAGCAGTACCACAAGGCCCTGCAACGCTGCCTGGAACATGCCGCCCATTATACCCCGCTTGTGGAACGTTCGAGCGGCTCGGGCCATCTCTATCTCGATGTCACCGGCACGCACCGTCTGTTTGGACCAGCCCCGGACATTGGCTGGCGGCTGCGCAACACTCTGCGTCAAGACCTGGGGCTCGATCCCATCTGGTCAGTAGGCTCGAATAAACTGATAGCCAAGGTTGCCAGCCGCCTGGTTAAACCAAGGGGCGAGTATATCGTTGGCGGCGGTGAAGAGATCCCTTTCCTTGCCCCCTTACCTCTCAAACTGCTGCCCGGCATCTTTCCCCACGATTTGCTTCGGCTCCGGCATGTCAACATCGAGCGGGTACATCAACTGGCTGCACTGTCTGTGCAGGAGTTGGCCATACTCTGCGACCACCGCGCCCAGCATCTGTACCAGACTGCACGCGGGATCGATACCAGCCCTGTCCGGCCCTCTGGCCGGGCTGAGGCAAAATACACACACTTGCACATCTTCACTCCAGATACCAACGAGGAAGCTATGGTGCGGGCTGCTGTTGCCACCCTGGTGCAACAGCTTGGCTATGGGTTACGACAGGAACGGCTGGCCTGCCGTCGTATCACCATCAGCCTGCACTACTCCGATGGCGTCATGGTGAACCGCCAGGCAACGAGCAAGATACCCCTGGATGATGAAACCGCGCTCACCCATCTTGCCAATACCGCACTGTACTTGGCCTGGCGTCGGCGCATTCGGCTGCGGCAAATCAGCCTTGCCTGCTCCATGCTCCAGTATCCGGTCCAGCAACTTTCCCTTCTGGCTGCAGCCGATCCAAGACAGCAGAAAAACAGACGGCTCAGCGAGGCTCTGGATACCATCCGCAGCCGCTGCGGCGCGAGTAAGGTTGTACGGGGCTCCCAACACCTGGCCCATGCCGGGAGCGCTGCCCTGTGATTGCCTTGGGGCTCCATTCCCATTTTTCGCTCATGCAGGCGACTGCCAGCCCCAGGGCCTTGTGCAGGGATGCAGCCATGAAAGGCTATGCTACCCTGGCCCTGACCGATATCAACAATCTCTATGGCCTGTGGTCTTTTCTCGCTGCCTGCAAGGAAACAGGGGTTAGGCCGATCATTGGCGCAGAGATCAGTACTGGCAGCCAGCGGCTCTTTGCCCTGGTGAAGGATCTGACAGGATACCGCAGTCTCTGTCAGCTGTTAAGCGCCCTGCACTGTGATCCCTGTTTTGATCTGTATACCGCTCTGCAGACCAAACGTCAGGGCCTGGTCATTCTCGCGGCGGAACAGGAGACTCTCAAGTTTTGTAAAGCTCTTGGTGCTGACGTCTATGCTGCCCTGACAAGGCAGCCCAGCCAGCAGAACAGTGCCCTGCGCAATTTGGCCGCCAAGCTGGGTCTATCTGCTGTAGCCGTGCAGGACAGTTCCTTTCTCTCCGTCCATGACGCCCCTTTACACCAACTCATCCGTGCCATTGCCGCCAACACCTCGATCTCCCGCTTGCCCGGCAAGGAGGCAATGCCCGACGCCATGTTGCCCAGCAAGGTCGAGTGGCAAAGGCGCTTTGATCTCTGGCCTGAGAGCCTGTATACTGCTGCAGAAATTGTGGAGAAGTGCAGCCTGGCCAGCCCCTATACAGGCCAGATCATGCCGCCCTGCGAAGTAAAAGATCCGGACGAGCGGCTTCGCTCCCTGGCTTTTGCCGGGGCAGCCGTCCGTTATGGACCGCCGCTTACCCAAGAGGTTGTAGCTCGGCTCGAACATGAGCTTGCGCTTATCGCTACCATGCGTTTTTCCTCCTACTTCCTGGTGGTGCATAAAATCGTTGGCCCAGTGGCTCGCACCTGCGGGCGTGGTTCTGGTGCTGCCTCGTTGGTGGCCTATTGCCTGGCCATCACCAATGTCTGCCCAATTCGGCACAACCTCTACTTCGAACGCTTTCTCAATCCTGGCCGCCTTGACCCGCCGGATATCGACATTGATTTTGCCTGGGATGAACGGGACCGCATCCTTGCCTCGGTACTCGATCGTTTTGGCGGTCATAGCGCCATGGTCGCCAATCATGTGGCGCTGCAACCCCGCATGGCCATGCGCGAAATTGCCAAGGTTTTTGGCATCCCTGCTGCCGAGATCAGCCGCATTACCAAAAAGCTGCCCTGGATCTGGCGAGCAGTTGTAGAGGACGAGGGTGGTCTTGAAGAGGACTATCTTGGCCAGTTACAGAACCTTCCCCAGTTACGCGGGGCTGATCTGTCTGGCCCATGGCCGGAGATCCTGCATTGGGCGACACGGATAAGCGGCATGCCCCGCCATCTCTCGCTGCATCCTGGCGGGGTCATCATCACCCCGGAGCCGGTGAGCAACTATGTGCCGGTGGAACGAGCCGCCAAGGGAGTGCCGGTCATCCAGTGGGAAAAGGATGGAGCTGAAGAAGCTGGCCTGGTCAAGATCGATCTGCTTGGCAACCGCAGTCTGGGGGTGATTCGGGATGCACTCCAAGGGCTCAAGGAAAACGGGCATTTCCTGGATGAGAATAAATGGCTGCCCGAGGATGACCCCATCACCCAGGTCATGCTTGCCCAGGGCAAGACCATGGGTTGTTTCTACATCGAAAGCCCAGCCACCCGTCTTTTGCAGCAGCGTTCTCAGCAGGGCGACTTCAAACACCTGGTGATTCATTCCTCCATCATCAGGCCTGCGGCTAACGAATTCATCCGTGAATATCTGCGCCGTTTGCATGGTGGCTCCTGGCAGGCGCTCCACCCTCTGGTGGCTGGGGTGCTCGATGAGACCTATGGCATCATGGTTTATCAGGAGGATGTCTCACGGGTTGCTGTCCAGTTCGGCTTTTCCCATGCCGACGCCGACCGTTTGCGCAAGATCATGTCCAAGAAGGACAAGGAACTGCAGTTGAAGGACTACCAGCACAAATTTTTTCAGGCTGCTGCCAAGCAGGGAGTGGATGGCCCCACAACCGAGCGTATCTGGGCCATGATGATGAGTTTCAGCGGCTACTCCTTTTGTAAACCGCACTCGGCCAGCTATGCCCGGGTCTCTTTCCAGGCAGCCTATCTCAAGGCCCATTTCCCGGCAGAATTCATGGCCGCCGTGCTCTCCAACCAGGGCGGCTTTTATTCGAGTTTTGCCTATGTCTCTGAAGCGCGTCGCCTAGGGCTGACCATAGTCCGGCCCGATGTCATGAGTGCTACTATCCACTGGCTGGGAAAGGAGAAACAGCTTCAGGTTGGGCTGATGGCGATTACCGGGCTCAGCAGCGCCACCTGCAAGCGTATTGCCCAAGAGGTAAAGGAACGACCGTTTACCTCAGTATTCGATTTTCTGGGCCGGATACAGCCCTCAACTGATGAGGCAGAAGCCCTGATCCATGCAGGTGCGCTTGATAGCCTGCATAAGGCTGCGACTAATAACCGGGGGATCCTTATCTGGCTGTTAGCAGCCTGGAAGAAGAGCAGCAGGCAGAAAGGCTCGCTGTTCCCGGTTGACCCGGCTCCTCCGCTGCTTCCTGCAGAAGATCCCAGGCAACGCTTGCGCAACGAATACCGGGTGCTTGGTTTCCTTTGTGGCCAGCATCCCATCACCCTGTTTGCCGAAGTCCGGCGCAAGGCAGGTGCATTAACAGCACGTGATCTGCTTAATCTGCCGGATCAGACTATCCTTAAGCGGCGCAAGCTACGCTTCCTGGGCTGGCTCATCACCGGCAAGATAGTGAGCACCAAAACGGGCGAACCCATGGAATTTTTGAGTTTCGAGGATGAAACCAATATAATGGAATGCACCTTGTTTGCCAGAGAATACCAGAAATATTGCCACCTCCTGCACCGGAAAGGGCCGCTTATGCTGGAAGGCTATCTGGAAATGGACTATGGCGTGAGAACCTTTACAGTCAGTCGGGTGAGTACCCTTTAACTAGCTGCCACAACTCACGCCGCCTTTGTTTACTTTATAGCGCAACTCAACCATGCCAGCACCCATCTGACAAACAGATACCAAGCGTAGAATTGGACTTAGCACTCGACGAGGGAATAGTGGCTTACCCTTGCCAAGGGTAGCTGAGCCAACTTGGATGATAAGCTCGTCCAGCAATCCAGCATCGTAAAACTGCCCTGCGAGATCTCCGCCACCAACTATCCAGATGTTTTTGGTACCTGCTGCGCTTCGCATTTCAGCATGGGCTTGGCGCACATCTCCGCTGACGAATTTGATGTCCTTGCCTTTAATAATTGGAAGCTTGCGATTAGAGAATATCCAAGCTGGCTGACTGTATGGCCATGCTGAGCCAGTCTGAGAAGCCACCTTTTTTTCGTTGTGCACTATCCATTCGTAGGTGGAAGATCCCATTGTTAACGCTCCCACTCTTGAAATGAATTCTGGATAACTTGAATTGTTCAGATCTCCAAGGGGAAACAGCCATTCTAGTGAGTCCTTTTCAGTGGCAATGAAGCCATCAAGACTTGTCGCTGCGTAATACTGGGTTTTCATTTTTTTATTCATCTCCCAGGCATGATTTAACAGCCTGTTGAAAAACTCACCAGTCAGGGCATAATAGGAAAGCTGAATAGCAGGTTGATATTTTTACGGAGATTGTCATGAGTCTTGGCCGGCGCAAGGAACAGCAGCGCAGCATGTGGCTTTCGTATGATCAGTTTCCCCAAAGCAAGGGGCATGTCTTTTATGAGCGGCTGCAGAAAATCCTGCGCCAGGGCGGCTTTGACAGCCACGTCGAAAACCTGTGTGCTCCGTTCTACGCCGAAAAGCT
>JAAYIE010000065.1 GCA_012744275.1 Desulfobulbaceae bacterium
AGGATATGAGGCCATTTTCAATGTAGCTTTCGACAAAACTGGCATAGGTTGACTTGAGTATCTCGAAATGTACCGGTTTGATACCGAGTCGCAGCATACTGATCTAAGCCTTCACGGATTCAGGTTGGTTGTTAGATGGTTTATTCGGTTATATACTAGAGAGTTCTCTGTATTCGCAGCAAAAAAAGCTGTTAGGTATTGTAAACTGCCCTGGTTTTCGAGGATAGTTTTGTTGGAGTCAGGGTGCTTAGCCAGACTCCTTCAGTCGATGATACTTTTTTTCGTTTTTCATGGGAGGACTATCCTATCAGTCCCAGCAACCGGCGCTTGTTGAGCCAAAACAAAATCTTGTTGCCGCAATTTTCGGGGCAAAGTTTTGACATCGGCTCTGCCTTCCGGTAGTATGTACTTTTCTCATTACACCGAGGCACAGAATGGCCCAGATCGAACTCAGTGCCAGTCAGGAAGACTATCTTGAAGCCATATTCCACATTGCGCAGGAAAAGCAGGCGGCACGTGCCAAGGATATAGCCCAGGCCTTGCAGGTACGGGCCTCGTCTGTTACCAGCGCCCTACGTACGCTTTCTTCACTTGGTCTGGTGAACTACGCCCCCTACGACCTCATCACCCTCACTCCCATGGGGGACGGGATGGCGCGGGATATTGTTGCCAGGCACGAGGCCCTCAGCAAGTTTCTCACAATTGTTTTGGGTGTTGACCCGCTTGAGGCCGATAAAGCCGCTTGCAAGATGGAACATGCGGTGTCCAAAACAATTCTTGAGCGCTTTGTGAAATACGCTGAGTATGTAGAACAGTGCCCGCGTGGAGGAATCACTTGGGATTCGGGTTTTGGTTATTACTGCGCCAACAACTGCACGGATCTGGATTGTGACCGCTGCCAGCGTCCTGACCCTGTGCCGGATAGCGAATAATTCCAATTGACACCTCTGCACTATCTGCTGTAGCCCCCTTGTTTTCTTGAAATGTTCTCCCTGATCTAAAGTTGCGTCTGATGATTTGCGGGTCGACAAGTGGCGGCCCTCAGGAACTCAGACGCCAGCGATTATCCAGCAGCAGTTCATGTGGTTTGAAGGCCTTTTTGTAGGCCATTTCCGAAACGCCATCTATCCAATAGCCCAGATAGAGCAGGGGAATATGCTGTTTCCGGCAAAGAGAGACAAGGTTGAGGATGTTGAAGGTGCCCGGACTGCGCCAGCTCTGATCCGGATCAAAATAAAAATACACCGCGTTGAGCCATGAAGGTGACGCATCGACTATGGCCACCCCAACCAGATCGCTCCCAGCCCAGTAGCGCAGTTCAAAGCAGGTACTGATGGTGGTGATGAAAAAATGGCTGTAGTAGCTCTGTGCCTGGTTGCGCTCGTTGCCGAAGCGGACGCGCAGGAATTTGTCGAGCAGGTGCAGGCTTCGACCGGACATTGCCAATGGCGCCTGCTGCACCTTGATATCTCTATTTTTTTGCGCGACTCGCCGCTGGTTGCGGTTAGGTTGAAAATGTTGCGGGTGCAGGCGGATGGAAACACAAAGGGCGCAGTTCGGACAGTGCATGGTATACATGTGGTTGCCGTTTCGCCGGTAGCCATTGGCCAGTAAGTCACCCATGGTGGGGTTGTCCATGTGGGTGAATGCTGCCTGATGATACACAGCCTTTTGTTCGAGGCCATAGGGACATTCGCTCGCTACACATCCGAAATGTTCTTGCAGTTCAACGCTTAACTTGGGAGCAAAAGGGGTTTGGTGGGTGTCGGCGGCATGCATGGTATAGCGTGTTCTCTAATATTTTTCCTGGTGCGAAAGGTCTGCGGCGCTCGGCACTATTTCTTCACCTTGTCGGGCTGAGCTGTTTTCTCCTCTGTCGAGGCAGCATTGGTAACCTTGCAATTGCTCAGGTGTGTTGATGTTGCTCCAGGCAAAGTGCAGATGCGGTGGCGGTAAAGGCGTGTGCACCCCCTGTATGTGGCGCAGTTGGTTGATGCGCCAGTTGCCACTTGCAGCCATCTGCTCCAGATACGGGAGACATTTGCCACTGTACCAGGCAAAGAGCGGTTCAACCCGGGTTGCATCCGCCTCATCCAGGCGGGGCAGAATGGCTAACTCGCCCGATCTGGATTCCGCAAGCAGCCAATCCAGGGCCTCCTTGTCCAGGGCTGGCATATCGCAGGCCAGAATGATCCAAGACGCTTCCGGCCGTGCACGCAGTGCAGCCAAAATGCCGGCAAGGGGCCCCTGTACATCGGTTGCATCATGAATGCGGGTTATATGCGCAAGTGTAGGAGGAATATTCCCTGCTCCCGCCAGCACCACCTCATCCACCACAGGGCTGAGCACGGCAACAGTTCGCTCTAGCCAGGACCTGCCTTTCTGGCTAAGCAGATGCTTAGGCCTGCCCATGCGACTGCTCTTGCCGCCAATAAGCACACAGGCCAACAATGGAACTGTGTTGAGTGGAGTCTTTCCCATGCGTGTGCTCGAGTTATGCGGCAAAAAGGCCGGCTGCCTCACCGCGCCGCAGCAACTCCTTGATGGCTTCAGCGCCATCTGCACCGATGTCCTTTGAAAAATCATTCACATAGAGGTTGATGTGGCTTAACATCACTTCCGGCTCGATTTCCTGAGCATAGCTGCGGATGTAGCTAAGCCCTTCCTGTGGATGTGCATCTGCCCATTCGATACTTTTCCGAATTGCCATCTCTACTGCCCGATGTAAATGATCGTCCAGGTTTTTGCGCATAATGATGCAGCCCAGCGGTATGGGCAGACTGGTTTCCTGTTCCCACCACTCTCCCAGGTCTTGAATGCAGACAAGTCCGCGCTCTTGATAGGTAAAACGGCTTTCGTGGATAATCACCCCGGCATCCACTTCGCCTGCTGACAGGGCATCCATAATGCGGTCAAAACGCATGACCATGACAGTGCTGCCAGGCCGGAACAACTGCAGGAGTAGGGCGGCAGTGGTATAACGGCCAGGGATGGCAATGCGCCATTGTGCAGGATCAGCAGGCTTGGCATACGGTCCGGTAATGAAAAGCGGTCCGCAGTTCCGGCCCAGGGCCGCGCCCGATGACAAAAGCTGGTACTGTTGGCGTAGATGGCCGTAGGCATGAAAAGACACCTTGGTGATATCCAGCTTGCCTTTGAGTGCCCATTCGTTCAGGGTTTCTACATCTTCAAGGACAGGAGGGGCCAGGCGCGCACCTGCAAGTTCAACCCGACCATTAACCAGGGCATTAAAAATATAGGTATCGTTGGGGCAGGGGGAATAGCCAATGCTCAGCAGTGTGGGCTTAGTCATAAAAGGGCTCCTGAAAAAGTATGGCAGCTGCCTGGCCGCAACGGGTGCAGGCCTCCTGTAAATGCCACTGCTGATTATCTGGGTCATCCACCAGATTGGAAATACAGCGTATTTCCGCAAAAGGCAGCCGAAAATAGGCACATACTCGGGCCAGTGCTGCTCCTTCCATGTTCTCGCAGAGCGCATCTGGATAACGTTGAAGCACCATGTTGCCTCGCGCTCTGTCGCCGCTGACAGAACTCACCGTGATGAAGCGACCGCTTGTGCTGATGATACCAGCGGCTGCAAGCTGTTTCTCCACACGTAACCGCAGGCTTTCATCCAGTTTAAACGAAGATGGCAGAGTGCAGCCTTTTATGGTTAGCGGCAAAAGTTGGTTCGCCCGGCAGCAGCACAGATCTCCCAGCTCTTCACTCGTTGCCAGGCAGATATCAAGCAGGTCAGCAGTCCGCTCCGCTCCGAGATAGGCTCCGGCAACACCAATGTTGATGACCGCCCGGGGCAAGATATGGCTCTGGCTGAGAAAAACACTCAAATGCAAAGCCGCCTCCGTGGGGCCAATGCCGCATACCAGTCGCTGCACAGGCAGTTTCGGCCCGGCCTGCACAAAAGCATCCATTTCAAAGGGAGTGGCGGCGGTAAGCAGTATCATAGTTGGGCTGAAGTGTTTTTGTGGCGTTGTGGGTTTGTCCAGAGTACCTTCCTTATATTTACAGGATCGAGTTTGAATTGTGTTCCAATTCTATATCAAATCCTCTAAAGTGCCTGGCTCCGAAAAAATATTTCATAAGGTAGCTTTCTGTGTACCTGCGTCGCCTTTTTCTTGCCTGCGTGGCAGTAATTTTGATCTACAATTGAAATCAGGCGTGCAGAGTACCCTGAAGCGGTGGCGTCAGCAACCGCCAAACCATCCCCAAGGTATCACCTGTCGCACAGGCAAGGCTGTGGCGTTTTTTTATGCAAACCGAGCAGAATGACTACCGGCTGGACGCCTATGAATACCTCCTCCCCACGGAGTTGATTGCCCAAGAGCCAGCACATAAGCGCGATCAGTCCCGCCTGATGGTGCTGCACGGTGCTGATAGTGGGCTCGAACACTTGGTTTTTGCCGATATTCTCCATTTTTTCCGACCAGGTGATTTACTGGTTCTCAACAATACCAGGGTCTTTCCTGCCCGTTTGCTCGGGCATAAAGAAAGTGGCGGTAAAATTGAGTTGTTCCTGCTTGCCCTGCCGGAGGGGCTGGGCTGCTCAGCAGAACAGACGCAGGCAAGGTGGCTGCAGGCCCAAGCGCCAGCCCTGCTAAAGAGTTCAAAGCGTGCCAGGGTAGGGGCCACGCTGCATTTCGGAGAAAACCTCCGGGCCAAGGTGCTTGCCCTGGCCGAGGATGGTAAGGCCGAGGTGCTTCTGCACTACCGCACCCAGCCCGGACAAGATCTGGAAGAGGTGCTCTGCACCTGTGGCCGGATGCCTCTGCCGCCCTATATCAGCCGCAGCGGCGAGGCGCAGGAGAAAGATGATTTGCAGCGCTACCAGACCTGCTATGCCCGCTATACCGGCTCAGTGGCTGCACCCACTGCTGGCCTGCATTTTACCCCGGAACTGCTGCAGAACTTAGCTGCATCAGGTGTAGAGATTGCCGAGTTGACCCTGCATGTGGGCTATGGCACCTTTGCACCGGTGCGCAGCGCCGATATCCGCCAGCACGCCATCCACCAGGAATGGGTGAGTTTAGCACCAGAGAGTGCGGCGCGGATTAATGCCGCCAGCCAAGCTGGCCGCCGCATCTGGGCCGTAGGCACCACTACCACCCGCAGTCTGGAGTTTGCGGTGGATAAAAGTGGTGTAGTGCAGCCTTTTTCTGGCCCCTGCAACCTCTATATCTACCCAGGTTTTCGTTTTCAGGTGGTGGATAACTTGATTACCAACTTCCACCTGCCCAAATCGTCCCTCCTCTTTCTGGCTGCCGCCCTGGCTGGCCGGGAAAAAATACTGGCTGCCTATAACGAGGCTGTGCGTTTGCGCTACCGCTTCTTCTCCTATGGTGACGCCATGGCGCTTATTACCAGGCCATAGCAGGCTATGAGCTGCAAGTATTGCTGCAGCTTATAGCCTGCGTCATTGCATAAAATCGTTACACAAAATTTTCTCTGGCCCGACAATACTGGACAATATCCTCGATAGAACAAACCGGCAGACCATGCTCTTCGGCAAAGCTCACCACCTGCGGCAATCGGGCCATACTGCCGTCGGCATTGGTCAGTTCACAGAGCACACCTGCTGGCTGTAATCCGGCAAGCTGCATAAGATCCACCGTACCTTCGGTGTGTCCCCGCCGGACAAAGACTCCGCCAGGCTGCGCCCGTAGTGGAAACACATGGCCAGGCGTGGCCAGATCATCTGGGCTGGCATCAGCCTGAATGGCAGCGCGGACGGTGGTGACCCGATCTTGGGCCGAGACTCCGGTGGTTACGCCATCCCGTGCCCCAATACTGATGGTGAAGGCCGTGCCGTTCTTGCTGGTATTGTGTGCCACCATGGGCGGCAAGCCGAGCTGATAGAGCCTGTCGTCCGTCAGGCAGAGGCAGACAATGCCGCTGCACTCACGGATGAGCATGGCCATTTGCGCCACATTGAGGTGTTCGGCCGCGAAAATAAGATCACCTTCATTCTCACGGTCATCATCATCGACCAATAGAACGCCGCGCCCTGCACGCAGCGCTTGCAGGGCCTGCGCAATACGGTCTTCGCTGGAAGCGCCAAAACGGTTTAAAAGAGGTACTGCGGTGAGAGATACTACTGCGGTCTGATTCATGGTTGCCTCCTGAAAATCAGTGACCAGAATCAGGGCATGCGAAAACGGCCGGCACTATGCCGGGTGATGGGATTGCGTCGCCGGGTGCGCCGGAAAGCATGGAATATCTTACCGGTTACACCTCCCCCTGGCAGGGAAAAAGCGTGCCGCCTCCCATTGTCTTCTCTTCCATCCGGACTATCACCGTCGGCTCCGGCTTCTCACCGGATCTGCTTGACCCTGCTCAGGAGTTGCAACAGCTGTTGAGCAGGCGCTCGCGGGCTGATCCATTGTTCTTGGACATACCGCCGGTAGGGAATTACACCCTGCCCTGAGAATAGAAAGGATGATACCACCGCAGAAGAGGCAACACAACCCGAATACACCGGCCAAGGGGTGGCAAGAATGCGTAGTTGCAAAGAAAAAGGGAGTTTTTCCGTGCATCAGCGGAAAAACTCCCTTGGTTGCAGAGTGGATGTTGGAGTGATGTTGACTAGCTGTTATCTGGTGACGGCAGTGCCGATAACCAGGCGCTGCACCTCACTGGTACCCTCATAGATTTCGGTAATCTTGGCGTCACGCATGAAGCGGTCCATCGGGAATTCTGGATCATAACCAAAATCACCCATCAGTGAGGCAGCTAACTCAGACATCCTGGTGGAGGTTTCGCTGGCATACAGCTTGGCTTGGGCTGATTCCTGCGAATAGCTGAGCCCGGCGCTGGCGCGGTAAGCCGCATTGTAGACGAGCAGGCGTGCAGCTTCTACCTCGGTAACCATATCAGCCAGCATGAATTGTACCCCTTGCTTGCTTGCAACCGGTTTGCCGCCAACCGTATGCTTTTTGGCATAGGCAATGGCTGCATCAACCGCGCCCTGGGCAATACCCAGAGCCTGAGCTGCGATGCCGATGCGGCCGCCATCCAGGGTTTTCATGGCGATCTTGAAGCCCTGGCCTTCCGGGCCCAGTTGATTGCCGGCCGGAATGCGGCAATCGCTGAAAACCAGCTCCATGGTCAGGGAAGAACGGATACCCAGTTTCGACTCCTTTTTACCAAAGGTAAAGCCAGGCGTGCCTTTCTCGATGATGTAGGCGCTGATACCCCGGTGTTTTTCTGCGCTCATATCACTGCGGGCAAAAACAATATAGGTTTCGGCCTCACCAGCATTGGTTATGAAGATTTTGGCGCCGTTAATAATAATGGAGTCGCCGTCACGTACGGCAGTGGTGGTTGTTCCACCCGCATCAGAACCTGCCGAGGTCTCGGTCAGGCCGAAAGCGCCCATTTTTTCGCCCTTGGCCATGGGAGTCAAAAAGGTGTGCTTTTGTTCGTCGGTGCCAAAAAGGTTGACCGGGTTGGCGCCAAGGGACACATGTGCAGACAAGGTTACACCAGTGGAGGCGCACACTCTGGAGAGTTCTTCAACTGCAATGGCGTAGCTGATATAATCCCCTCCTGCACCACCATATTCCTTAGGAAAGACGATGCCGGTCAGTCCAAGTTCAGCCAAACGACCAAACATGAGCGGGCGATCAAAATGGGAGTCCTTATCGCGGCTGGCCGCTGAAGGCGCAACCTCTGTTTCCGCAAAATTTCTCACTAAATCACGAATGCGTTGCTGTTCTTCAGTTAAGGAAAAATTCATGGCATCCTCTATAACGTGCTAAGATTTATAATCAGGGAGTGCAGATCACTGGGTACATGTGCCGCACCATCTGCTTATCAGCCCTGATCCTTGATTTGCACCATCACTGTGGATCCTGTGGCACACAGGGTGCCATTGGCACTCACTGTGACCTCCACAATCACCTTGCGACCCTTTATTTCAATCACTTTTCCCCTGGCTTCCAGCTCTGTATTAATTGGTGTCGGTGCCAGATAATCCACTTTTAGTGAAGCAGTAACAAAGCGTGCAATGGGTTTGCCGTCCTCCTTGGATTTAGCTGCCGCTGCCGTGCCCGCAGCATGGCAATCAATCAGCGAGGCGATCATCCCCCCATACAAAAAACCTGGAAACCCACCAGTATACTTGGCATCCGGGGTATAGCGGCACACGGTTTCCTCACCGTCCCAATAGCTTTTGAGATGGTGTCCTTCGGTGTTTAGCCGGCCGCAACCATAGCAGTGCGCGTAGTCATCGGGATAATGATCCTGAAACGCTTTCTCGTCCATAGGAACTCCCTTGGTTTAGTGCTGGTCATGCCAGGTGTTTTGCTAACCTGGCATGACAGAGATGCTTACGGTGCAGCGGTCCTCAATACGCGTAGAAGCCTCGGCCGCTCTTACGGCCCAGATATCCGGCCTCAACGTACTGGCGCAGCAGAGGACATGGCCGGTATTTGGAGTCGCCCAGGCCATCATGAAGGGTTTCCATGATGGCAAGGCAGGTGTCCAGGCCAATCAAATCGGCCAGGGCCAGCGGACCCATGGGATGATTCATGCCCAGCTTCATGACAGTATCAATATCTTCTTTGGTACCGACACTGTGGTAGAGGCAGAAAACAGCCTCGTTGATCATGGGCATGAGGATGCGGTTGGAGATAAAACCGGGATAGTCGTTTGAGGCGGCCGGAGTCTTACCCATTTTGCGAGTCAACTCCAGCGTAAGCTCGCGGGTTTCATCCGAGGTGGCCAAACCGCAGATCACTTCTACCAGTTTCATGACCGGCACAGGATTCATGAAGTGCATACCAATTACTTTTTCCGGGCGCTTGGTGTGGGAGGCGATGCGGCCAATGGGAATGGAGGATGTGTTGGAGGCCAGAACCACATGCGGTTTGCACACCTGATCCAGGGTCTCAAAAATTTTGTATTTGATGCCTTCATTTTCGGAAGCGGCTTCAACCACAAAGTCTGCCGCAGCCAGATCCTTCAGGTCGGTGCTGCCTTTAATCCGGCCAAGGATGGCGTCTTTTTCCTCGGCGGTCATTTTGCCTTTGTCCACGCCGCGTTGCAGATTCTTGGCGATGTTGGCGAGACCGCGGTCAACGAATTCCTGTTTGATATCGTTCATGATAACAGACAGTCCGCTGGCCGCTGCCACATGAACAATGCCGCTGCCCATCTGACCTGCACCAATAACACCGAAAGTTTTTACTTCCATGATCTGCTCCTTTGCTCAGATTGAATGTGAAAACCGGGCGTATTTACTTGACCCGGCGAATAGCCGATTGATGGCTGAACAAAATTTTACGATTTGCTTTTCCTGTTGCCGGATGGATGCAGAAAAAAGGAAGAGCTATTCCGCTTCTCCCGTCTTCCTGAACCGGAGAAAACATGCGCCAGGCAAGCGATGCTGCGTTTCCTTCGCTCACCTAAGCGGCAGTCTACAAAATACACTGTAATGAAAAAAAGACGAACTATGCGAGAAAAATAAACAAGGCTCAGTGGTGTATGCTTACCGGCGAGGACAGATTCACGGGATAAAGCGGCCACATTGCCTCCTTGATGTACAGAAAGGAAATTTTAACTACCGTGCACGCAGAGAAATTGAAGGAAAATCAGCCCGAAGAACTATCTGGCTGGCAGGAAAGGTAGAAAGCACCATGGGCACCAACGCAATCCAAACCGGAGCCAATACTAGCACCATTCCAAATGAATTGCTTGCACTTCTCATCAGATAAACATTCGCTGACCAGGTATTTCCGGCGGGAAAACTTCCAGCCACATGCGACGCTGCTTGGCTTTCCGTAAACATTCGTCGCAGCCAGCACATGGAGCGCCGGGAGCATTTTACTATGGGGGTAGGAATACAAAAAATGTACAAAAAAGGAGCTTTTCCGCACAATGGCGGCGAAACTCCTTTTTGTTTTTCTTGACTGAGGGGCAGGTAACTATTTGTCTTTGTAGCTAAAAACCATTTTGTCCTTCTTGCGGTCAACCACAGCAATGCCGCCCTTGCTGAGCTTGCCAAAAAGGATTTCCTCGGTCAAAACATCGCCAATTTCTTTCATGATCAGACGGCGCAGCGGGCGTGCACCAAAGGCAGGTTCATAACCTTCCTGGGCCAGCCAGAGTCGGGCTGCCTCGCTCAGCTCAATGCGTACCTTCTTCTCCGCCAATTGCCCTTGCAGCTCCCGCACCATCTTGTCTACCACTTTTTCCACAATCTCAATACCGAGCGGAGCAAAGCTGATAACGGCATCAAGCCGGTTGCGAAACTCCGGTGAAAACAGATTCTTAATAGCTTTCTGCTCCTTGCCACTGGAATCACCGATAAAGCCGATACTGCGTTCACTCATTTCGCGCGCGCCGGCGTTGGTAGTCATGATGATGATCACGTTGCGGAAATCTGCACGGCGACCACTGTTGTCGGTGAGGGTTGAGTGGTCCATCACCTGCAGCAAAATGGAGAAGATATCGGGATGCGCCTTTTCAATTTCATCCAACAGGAGTACCGAATACGGGTGCTTGCGGATGGCATCGGTGAGCAGGCCACCCTGATCAAAGCCAATATAGCCCGGAGGTGCGCCGATGAGCCTGGCCACTGCATGTTTCTCCATGTATTCGCTCATGTCAAAGCGCTCGAAATGCACGGACAGTGCTGCGGCCAGCTGACGGGCCACTTCAGTTTTACCCACCCCGGTGGGCCCTGCAAAGAGGAAGGAACCAGTAGGTGACTGTGGATTACCCAAGCCTGCACGGGAGCGTTTGACTGTCTGTACCAGGGTGGTGATAGCCTCGTCCTGGCCGTAAATATAGGATTGCAATTTGCCTTCCAAAAGGAGCAGGTCCTCGGTGTTGCTGTTGGTCTTACTGGTCACTGGCACCCGGGCAATACCTGCCACCACTTCCTCAATGTCGCGTACCATCACCAGCTTGCCGGTCTTGCCAGCCAGGCGAAAGGCAGCGCCTACCTCATCCATGACGTCAATGGCTTTATCCGGCAGAAAGCGGTCATTAATGTAGCGTTGTGCCAGTTCTGCCGTGGCAGTTATGGCGCTTTTTGCGTAGCGGATCTGGTGGTGCTCCTCGTAGCGAGGTTGTAGTCCACGCAAGATTTCACAGGTATCCTCTAAAGATGGCTCTTCGATATCAATCTTCTGAAACCGACGCGACAGAGCTCTGTCTTTTTCGATCTGGTTTTTGTATTCTTCGTAGGTTGTTGAGCCAATACAGCGCAGCGTGCCAGACTGCAGGGCCGGTTTGAGCAAATTGGAGGCATCCATGGAGCCACCGCTGGTCGCGCCTGCACCGATGATGGTGTGCATCTCGTCAATAAAGAGAATCGCCTTATCCTTGGCCTCAATGGCGGCCACTACTTCCTTGAGCCGTTTCTCAAAATCGCCGCGGTACTTCGTGCCCGCCACCAGGGTGCCGAGATCCAGCATGTAGATCTCCGCACCGGAAAGCAAATCCGGCACCAAGTCTTTGGGGTTGGGCTGTTCAGTTTCCCTGGCCAGGGAGTCTTGGTGAATACGCAAGGCCAAGCCTTCAGCCATGGCCGTCTTGCCAACGCCGGGTTCGCCTACCAGCAGCGGGTTGTTCTTCTTGCGGCGGCACAGCACCTGCATCATACGCTGCAACTCGCGTTCACGACCGATGAGTGGGTCTATCTTGCCTTGGGCGGCGCGTTTGGCAAAATTGACGGTAAAGTCTTCCAGGGGATTACCGGTGCTTTTTTCGTCAGCCTTTTTAGGGCGCTCAAACCCGGGTTGGGCCTGTTTGCCCGGATCGGTGCGCATGTGTTCCGGCAGACCATGGGAGATATATTCCATCACTTCCATGCGGCGTACACCCTCGGTGCCCAAAAAGTATACAGCATGGGAGTCCTGCTCGTTGAATATAGCCACCAGGACATCACCAGTATCTACCTGCTTCTTGCCGCAATTTTGCACATGGTTCACGGCACGCTGCAATACCCGGTTAAAGGCAACGGTCTGGGCCGGTTCACTGACGTTATCTTTCAGAACCGGCATACCACCGTTGAAAAAACGCTCCAGGCGTTCCTTCAGATTGTCGTTATTGCCGCCACAACTGGTAATGATGTGGCTGGCGAGTTCATCATGGAGAAGACCGTAGAGCATGTGCTCCACAGTTACGTATTCATGGCGGTGTGTTTTGGCCTCTTTAATCGCCTTAATCAGGGCCAGTTCCAAATCTCTGCTTAGCATGCGGGTGTCCTCAGCGGCGGCGCGGCGGTTAATCTGCCTGTTCAGTGCCTGTACGCGCCAAAGGGCAAATCAGGTATCTCGTTCCAAAGAACACCGTAGGGGAAACTGATTTTTTTTAGCCAGACGGTGTACGGTTACAACCTTAGTCTCGGCAATTTCCCTGGTATACAGACCGGCCAGACCCACACCCTCGTGGTGCACGTTCAACATGATTCGGGTCGCTTCTTCGTTATTTTTATCAAAAACGCGCTCCAGAATCATGATGACGAACTCCATGGTGGTGTAGTCATCGTTGTGCAGGAGCACTCGATACAAAGGTGGTTCCTGCAATTCTTGCCTGCTGATGGTTCCTGTCTCGCCCAGGGGGCTTGAGGCATTTCCGGCCATATGCTCCAGTGCATGGAAACCATGTTTCCGTGCCAATCAGTATACGATGGTTAAAGGCTTCGGTGAACGGTCTAGGGGAGAAGACCACTAGTATTGAATTGTAATACTCGAGAAAGATTTTGCAAGAGAAGGCGCGTGGGCAGGTGTAGTGGAGGGTGACGGGGGAGTCAGCATGGAACAGACAAGCCGATGCAGGACCAATTCCTCTTTTGCGCCGGAGTCTTTAAGGCGGAGTTCTGCCTCCAGAAGCAATTCCATCCAGGTAACGAGGGCAGACAAGGGCTGCTGAAAGGCATCCTTAAATTGATTGAACAGGGCATAAGGGTGAGCGGCCAGTTCTTTCTGCCACTCATCGCCTTGCTCCTTAAGCACCGGCAGATAGCGCTGCTGGAAGGTGTTGAAATTCATTGACGGCGAAAAAGGAAGGCCACAGGTCTCGATCAGGGAGCGGTAGAGCAGGGCGCTGCGCACGTAGTTGCGAAGACTTGCCATGACAGCCAGGTGGTAAACGCCGCTGTCCAATAGCCGCTGCAGAATAACGAGCGCTTCGTCAAGCTCTCCCTTGGCAATAGCGCCGGTAAGTTCATAAATAGCGTCTTGGCGGGTACGACCCACCAGTTCATCAATATCTTCCCGGCTAATCGTTTCCCGTTCTCCTGCGGCTAACATGAGCTTTCTCAGCTCATTGACCAGTGCCACAGGATGAAAGCCCACGCGTTCAAACAGGATGGAAACCAGGTTCGGCGGCAGTTTTTTCTTTTGTTCGTTGAGCGTTGTGGCAAGCAGTGAGTGCAGTACCGCCATTTGTGCGTCTTTGGCTTTGCTGCCTGAGCCCTCAGCCACGCTGCAATCAATAATAACCTCGTTTTCCTTCAGATACTTGAAGAGTTTTTTGCGCTTGTCTACCTCAGCGGCCAGCAGGATCAGCACATTAGCCGGAGGCAGCCCCCTGGTCAGTAAGCTTATCAGTTGATCACCCGTGTCTACACCTGCAGTTGAAGCTCCTTCCTGTTCCTTTGTGGTGCTTAGATAGGGCGATGTCCAGTTAAGATCATCGCCGGGCTGGGCAAAGTTAAAGTTTTTCTGCCACTGTGCGGCAGACATGCCATGGAGGATATCTTCTTGCAGCGGCAATCCCGCTGCTCCGATAAAGGCCGACAAGGCCTTGCGAATGTGTTCGTCCTGCGCATTTGTTCTGGCCTTAAGCACTCGTTCCCACAGGGTTTTGGCACTGTTTTTGGAATACAATAACCTGGTGTTACTTACCCGGTACACCTGCCGTCCGCTCAACAGGCTGTAACTGCTGATACGGGCAAAGGTTTCATGCACATCTTCTTCATCGCCATCAATGGCATGCAGCACGCCGCCGTCTGCTAGCAGGGCCTCTTCAATCCGGGCGGCAGTGCTGCGGCACAGGTAGGATTCACCAAAAAGCAGTACCGCCCTGGGAGGAGACTGATCGAAGGTCTCCAGCAGGACGGGTAGCTGTTGTGGAACAAACAATGCCATTATTCAGTGTTATCAGTTGCCGTAATTGACTGGACGCACATTTTGATCCTGGGTAGCAGCTTCCAGGTTGGCCTCGTTCCGTGTGGAACTGCCGCGACCCGTGCCCTGCGGTTGAGTTTCATCCAGTATTTTATGGAGAATGGCGGTAAGCGAACCCGGCTGGAGATAGTCTTGACCTTGGCCGCTCTCAAAAATATAAGAGGTCTGCTGCGCCACGTTCTTCCAGGAAATGGAACTGGGATTTTTGGCAATGATCTCGCAGAAACTCTTGTTGTAGGGGTCGTTAATCACGGCAAGGCCTGTGCCGATGGAGGCGAGCAGGTCAACTGAACCTTCAAAGAGCCGGGTGAGGGTGGTATAGACCTTCATACCGCCACAGGAGCCAAGGCTTAAGAAACGCTGTTTACCGCCAAGGTCTGCCTGGGTAATTTTGCCCTCATCGATCAGCTCGGTGAGCGGTTCGATGATCTGCTCCGAGCGCCAGTAACTGTGGCCCCGTTGAGCCAGCATTTCATCACCGGAAAGAATAAAACGCCGGAGGAGTTCTTTCTGATGCTCCTTGCCTGAATATACAAATTGGGTGTTGGTTATGGTTATGCCATTGACGGTTTTGACAAAGCTCACGGCGAAATGGCGGGTGCGCATGGCCTGGAACAGATTCGCTATCGATCCGCTTGCCCAGGAGCGGATCGATGACTCCAGAGCCGGGGTCATCTGGCTGATGGTGTAGTATTTGGAAGGTACCAGCTTGTAGCCGTTTTTCATCAGCAGACTGGCATTGGAGGCAAAGGACTGGCGACCATCATCATCAGGATGATACATGGAAAGGGAAGCCATTTTGCCATCCTTTTTCCATTCTGCAAAGGGGGTACTCTGATAGCTGTCCAGATTCACTGCACCCTGCTGAACCAGCAGGCGGCTGATGAGCAGACGGTCGTTTTGACCCAGCAGCTCCGGGTAAGTTTGCACATAATATTGCAGAATAACCCGGATAAGCTTGCTGGAAACCTGATTGCTGCGCTGGGTTTCCCGCACCATCAACTCGAGCAGGTGACTGCGTGCCTCGGGTGTGAGCATCTTCAGCAGATGCGAGAAGGTAGCGGAAAAAAGCAGAACGGAGTCCGCATCTTTGAAGGCAGAAGTGCCAACCAGATTGAGAATTTCCTTTTGCCGGGCAAAATCCTTGGGGAAAAAGTCTGTAAGTTTGCCCTTTTGTGCAGTACTGGAAATGAAGTCGGAAACAAAACGGCTTTCCGGGTCAATATCGCGCAGAAAGTTCAGCAGGTCACCTCCGTTGCGCTTGGCAATGCGGTCTTTCATTACCGGCACGGCAATGTTGCGAAAGGAGGAATCGTAGAGATCACTGCCCTGGGCCATTACCACATACAAGTTGGCGGTGGTCAGATCTTTAGCGGCCTGCACCCGGGCAGCCGAGGTGGCCTGGTTTAAAATGGCCACAGCCTGACCCTGACCGGCATTTGCAAACTGTGCGCCGAATCGGGAGCGGGTGGTGCCGTCCAGCCGGTTGAACAGTTCCTGCAGTCGCGCCTTGGAAAAACGGTTTAAGGTTGAGGCCGCGAATTCGTAGCCGTTTTCATCAGTGACCGCGTGCAGGTTGTTAATTTTCCAGAGTGCCTCTTCACCACCGTCGTATAGCCCTTTCAGCAGTACGGATTTCTGGCGGCCCTGGAGGCGGTCATAGATAATCTCCTGCTGTGATGTGGACAGGGTGAAGTAATTTTTTAGCCAGGAAAGGGCCTCCTGACCCGAAGTTTCCTTGTTTTTGAACAGGGAACGAGCATTCCATGCATTAACATCATCCATTTTTCGAATGATATCCATGCCCTGCACCATGGTTTGCGGATCCTGGCCCGGAGTTTCAGCATAGGTAATGAGCGCCTGCACCTGTTTGGCCCGCATTTTGGTAATAATAGGCAATCCTTGCATGGCGGTATCCACCCGCATGCCAGCAACGCCGAAAAAGGCCCGGGCCGCCTGATTCATAAGGGGGGAGGCTTCGTTGAGACGAGGGATGATTTCAAGGGCCTGATCAGCAGTTGCGCCATACAGGGTAGCAAAGTTGCGAAAGGTACGGCCCGAGGCAAAGGTAATCGTACTCACTGCATCCAGCGCAGGTAGGGTGTAGTGAACGTTGAAGTTGGGCATGGAGGAAAGAGCCTCATACGAGCGTACCTGCTCATAGGACAGGCGGGTTTGCAGAAGTTTTTCTCCGGTCTGGCGGATCAGGCCGTAATCAGCCCCGGGGGAACTGCACACCTTGCGAAAGATACGCTGGGCGTTATAGTTCATCCGCCCCACCATGGCGCTGCTCTCCTGGATCTGGGCCGCATCCATTCGGCCGGCCTGCTGGCAGATTGCTATGGTTTGTTTGCCGCTGATCGCATCCGCATTGTTATTGTTGCTGGCCGCAACAAGCAGTGTCGGAGTGAAAAGAATCGCCAAAGCGAGTAGGCCAATCAGGCTGGGGAAAAAGAAAAAGAGAGAGTTGGGAAAACGGTTTCTAACTGTGTGCATAAGAATCTACATGTGGTGGCTGCTTTGAAAAATATTCTTCCCATTTTGGCGCTGTTGCTGGCAATGGCGCTATGGGGAAGCTCCTTTGTGGCCATGAAGTACAGTTTTCGCGAACTGCATCCTATAGTCGTTCTCTTTGGCCGCATGGCCGTGGCCACGCTCTGTTTTTTGCCGTTTATTGGTTCATACCGTCGCATGCCCCTTACCAGATCGCATGTACCGATTTTGGTGCTGATGTGTCTGTGCGAACCTTGCCTCTATTTTGTTTTTGAGGCGGCTGCCCTTATGTACACCAGCGCATCCCAGGCTTCAATGATTTCTACCATGCTGCCGCTCCTGGTGGCCCTAGGTGCTGGACTTTTTCTGGGGGAACGGCTGAGCGCCAAATTGCTTGCCGGGTTTGCCCTGGCTGCGGCAGGCGCCCTATGGCTAGGCTACGCCGCTGGCAGCACCGAGGAAGCGCCCAATCCCTTATTGGGTAATTTGCTTGAATTCATCGCCATGCTGTGCGCCGCAGGGTACACTATTTCCATGAAATATTTAACCAGAGATCTGTCTTCTTTTCACTTGACTGGGCTGCAGGCCATAGCTGGACTGCTTTTCTTTGCACCCATGCTGGCTCTACCACAAGTGCGGCAGATGCCACCACCCTCTATGATGAGTTTGTTGGTAATTTTATACCTGGGTATTGTAGTCAGTTTTGGCGCGTATGCACTGTATAACTACGGTGTCAGCCGTATCCCGGTTAGCCGTGCCTCAGCCTTCATCAATCTGATTCCAGTTTTTTCCATTGTGCTGGCCTTTGTGCTCCTGGATGAACGGCTAAATCTGCAGCAGGGTTTTGCCTGCGCAGCAGTGCTGGCCGGAGTACTGCTCACCCAGTGCTCTGGCGCCACCCGGACTCGACCAATCACTACTTCGAAACGGCAGCCATGAACCGTTTATTCATCATACTAGGTATAGGATTGGTTCTGGCCGGACTGCTTTGGCCCTGGCTCCGACAACTGCCCTTAGGCCGACTACCGGGCGATCTGCACATCAGCCGGGAGTCCTTCCAGTTGTACTTCCCACTGACGACCTCCATTATCGTGAGCGTATTGCTCTCACTCCTGCTGTGGCTTTTGAAGAAATGATACATTTCATCCTGTTCAGCCGATGAACCAGACTGCGGCAGAGGGTATTGGCAAGAATGGTGGTTATTGCCACCGTTGCCGTTCCTGGCATATACTGCCTTGGAAAGAGGCCTGGCAGGCCTGCACAGACTTGATGGCCGATTTGCATAGGCATGGTCGCGTTGATCTCATGCAGCCAGAGGAAAAGGCCGATTCACGTTGCTGTACAACTCCACTTTTTGCTGCAGGCGCGGGCAAGATGCTGGGCCTTTTACTCGGTCGGGATACGCATGGAAACGAGCAACGCCTACTCGCCTTTTCCGGAATGTACAATGGTCTGTGGTTGATAGATGGCTGGGTTGAGCCGGTTTTTAACCTGCCGGATTTTTTAGCTCTGCATGGGCCGGCGGAAAAAAAGATCAGCACGCTGGGCGCACAACTTGCCAGCCTGCCTCCATCGGCACCGGAACGAAACATGCTGCGGAAGAAAAGACGAGAACTATCCCGGCAGAATATGGCGGCCATTCATGCCCTGTACACGCTCCGCAATTTTCGAGGTGAAGAACAATCTTTAACCTCGTTTTTTTCCACAACCTCAGGGCCGCCGTCTGGCACGGGCGATTGCTGTGCGCCCAAGCTGTTGCATCAGGCTCAGCGCTTGCGCCTGCGTCCTTTCAGTATGGCAGAGTTTTATTGGGGTGGCGGGAATGCTTCGGCCCGTCGCGCACACGGTCATCGCTATGCGCCCTGCGCCAGCAAGTGTCAGCCCATTCTTGGTTTTCAGCTCTGCGGTTTGTAATGCCATGCCATATCTAGACCAGTATGATCGGCATCTTTCCCAGCACCTTGAGCACGTCATCACTCTGTTGTTTTGGTGAGTGAATTCTCCACCGCCTGAAGGCGGTGGAGAATTCACTAAATATAGCTAGTTATTCTCCTAAGCAATGTCTTATGCGGAGATTTTTAACAGGAGAGTTGTTCATGAATTTTCATCGTAGTTTTTCGATCGCTCTTGCCACTCTGCTCTTTGCCGCGACTGCCCAGGCCCAAATCCCTGCCACGCAGGTGATGACCCTCTACCGCTTTAATGGCCCGGTAAATATTCCGTACTACGATGTTGCCGATTTTCGCCTGCAAGGAGCCGCTACCCCGGCAGGCACTTTGGCTCAGGGTAGCTCCGTGGTGCCATGCCTGGTGATTCAGGACGGTGAGCCACTCACCGACAATCGTGGCGTGCCCTATGTAGGCTTTTCTGTGATTGTAGATGCACGCACCGCTACCCCGGCTTCCTCCGCGCGTTTTCTCGCTGCCCGTAAAGAACGCAAAGGCTTGCTGGTACAGAATAACCACTGTTCTGCTGGCGTGCGCTATGTACTTGACGTCAGAAATCTCTATGATATGAGTAAACCACCCTTTTTTGAGCCGCCGCCTGTTGCTGCTCCGGCGCAGAAAGTGGCTGCTTCCCGCAGTACGGCGGATAACATTGTGCGTGCCTTCCACAATTCCTCATACTGCGCCTTGGCCGCCCGTCAGTTGACCAATCGGCGCTCAGCCTTGCAGAGCGCCTGGGACCGGTTCAAACAAGAAAATCGCCAGCATTGGTCACTGGAGCAGCTTGAGCGAGCCCGTCATCTGGACTACACTATGCGCACCGCCATTTTCGAGGGGCACCTTGAGCGCGGTTGCAATGCCTACGGAACCTGTGAGCGAAATATTGTTGCCCTGTCCATCCGCAACCGTGCCCGTGAATCCTGCCATCAACGCCATGGCTGCGCCACTCTGGGAGACTTTACCGGAGTCAGCAGTGCGGTTTCCCAATACAATATCTGGGATGAATATCTCACTCAGATTTCAGGGCTGACTTCCTGTTTCCTTCGTGATGACCTGTCAGGGGCAGACAGCGCCGGTGCTCGCACCCGGCAACGCTATCAACAATTGTATGCGCAGAATGTCGTTGATACAGAGCGTATTTTGTACGGTGACGACCACGACCTGCAGGCGATCTTCCCGCATAACACCTTGGCAGAATTAAAGGGTCTGAAGCACTATTACCATGCGCCAGCCATGGGGAAATGCTTTCCTCAGTATGAGCGGGTTGAGTATATGTCTGGGGCGGTGGCACGGCGGGGCTTGGATTTTGCCTTGATCGCGGATACCCGCATCCAGGTTGGTGACAAAGTTGGCAACAGTTATCGTTTCCGCAGTTTCCGCGTGCAAAGCGATCCTCATCGGGATGAGGTGCGTGTGGTTGACAACTATCCCGGTTTTGTGGTGGATTCCCGCCGTGTTACACTGCAGCCATCCACCCGCTGTGCTCCTTACGGTCTGCCGGCAGGATGCAATTTTTCCACGGTTGGACGCTACCGGAAGACACCTTCATGGGTAAACGAAGGACGTCCGCTTGAAGTACGTTGCCGGGTTACCGCCAGGGGAGAAACATGCCAAAACCAGCCGACACGGCAAACAACCAGGGTGGGAGGGGTGTGCGATACTGAAATGCAGCCATTTACCGGCGTCAGATAGGGTAGGGCTTAAATTTTTCAGAAGAAGGCAGTTCGCTACCTAAACAAAACAAAAGAAAGCAAAAAACGGAAGTAAAACAGGTATGGTGGCCCTTAAAAGGAATATTCATTTTTAACGATATACTGAGATAAGATGTGAGGACTTTTATAAAGGTAATGAAAGCACTGTCTGATCCGAACCGGGTTAAAGTGGTGAAGCTTCTGCAACACAGGGTGCTATGCGTGTGCGAGTTACAAGAAGCCTTGGGGTTGGCCCAGAGCACCGTGAGCAAGCACCTGCAAATACTTGAGCAAGCTGGGCTAATTGACTACGCTAAGGACGGACAATGGGTAAACTACCGTTTGGCCGATGGCGCAGAGAATCCGTATGTGGCCAGTCTGTTGGGTAATTTACGCCATTGGCTCGATGATAACGAAGCAGTAGTGGAAATAGTAGACAGACTGCCACAGATTGACCGTAGCACCATTTGCAAAGGATAGTTTTTTTACGCCATTATATTTATATATGGCGATATGGCTATAAATGTCTTATCTGTTAATAGTTCTTAATGGAAATCGGCAATTTTAGGCAGGGCAGTTTCGGCTCCCAAAATTTGCTGTTAAAGCGGCGGCAAAATGCATCAATAAATTCCCGGAAATAGTGCGGAGAAACACCGCGGAAGGTTTCGTGGATGAATTTTTTTAAAGTTGTCAATCATGATGTGCACCAGCGGCAACCAAAATTTGGCCACCGCCAGTGTCGCCCTTGAGGTGTTCATGCTTTTTGCCAACCGCATTCGGCGCAGGCAAGGCATCGGTCTCCATCGTTTGGCCGGTATGTAAATACCGGGCAAGAAACGCTTCAACGCTGTTGCGGCATGTTCTGTTCAGCGCCTGCGTGGCAAGAAATCTAGTTCCTTTGGCTCTGGTTTACACCAGCTGACTAGCATCCTGCATACAGCAATGTGTGCAACTGTGCATCGATACACCAACAACCCAGGCAAAACACCATGGCCACCTGCTGTTCCCAACCTTCGGAAGAAGTCCACAATAATCATGCAGACTCGCATACACAGCCTCCAACACCAGGGCAGGTCCATATTTATACATATTTTGGCACAGGAATTGTCATTCTAGCCCTTTGGTGGCTTGCATACAGCGCCAATCGCCATGTTGCCGACTGGATAAGCTATCATCTCTTCTCTCTGCCACAGGGATCTCGACTCGGCGCTGCAATCCAGTTTTTCTTCTACGATACAGTTAAAATTCTATTGCTGCTGATCCTGATGGTTTATGTGATCGGCTGGTTGCGGGCAAGTCTGCAGGTAGAGCGCGTACGTGACTATCTTGCTGGTAAAAGGCGGGCTATCGGCTATTTTTTCGGATCTGCTTTTGGCGCAATTACCCCATTCTGCTCCTGCTCGAGCATTCCTTTGTTTTTAGGGTTTACCACTGCGCGTATCCCGATTGGCATTACCATGGCCTTTCTCATTACCTCCCCTTTGATCAATGAAATTGCCGTAGTACTCTTGTGGGGGCTATTGGGTTGGAAGTTTACCCTGGTTTATATTGCTGTTGGTATGTTTGCAGGTGCGCTTGGCGGTATTATTATGGATGCGGTAAGGGCTGAGCGCTGGCTCCAGTCTTTTTTACTGGATACCATCCAGTCATCTCCTGTACATGCCCAGATTGATAAAAACGGGCAAATCCACAGGATGGGCCTCATGGAACGCCACAATTTTGCTCTAGCGGAAACTAGTTCGATTGTTCGCAGGGTTTGGACGTGGGTCATTATCGGCGTGGGCCTGGGAGCAGCTCTGCACGGATTTGTACCTGAAGACTGGTTTGCCAATAATCTTGGCGCAGGGCAATGGTGGTCGGTACCGGTTGCAGTCGCGTTGGGAATTCCTCTTTATACCAATGTCACGGGCATAGTTCCCGTTATGGAGAGCCTGCTGATGAAAGGTTTGCCCGTCGGCACCACTTTGGCCTTTTGCATGGCAACCGTTGCGGCCAGTTTGCCCGAAGTGTTCATGCTCAAGCAGGTTATGCGCTGGCAACTACTTGCACTCTTTCTTGGCGTGTTGCTGGTTATTTTTACCTTAGTTGGCTGGTTTTTCAATGCCATCCAGCATCTTATCTTCTGATCCCATGGGGGCAATCCATGCTTATTCAAGTACTTGGTCCAGGATGCGCCAAATGTAAGGAAGCAGAAAAGATTGTACGGGATGCTGTTGCAGAGTGCGGCATTACCGCCACGGTTGAGAAGGTGACGGATTTTAAGGAAATGATGGCCTTAGGCGTTATGTCTACCCCTGCCGTGGTTATTGACAAGAAGATTCAATGCGTTGGCCGGGTGCCATCAAAAGCAGAAGTCAAAGAGTGGGTAAGCCGATTACGCTGAAAGCTGCACAGGCAGCTTGACCCCATACTGGCTGCGTCTTGATCGATAAACAACACCATTACTTGCGGTTGTCGCTCAGCTCCGCCTGGGTGAAAAAAGTGGCAGCCATACGCAGAATCTCATTGGCGCTCCAGTACTAAACGAACCGCTCGCTCCCGAACCTCTGCATTATATCTCTTGTTGGTCCGTCTATACCCGAGCGGCTCAGGGAAGAACAGGCTAATTGTGTGACACAGGGAGTGCTTTACCAGCTGGCGTGTCAGGGCGGCGTATATATAGCGCAGCAGTTGAGCGCAGATATTGTGTGGTCATTGGCAAGCATGTCGCCATGGGGGCAGACGGCGGTGCGCTTGAAATCCAAATGTGGGAAGATCAGAACACCATCTAGATTTTATACCATAATCCGTTGCCGCTATGCGTATCTCTGCTGGGAAGGTTGGCGCGAGTAGGGGGCGTATTCCGTTGCCATCCTGATTTCACCATGATCGAAGGATTTTCAAGCAGTGCTGCGCTCACACGCACCCAGACCATCATGGAAGGTGCGTTGCTCTCCGACTTCCGTTTCCAAAAGGATAATATACAAGATGGCTGAGAATGCCTGACAAAACTCCCAGCGAAGACTGTATCAGTGAGCGTACAGCAATGCCTGGTCAGAGGGGCTCCCTTTGGCCAGGCCCATACATGTGAAACAAACAGCCAGGGGCAGGTGCGTTCTGGTGAGTGGCATTATTTGAGTGCTGCCAATGCCCCTTGTATTCGTTCCATGCCTTCTTTGATGGTATCAAGCGAGGTGGCAAAGGAAAAGCGGATGAAGTTATCCGCACCAAAAGCCGCCCCAGGTACAGTGGCTACGCGCGCTTCATCCAGGAAATAGTCGGCCAGAGCAACTGAACCACCAATGACTTTACCTTGAAAACTACGACCGTAGTAAGCTGAAAAATTTGGGAACACGTAAAAGGCTCCCATGGGCTCAATACAGTGCACCCCTTCAATACTGTTCAGTGCCTGGATGAAATACTCCCTGCGGGGCAAGAATGAAGCCAGCATGGTCTGGAGGAAGTCCTGCGGCCCGGTCAGTGCGGCAAGGGCTGCATACTGTGAGATGGCGACAGGGTTGGAAATCGACTGGCTCTGAATTTTGTTCATTGCCTTGATCACGGCCATTGGCCCGGCACACCAACCGATACGCCACCCGGTCATGGAGTAAGATTTTGACACGCCATTACTGAGGATGCTTTGCTCTTGCAGTTCCGGCGCCACCTGGAGGATATGCGGGATAGCATTTCCGGGAGTGTAAGCGATATCCTCGTAGATATCGTCGGAGATGATTAGCCATCCCTGTTCACGCGCTAGGTCAGCCACTGCTTTGAGCGCTGCCTCCGAATTGATGGCGCCGCTGGGATTGGAAGGGCTGTTCAGGATAAGCGCCCGGGTCTTGCTGCTGGCATGTTGCAGTAAATCGTCGGCATTCAGGTCAAAGTTGTTTTCTTCCCGCAGAGGCACAATCACTGGCACACCACTGGCCAACTCAACCATGGGCGGATAAGATACCCAGTATGGCGCTGGAATCAGAACTTCATCGCCAGGATTAAGCAAGGCTTGGAAAATATTATACAGCCCTTGCTTGCCGCCGCAGCTGATCTGAATCTGTTCGGGGTCGTAGTGAAGCCTCAATCTACTACGGTAGCGAGCGCTTACTGCCTCGCGCAGTTCTATGATCCCATTGGATGCTGTGTAGCGGGTGTGGCCCTGGTCAATGGCTTCTTTCCCTGCGGCGCAAATGTGAGGCGGTGTGGGAAAGTCAGGTTCACCGACACTGAAGTTGAGAACATCCACACCCGAGGCCTTAAGTTGTTTGGCCTTGGCGTTGATGGCCAAAGTGGGCGAGGGGGCTATCTGCGCAACCCGCTGCGCAAGTGCAATTGTTGCCGGCATGGCTAACTCCAGTAGATGCGATTGATTTCGAGCATAACCTGTGGATAAAGGTGACTATACAAACGCTTTTTCGATTATTTGACAAGGGAAAACAAGAGGGCACGGGCCAGGATAGGGGCAGTTTTTTATATATATTCCTGCAAACAATTTACGGTTCCTTAAAAACAGGGCATGGCCGCTGAGGATCATAATTCTGGTAGGCCGGATCATCATCCTGGGTATGGCAATCCAGACAAAGGCCAACCCGGAGAATACGTTTAAGTTCATCGCCGTTAAAAGGTCGCAGGTTGGCACGGGAACCGTGTTGCAGAGGCTTACCGTCGATAGTGACAAAGTTGTCAAAGCCTGGGGTTTGCTGCCCAT
Organism: Desulfobulbaceae bacterium; assembly: GCA_012744275.1. Taxonomy (GTDB): domain Bacteria; phylum Desulfobacterota; class Desulfobulbia; order Desulfobulbales; family Desulfobulbaceae; genus Desulfobulbus. The sequence continues at coordinate 24,968 of JAAYIE010000065.1, forward strand.
CAGGCCCGAGCACTCCACGATCAACCGGGGTGAAAAGCCATTGACCGTCTTTTTTCTGCACTGTTCCTTCACCAAGGCCAATGGATTTTGGTGAGGAGTGGCAGTCTTTGCATTCTCTTCCCTTGGCCTGGATGGTGTGCGGGTTGATTGCCGCCATGGTGAAGCGGCTGAAGCCACCTTCACTTTTACCCTCTTTATCAATCAGGGTAATTAGATCCTGGCAGCCGGGAGTCACGATCACCACCTCATCCTCCCAGACCGCCAGCATTGGTTTTTCGTAGCGAATATACGAACGGCCTTCTTCCCACCAACCGGGGGTGTTTTCTAGGGTAAGTTTATCCAGGTGCTGCTCGCGCATGTCGCGCTTGACATGGCAGCCGTAACACTGCGGCACCCAAGTCGAGTGGCAGGCCTCGCAGGTGACCCTTTTGTGCACAGGTGAAGCGCAGGCTGTGGCATGTGGCTTTTTGAGCGGCCGCTCAACATTGTCAATTTTACCGGTTAGAATAAAGGTATCGTTTTTTCGGCTGACATTGGTCAGTTGGTTGCCTTTCTTGGTCAAACCGGGAGTAGCGCCGTGGCAACTCTCACAGGTAATTTCCAACTGTTCTTCGTAGTGCGCATAGCGGGTGCCATCACCCATGATTTCGTCACGGGTATGGCAGTCGATGCAAACCATTTTTTTAACGTGATGAATATCGGGTGCAACGGAGAGGTAAAATCTGTCGCCCGGTAATTGTTGCGAGGAAAGGCCACCTTTTTCGTAGGGGGTACCATAACCTTCTGCTTCAAATACGCCAATGTACGATAACCCGATTCGACCGGAGCGGTTGTGGCAACGGAGACAGTTGTCCTCCGGTACCTGTTTTACAACCCGCGGGTGAGGTTTGAGTTCGGCTTGCCGCGCCTTTTCTTTCGGGGTGCGTTCTGCAAAAATCGTATCAGTGGCAAAACCTTCGGGTAACACGTAGTGGCAGGCTGAGCAACCTCCACCCTTGTCATTAAAAAAATCCGGTGCACCCGGCAGGTCGCCCTTCTGCTTCCACAGATGGCAAGTGGCGCAGAGTTTGCGAAAATAATCGAGGGCTAGCGAAGTTTCACCGCTGTTGAGTAACTGTTCCACGGTGATATCGGCGTTTTGATCCTCGCGTTCACCCCAGTAGTAGAGCAGAGTGGCGAGAATACCCCGGTTAGTGGCCATGAGCGAGTTCTTTACCTTAGGGGTATCCGCCGGATGGCAACCCTCTACTCCGCAGGTTTTTTCCACCACACGCAGATCCCCTGGGTTAAGTACCATGCCTTTATGAGCCTTATCCTGGTCAATAGCCAAGGGATCACCCAAGTGGCAGGGCGAGCAACCAACCACCAGGCGATCGTGGGCGCCATCGAGCTGCTCATTTTCATGACAATTCAGGCACATCTCAATATGACCGACGGTGGTAAGCACTACCTGCTGCGGCCTTGAGGTACCTTGTTCCTTCAGGACAAGGTAGCCAATGAGGAGGACCAGGCAGGGCAGAAAAATAAGGGCGGCGAGCTGACGACCATTCGGCATGTTCATGACAGGTACAATGAAACAGCACGCAGGGCAATAATGCTTACAGATGACTGGCGGAAGTCAACAGTCAGAGCAGTTCGTAGTGTCTGGGTACAGGTCTGGCAGATTAGCATGGTGCGAGCCTACTCACGAAAACCCTGCAGCACCGGATAACGTCGGCCCGGGCCAAATGCCTTGTTCGAAACCCGGATAGCCAGCGGCGCTTGTACCCGCTTGTATTCATTTTGACGAATGCGCCGGGTGATATCCCGCACCAAGGCCGGATCCACCTGCAGGCTGGTGGCGATTTCCTCTATCTGCCTGCCTTGTTCCAGATACTGCTGTAAAATCGGATCAAGCAGTTCGTATGGGGGCAAGTCATCCTGGTCAAGCTGGTTCGGTTTTAGCTCTGCCGTGGGTGGACGGGTCATGGTGCCCTGCGGAATGATCTCTCTTTCGTGGTTGATCCAGTCGGACAGGGCATAAACCTGGGTTTTGTAGACATCCGCCAACACAGCCAGACCGCCGCACATATCACCGTACAGGGTGCAGTAACCAACGGCCATTTCCGACTTGTTGCCAGTGGTCAAGAGGATACTGTTGAACTTGTTGGAAAGAGCCATGAGTATATTGCCACGGATGCGCGCTTGGATATTCTGTTCCGTCACTCCTTCTTGCGTATCTGCAAAGAACGGTTGCAGGAGTGTCGTGTAGCTGTCCATTGCAGCCTGAATGGGAATACACTCGAATCCGCAACCCAGATTCAGGGCCAACTGTTGGGCATCGTCTATGGACTGTGATGATGTGTATGGTGAGGGCAGGGCGACGCCAAGAACATTGTCCGCCCCCAAGGCTCTGCAAGCCAAGGCTGCGGTGAGCGCAGAGTCAATGCCGCCGGACAGGCCAATAATGGCCCTGGAGAAACCACTTTTGTGCAGATAGTCGCGCAGACCGCAGATAAGCGCCCCCCCAAGATCGGCGATAGTATCTTCTGTTTGGGGTAGGGGAGACGCAATTTCTTCGCTTGGAAATTTCACCACCAGCAGGTCTTCTGCAAAACCTGCTGCTCTGGCCTGTATCGCACCTGAACTATCCATGACCTGAGAATGACCGTCAAAGACCAGGCTGTCCTGACCGCCCGCATGATTGACAAAAAGCAGGGGCAGGTTGTAGGTGGTGCAGAGGTTGGTGAACCGTGCATGGCGCTCGTGCAGTTTGCCATAATGATAGGGGGATGCTGCAATATTGATGAGCAAATCCGGAACTATGGCGCCCAGCATAAAATCTTTGAGTGGGTTGTGCGCGTACCGGTCTTGCCGGAACCAGATGTCCTCACCAATACTTAAGGCGCAGTGCAGATGGCCACAGGCAAAGGTAGTTGCTTGCTGACCACTGGAAAAATAACGTGGTTCATCAAAAACATCGTAGTTGGGCAAGAGACGTTTATGGGCCTGCGCCAGAATGGCGCCTTCCTGCAAGACATAGGCAGTGTTCAATAGGGATGTCTCAGATGCTGGCCCGTGGCCCAGCGCCCCGACAACGCAGGTGATGCCTTTTAAAGTACTGGTAAAGGCAATGAGTTCTTGCAGCGCCCGGTCGTGCATCTCCAGAAAAGCGGATCGTTCCAGCAGGTCTTGGGGTGGGTAGCCGCAAAGAGCCAGTTCCGGAAACACAGCCAAGCTGCACCGAGCTTTGTGCGCCTTAGTCAGACTGGTGGTAATACTTCGGATAGTCCCAGAAAAATCACCGACAAGGGGATTGGTCTGGATAAGGGCAATGTTCAAGGGAGCTAACCTGATGCAAACCGCGAGAGTTTGGGAAGTTTGGGTGCTATGAAAACAAACAGATGCGCTGAAATAACGGTGCCGCTATTCACTGGGCTAGACGACCGGATGCCCGAGCGGCCCAGCATTAAAGACAAAAAGCCCCGACGGTGCGGACCATCGGGGCTCATACGATAAGAATTACTGCTTGGTGACGTTGGCGGCTGCCGGACCTTTGGGCCCGTCAACGATTTCAAACTGAACCTTGTCTCCCTCGTTCAGTGTTTTGAAACCACTGCCGGCAATGGCGGAATAGTGTACAAAGACATCTTTTCCTTCTTCCTGCTCGATGAAGCCAAACCCCTTGGACTCGTTGAACCACTTCACTGTTCCTTTCAACATCGCTGCCATGTTCTCCTTCTGTGTGACTGATTACCTGCCATGTAGCACTGGTGTTACAATTCAAGAGGAATGATCTTCAAAAACGTGACCAACGCAGAACCCACATGGACCATCTGTGGGCAACTTACCATCCCCAGCACGAAAAACAAGTAAATTGAGCTGTTTTTTCGCTGTAAAAACGTTTTTTATGGCAACAGTAGTGGCATGTGGCCTGTTGGCATTACCAGTTTGGGCGGGAGTACTGTATTGGCATATACTGTTTTCCGGGATATTTTTTTACGATGTTACTGTTTTCTTAGTAAAAAAATGATCATTTTAGCTTGAGACCAGATATGATAGCATAAGACATGTCATGAAGAATTTTTTACGCAAACTGCTATCATCCTGCAGCAATAATACTATAACAAAAAGATGCATACCGTGAATTGCTGCAGCACAAAACTATCAACAGCTGATCAAAGCCCCTTGCAGACATGTGGTTATCCTTGCCTCGATTCTATCAAGATCAAAACTGCTGAAGCCTTGCGTCCGCCCCATCTGGCCTGGTTCAATGATGATCATCATATCCGCTTGTGAGAAAATGACTGACACGAAGGGTAGGTTGATATGTCTGCAACAGCCGGTACGTATTGCCTCACCTGAACCGCCCTGAGTTTTCCGGAGACAGTTTAATTTGAGTCAGACTGCGTTGCCAGACTCCTTTAGTCGATAATGCTCTTTTCTTTTTTCCGAGGAGGAATGTTTCCTGTCGGCGACAGTAATTGACGGTTGTTGAACCAATCTACCCAGGTAAGCGTGGCATACCCACAGCAGCCCGACCTGCCCAAAGGGCTCAATGCCGGATGACCTCAACCTCATACAGTCCGATGATTGTTTCAGCCAAGGTGTTGTCATAGGCGTCACCTTTCTTGTCAGTTGAAGGCCTGATCCCGGATGCCACCAGGCGCTCACTGTAGCGGATAGAAAGATATTGGTTTGCCTTATCGTTATGATGGATTCCACCTGCCATGATGATGGCGATATTGTCCAGGACATCGTTACAGGCAGAGAGAAAGGCTGCCCGGTTCAAGCTGTTGCTATGCTGCCGGAAGCAGACAAGGATAAAGGCGCAGCAGAGATCGATTGCCAGTGTGCCCAATTCGGCTACAGACAATGGCGAAGCACTTGGTGCGACGCCGGCACAGCCAGCTTCTGCCGGGTTACCAACAGAGTAAAATACCTGGAGTCAGTAGGATGGTGGCTACAAACATACCGGTCACAGAACGACAGCGGACACTTCAACCCAGTAACAGACAAAACTGAGCGGGCAATGAGCAAGACAGCACGCTGTAAGGGTAAGTGCGTCGTATTCATAGTGGTTGCACAGGGTATATGGCTAAATCCAGTGCCGTTTCCTGAAATACGCAAACAGACAGACAGGTAACAGCAAAAATACCAGCCAAAGCAGAGGATAGGCCCATTTCCAGTGGAGTTCGGGCATGAAATCAAAATTCATGCCATAGATGCCGACGATAAAGGTAAGTGGGGTAAAAATGCTGGTAAAAATAGTGAGTACCTTCATGATTTCGTTGGTGCGGTTGCTCACATTGGTGAGGTGAATATCCAGCATGCCATTGATCAGGTCGCGGTAGGAGTCCACGGTTTCGACCACCCAGATAATATGCTCCTGTACGCTGCGGAAAAAAGGCAAAGCAGCATCACTGATGAGTTCGTGTTCGCTGCGCTCAATGGCAACCAGTACCTCCCGCAACGGGGAAACATTTTTGCGAATGGATACGAGCTGTCTTTTAAGGCGCTGAATAAGGGCAAAGGTAGGTGCGTCAGCACTGCCAACCAGCTTGGCTTCTGCCTTTTCCATGTTTTTTTCCAAGACATCGGTGGCACTGAAATAGTGATCCACCACTCCATCTATAATGGCATAGGCAAGATAGTCTGTGCCCATGTGACGCAGCCTGCCCTTGCCTTGCAGAATGCGCAGGCGCAGACGTTCGATCATTTCATCCGGCCCACTTTGTTGATCAAAACTGATGAGGCAGTTTTGAAAGACTAGCATGCTGAGTTGCACGCCCTGAACCAGTATTTTTTTGTGTTCGCGTAGCAGCAGGCGTTTGATGATGAGGAAAAGATAGTCGTCGTGCTCTTCAAATTTTGATCGTTTGTGCGTGCTGGCAATATCTTCCTGCACCAGCGTATGTACGCCAAAATGTTGGCAGATAGCCGTAATCAGCGCTGTGTCGGGCTGCTCACAATGCAACCAGACGATGCAATCTCCACCTTTGTACTGCAGTAGATCTTCAAGGGAGCTAACATGATATTCATGCGCTTGGTCTTGGTTGTAGCAAAGACACGCATGTCCGGGCGCAGTATCATCTACAGCTTGCCTTTGTGTTCTAGGGCTGTGATCGGCGCTTGTATCTCTGGCTGTGGCGCTCTTGGCAGTCATGGGTTTTCAGTCGTGTTCAGGAGTTTTTTATTGCAATATGACAATGCAATGCCAGCACATTATGTCTCTTGTCAGCTGTATCCGTGATTTTTCTATCATTACTGTGACGCGTAGCGATGCGGGCCAGAAGGTTTCGCAGTTCCTGACCAAGATCCGGGGCCAGGGTGCATTCCCGACCGTTGACCAGCAGGGTGCACGCAAAATCAGCATGATATTGTTCAGCTTGATATTGTTTTTGTAGCTGCTCGATAAATCGTGCAATACCAACCGTGTCTGAACTGTGGAAACAGGGAATGGGTGCGGACACTGGCGTATCGCAAACTAGGGCAAGCACTTGGCTGCCGGCAACTGATGTATGGATAGGCGGCTCTGGGATGCCTTCGCGCAACACTTCAATTTTGGCCAACCTTTGTACATGTTTGCAGCCTTCGATCAGGACAAAATCCATATCGGCAAAAAAAACCTGAGCCAGATCAAAGGGATCTTGGCGCATGCTACCCATATCCTCGCCCCGTATGATAACAACGTCGGGCGCAAGCAGTGCCACCCGTGCAGTTCCAACCTGGGCGTAACGGTTTGTGTCGCTATTTTGGCGTTCAGGAGCAAGACCGATCTCTTTGGTACTTTTCATCACCCCAACTTTGTATCCCCTGGTGCGCAGCTGCGACGCCACCTGCACCGCCACCGTAGTTTTGCCGCTGTTGTGCCAGCCCACAAAGGCAATGAGAAAAGGCATGATGTGTATCCGAAGATGGTTTTGATTGGAGGTATGGGAAACTGGAGTGTGAGGCAGATATTAGGCAATCTCCACACACCATGATTCCTGCCAAAGTTTACTGCTTTTGGTTAAACAGAATCTGTATGCGGGCAATGGTGCCCTTTATCTCCTGATGGCTGCACGATACTGCACTCGGGTTGCGCTGCTCGAGCGTATTATCCTGATTGAACATTGTAATCAGTCCTTTTTCCTCAAGTATATCAAGAAAAATTTGTTGATTTCTGGTGGAGGTCATCAGGCCATATTCAACCAGGAAGGAGTATAAGCTGTCGGTCAAGCGGGCTGATACTGTTTGTTTTTCTTGCGAAAAAGCACGTAATCGCTGTGCGATGCGCATCCTCAAGCCAGGATGTTCGGGCACTGCATACACATAAACAGGTTTTTGCATCAGGCAGGCCTCGGCGATCATGGAAATACTGTCACAACTGACAATAAACATGTCAGCCAGGGCCAGGTAGGCGTGGTACGGATTCTCCTGGCCAGGCTCCTGCAGGTTATGGATATAGGCCGGGCAGTTGATGGCTTTTTTCAGGGCCGCAAAAGAGGCCGGCGCACAACGGCTGCCGGCGGTAATCAGCAAAGATCCGCCATGCCTGCGCGCAAATGCGTTTGCAGTACGACCAAGGGCAGCGCCAGTCTGGGCATCCAAAACGTAAGGACGGCTGCTTCCCCCGACAAGGAGTGCGATTCGGGGTTTGGGTAGAACACTGAATCGGGCAGACCAGATGGTGCTTGCATCCTGTAATTGCTGTGGTGGCAGCCGGGAGATTGGCAGAGTGTTATGGATAACGTTATCCCGAAGCGGCAAACAGTATTGCGGAGTGGTCACCACCAGATCAAACCAGCCCAAGGGCCCCCATGGACGGCCAAGATGCACCAGCTTTGTGCGTCCTCCGGAGATTTTTTGTACCCATCGGGCTGCAGGGACGCTGCGCCTGCCTGCAGTCAGAATCAGATCCGGCCACGGCGGTCTGAGCGCATCCTGACCGCGGCGTACACTATGCAAACTTGCACCAAGAACAATATTGGGCACAGTCGCAAGCCGATTAAAGTAAAGTTGTTTTTCAACCGAAGGCCACGCCAGAAGATGGGCAAGGCTGCGCAACTGGGCATTGTCGCCGTTCTTTGGCCCAAGCAGAAGCCATACTACTGGTTGGTTACCATTTCTTTGCATGGATGATCCGAAATGCCGTAATTTGTGCGGCCTGGGCTGGCTGATCTCTTCCAGTTCCAGAAGAAGGTGCGCGCTTTTGAGCTGGCAAGAAAGAGAAAACAGTACGTCGCAGGCATAGTTATGATACCTACTGCGCAGGTATACCATTGCTAACCTGGAAAGCGTTTTCGTCTTGCTTGAGCTGTACTATGAAACTGGAATCAGGTGGCACTGGCCAGGTTGAACAATGCGTCAGCCAGCGGATTGCGGCAGGGTCTCCAGGCTCTTCAGCCCGTGCGGGCAGACCGCCGAACAGATGCCGCAGTTGTGGCCATTATGGTAATGAACATAGTGCGTTTTTTTCCAGGAATCACATGCCTGCGCATCCAGTAATGCTTCCCGGTCAAGTCCGGCAAACCAGGTCGCGCCCTGTAAGGCCCTAGCCGGGCAGGCCTGCACGCATTTGTCGCAAGTACCGCAGAAGCTGCGCTTCAGGGCCGGGCCCGGCTCTGCAAGGGGATAATCAGTGAATACAGTCCCCAGCCGCACCCAGGGGCCATAGGGCCGGGTAATGAGTTGGCAGTTGCGGCCCACCCAACCAATGCCTGCGCGGGTGGCTGCGGTTTTGTGGGGGAAATCAGCACGTATTTTGACTGTATCGGTGCGGGCGGAAGCAGCTAGGGCCTGGGCACGGATGCCTCGATGTTGCAGTGCTGCGGCCAGATCACCGCTGATGGTGTTGATGCGGCTATTTACCGAGGCGTACAGATTCGCATAGGCCTGGTTGGGGCCGCTCTGGATGCTGGCCATGACGCTTTTGTTCATAGGCAGGGCAAAGGCAATGGCTGCGCCAAAACGATGACCATGGGCATCTGCTGGGGTGGCGAAATCGCGCAGGTCCGCCACACCCCACAGGGGCACCTGCTGGCTCTGCATCCAGGTGCTGAGCCAGCGCCCGGTTAGGTCAGCCGCCCCAGACGCGTGCACAACATCGGTGCTGCTTAAATTGCTCCGATCACCATGTCCACACATGCAATCACTACTCCTCCAACAATATAAACTTGCCATCTTTCACCGTCAGCATGGAAAAGGCTTCGGTGCTGAGTCCGCCATGGTCGGTAGTAGAATAGTTGAAGGTACCGGCAGTACCAATGAGCCCGGTTGTATTCTCCACCGCATCGCGTACCTTGGCAGGGTCTGTTGAGCCCGCCGTTTTAATGGCCTGCACCAGGATGGTGAGGGCATCGTAGGTGTGGCCGCCAAAGGTGGAGACCGGTTCCTTAAACTGTTTTTCGTAGGCGTTTTTATAGGCAAGCTGGATGTTTTTTTCATCTCCTTCCGGCAGGCTGTCGGCCACCAGCACGCGACTGGCCGGAAACACGATACCTTCAGATGCAGGTCCGGCTGCCTCGGCATATTTAATATTGGCAAAGCCGTGGCTTTGATACAGCGGCACCTGCCAACCAGCCTGGCGTACATTCTTGGCCAGGATGGACTGGGCCGGCACGATAGACCAGTTCACCACCGCTTGGATACCCGGCTTTGCCTTGAGTTTGGCTACAATGGCGGATAAATCTGTGGCATTTCTGTCGTAGACCTCTTCGGCCAGAATACTGATGCCGTACTTGGCCGCATGCGCGACCAGTTGCTCCTTGCCCGCCTTGCCGAAACCATCATTGGCTGCCAGTACTGCTATTTTGTCGATACCCCTTTTTTGCATGGAGGTGAAAATATGCTCGGTGGCAAAGCCGTCACTGGGTGCAACCTTAAAAATATGCGGCAGCACCGGCTGTACAATCATATCTGCGGCCGAGCAGGATAACATGATGGTTTTGCCGGTTTCACAAATTTTCTTGATGCTCAGACTCTCGCCGCTGGTGGAAGGGCCGATGATAGCCAGCACCTTTTCCTCCTCAATCAACTGCTTGGCGAAGGATATGGCCTTTTCCGGGATGCCGCCGGAGTCTTTGACAATCAGCTTGATGGGGCTGCCATTGATACCACCTTCGCTGTTGATGCGTTCGGCCAGCATGCGCAGGGAGCGAGCTTCAGGACCGCCGAGAAAGGCAGCCGGGCCGGTTTCAGCGAGAATGGCGCCAACCTTGATTTCCTCCGCAGCCCATAGCGGCGAGGATGCAAACACGAGGGTGGCCGTCAGGATAATGGCGCAAAGGCATAGTAGATGTCGGGCTGTGCGTAGCATGGTGTTCTCCGGATAGGTTGAAAGAGGGGGCGACTGTCGGGAGCGGCTCCTCTGCAGTGTGTGTTTGCGCTCTGTTGAGTTGTATATGCTCACCAAGGTTGCAGTGGCTCGCCGTTTATAAACTGTATAATCGAAGCGAATATATCAAGAACAACACATGGATCGTGCCTGTGCCAGTTACAAAACACAGTTTTTCGTCCATCATATGCGGATTGCATCCGGTAAGATCAGCAGGTTTATTAATGCCAAGCAGATGCAGGCCTCTCGCCATCGCTTTGTCAATGTTGGGCAGGCCAGTGGGCCTTTTTTCCTGGGCGCGTACAACTCTGCCGGAGGAATATTTTTCTGCTTGGTCTAGCCTTTGTGTCGTCTGCTATTGTTCAGCTGCGAGGATGTTTTCTTCAAACTGCAGGGTGGCGAAATAATCGTCTACGGTTTCAGCCCGACGAATACGTTCCACGCTGCCATCCTGGCGCAGCATCAGTTCCTGGGGTCGCAGTTTACCGTTGTAGTTGAAACCCATGGCCTGGCCATGGGCACCGGTATCCTGAATAACGATCAGGTCGCCTTCGCTCAGGCGGGGCAGAGTACGCTGAATGGCAAATTTGTCGTTATTTTCACAGAGCGAGCCAACCACATCCACTACCTCCTCGGGCTGCTCCACACCAGGGGCCTCAATGTGGTGATAGGCCCCGTACATGCCTGGTCGCATCAGGGCCGACATACAGGCGTCCACGCCCACATAGGTGCGGTAGATTTCCTTGCGGTTGATGACCCGGGTCACAAGTACACCATGGGGCCCGGTCATGAAGCGACCACTTTCCATGTATAGGGCAGGGCAATAACTGTAGTCCTTTTCAAATTTCTGCATCAGTTGGCCGATTTCACGCCCCATGGCCTGCAGATTAAGCGGGGCGGCCTCTGGCGTGTAGGGGATGCCCATACCACCACCGATATTGATAAATTCCATACGGATGTCCAACTCAAGTTCCAGCTGTCTGCACAATTCGAGCAGCATGGACGCGGTCTGCACCATGTAGCTGTAGTCCAGTTCGTTTGAGGCAAGCATGGTGTGTAGGCCGAAGCGGTGTGCACCCCGCTGCTGCGCCTGACGGTAGGCCTCTACTATCTGTTCGTGGCTGACCCCGTATTTGGCTTCTTCAGGTTTACCGATTATGGCATTGCCACTGCGGCGACTACCAGGATTGTAGCGGAAGCAGATCAACTCAGGCATAACCGGTACTTTAGCCACCAGGGAGATGTCATCCAAGTTGAGGATGCAGCCACCTTCGTCGGCCGCTGCCAGAAAATCGTCTTGGCTGGTGTTGTTGGAAGTAAACATGATTTCCTCACCCCGCGCGCCAGTACTGCGGGCCAGGAGCAGCTCGGGGATAGAACTGCAGTCAAAGCCGAACCCCATGGAGCGCATAACGGCAAGAATGGCGGGGTTAGGCAGAGCCTTGACTGCAAAATATTCGCGGAAGGTGCCGGCTGCAGCAAAGGCCTCTTGCAGTGCTCTGCCAGTGGCTCGGATGCCGGCTTCATCGTAGATATGAAAAGGTGTGCCAAAATGATTGGTGATCCGCTCCAGCTGCGGGTAGAGCTGAGCCTTGAAGCTGTTGGTGATGGGCATGATCAATCCTGAGTCTGAGGCAAGGAGCAGCCAAGCTTTCTGTGCTGCGATTAGGGTTTGTACGCGCAAGCATATTGCGCAAAAAAGGCACTATACCGTGTTTTGCAGGACAAACCAAGGGCTTGCCGCATGGGGGCAATGAATCCTTGTTGCGCCCCTTTGGCTGTTCTGCTTTCTTACCCCGGGCGGCCTCATGAGAACACTAGCTCTGTTCTGGCAAAGGGTCAGATCTGCCGGCAGTAAAGGTTGTGCAACAATAAGCAGCAGGTGTATGCAGATTGTCCTTGAAAAATAGTTTCTTCCATTCCGCCACTTGGAGAAATCCTGGCAGAGACTAACAGGGGTGATATAGCCCAAACACGTGTCCATACTTCCTCTGCATAGGGCAGCGAAACGATGCGAAGAATAGAAAGAGAGCAAAACCTACACGGTACTGGGCACATACGGTATATTACTGGAGAAACTAGGCCTTGCCACTAGAGAACAAAGTGGTGCAGGTCAAAAATCTTTCTGATTGTATCGGCATCCTTTTTCCGCTTTACTGGACAAAACTGCACAAGTGCACTTCTGCTAGGACAATTATCTCCATGCCAGTTCTCTATAACGCGCTAACTCTGCTGCTGTCGCCGCTTGCGCTGCTGCTTTTTCTTATTGCGCTGTTTCGCAAAAAATACCGTGACCGTATCCCGGCCAGGCTCGGGTTTGGCCTAGGCCAAAAACTACACCATGATATTGGTACTGGCACAATCTGGGTGCATGCGCTCTCGGTGGGTGAAGTTACCTCAGCGCAGCCGCTGTTGCGGGGTATAAGTGAAGCCCTGCCCGCTGCGCGTCTGATTTTAAGTGTGGGCACCCGCAGCGGTGAACAGGTGGCCAGGGAGCTATTGACAGACTGCTGCCACAGTATCGTTGCCGCACCCTATGATCTCGCCCCGGTTATCCGTTATTTTATTGGCCAAATTGATCCCAGGGTTTTTATTCTGGTGGAAACGGATTTCTGGCCCAACTGGCTGTACCTGCTGGCAAATCGAGGTATACCAACCTACCTGGTTAATGGCCGTATTTCAGCCTCGTCCTTTACCCGCTACCGGCGCTTTGCCTTTTTTTTTACACCAATGTTTCGCAATTTTACTGCGTTGTGCATGCAGACCAGGGCTGATGCGGCCAACATGGAACAGCTAGGGCTTGACCCGGCCCACATCCATACCTTAGGCAATCTCAAGTTCGACGCCGCTGGATACGTGGCGGATAAGGCCAGCGAACCAGCACACAGACACAACCTGCGTCAGGAATATGGCTTCAATCCGACCGCAGCGTTGTTCATCTGTGGCTCTACCCATGCCGGAGAAGAGGAAGTGTTGTTGCCAGCCTATGCAGCTTTACGACGGCAGATACCACAGCTGCAACTCCTCCTTGCCCCGCGTCAGGTTGAACGGACTGCTGACATTGTTGAGCTGGCGACACGACATGGGATAGTGTGCCGCCGTCGCAGCCAGGCAGGGGAGGAAAGCGGGCCGGTATTGCTGCTTGATACCCTGGGCGAGTTGGCTAGCTGCTACCCGATGGCGGATCTGGCCTTTGTCGGCGGTTCCCTGGTGCCAGCAGGGGGGCACAATCCGGTTGAGGCTGTGGCCGCCCGGGTGCCGGTCTGTTTTGGCCCGCACATGGAAGACTTCAGCGAGATTGTAGCAGGTCTTTTGGAAAGTAGCGGCGCAGTGCAGCTTACGGCAGACAATCTGCAAGTTGCACTGCTGCAATTGCTGCAGAATGCCGCATTGCAAAGCCACATGGTTGAGGCCGCAAGCCACTGGCTGATCAGTCAGCAGGGTGTGGTGCAGCGGCACCTTGCCCTGATAGCCACGCATTTTCAAGGCGAAAGCCTGTAGCCTGTGTCCTGCAATCGTGCAAGCAACCCTGGCATGGTGTCGTCATCATCTCCTGCCACTTCTGGTTGTGGCTTTTATGCTGGGCCTTGTCTTGGCCCGGCAGCTTATGCTGCAGGAACTATCTGTCCCTCTGTTGACTTGGTTTGCGCCCGTGCTGGTGGCATGTATTCTAGTTTGGCTGATAATCATGCTAGCGCTGCCACCTCGTTTTGCCCTGGTGCTGGCAGGGCTGCCGCTTTTTTTCTGTATTGGTCTGCTGCATGGTTGGCAGGCCTTGCAGCCGCCTTCTGATGCAAGCCGTCTGGCCCGACTCTTGGAAGAACGCAGCCGGGTCACCGTGTATGGTCGGGTACTGAACATGGTGGAAAGCGATGGGCTTGTCTCGCGCTGCACCTTGGAGGTGTATGGCCTACTGCGTCATGGGAGAGACGAACAAACCGGTATCTTTCAGCCGGCTTCAGGCAAGGTGGCCCTGCAGGCTCGGGGAGTATTGTCTGAAAAGTTAACTCCGGGCCATATGATTATGGCCTTGGGTTGGGCAGAGCGGCCAAAACAGCGTCAAAATTTGTCGCGGGATGCGGCGCTCCGTTATGCAGCCAAAGGGATTGATGCCATCCTGTGGCTGCAATCTGCAGACGCTGTGCTGCTCCTTGCCGAGGCAAAATCTTCACCTTGGATGCGACTCCGCTTCGCGCCGGAGCACCTGCGACATCATACGGCCCATTTCCTGCAAAACCATTTCCGCCCCGAGATTGCCGGCATCTACCAGGCCCTTCTAATCGGTTCCTATCAAGGTGTTCCGCCCGAACTGCTAGAGCAATTCAAGGCCAGCGGAGTGATGCATATTCTGGCTATTTCCGGACTCCACCTCAGCTTGGTTGGCGGTATGTGCGCGGCCCTGTTCTACTGGTTGCTCAGGCGTTCCACCAGAGTGATGCTATACTGCCACACTCCGGCCCTGGCCCTGCTGTTGACCGCGCCAATTCTCTTGCTTTACGCTTGTCTGGCCGGCCTGAATATTCCGGTATTGCGGGCGCTGGTTTCTGCACTTCTGGTTCTCTGTGCCGTAGTCCTCCGCCGTCGCCGGATGCAGTTTCACCTTGTTGCCAGCGCAGCCCTGCTGGTGCTGGCCTTGCATCCATTGTCTCTTTTTACCGCCTCCTTTCAACTGTCCTTCAGCGCAGTGGCCGCAATTATCCTCATCTTGCCGCGTTTACCCTGGTTCAATCAAAAGGCTGAAAAAAGCCGCAGCAGCCGTATTCGGGCTGCACTCCTGTCCATGCTCTGGGTATCCGTGGCCGCTACCATCGGCACTTTGCCCATCATGCTCTACCACTTCAACCGGATGTCCTTGATTGGGCCGGTAATGAACCTTCTGATAGAGCCGCTGCTCTGCCTTTGGTCTCTCCCGCTGGGCCTGATTGCTTTGGTATTGTTGCCGATTGTTCCCCAAGCCGCCCTGTTTGTACTGCAAATGGGCAGTTACGGCATTGAAGCCACCTTGGCTTTACTCAAGGTTGCGGTTCAGCTGCCCTTTGCCTCGTTATGGACAATTACGCCGCATTTTACTGAAATAGTGGTCTTTTTTCTGGCTGCACTCCTGCTGTTGCAAAACTGGCCCAGACGGAATTATTGGCGAATCGCTGGGGCGCTGCTTGCCTGTGCCCTCATACTGTTCTTTACGTCTTCTCTGTGGTGGCGATCGAACAATAGCGTATTGAGAGTCAGCTTTATTGACGTGGGGCAGGGAGCCTCCACTCTGATTGAATTACCCAATGGCAAGCGAATGCTCATTGACTGTGGTGGCTATCATCAGAATGGTTTTGATGTTGGTTCCCGTATTGTTGCACCCTTTCTCTGGCAGCAGCGGGTCTGGCGTTTAGATACGGTGCTGGTCACCCATGCCGATGCCGATCACTACAGTGGCGTTCCCTTCCTCTTACAGCGTTTTAAGCCAAAAGTGCTGTATACAAACGTCGATTCAGGTGCAGATGCAGCCTACTTGCAGATGTTGAGCCTTGCGCGGCAGCAGGGCCTGCAGGTGCAGCCGATAGCCGGGCGGGTGGAAATCATGCGCGAATCCGGTCTTGTATTGGAAGGCCTGGGGGTTACGACGGAAGAGCAGTCGGCCAATCTCAGTGAAAACGACCGTAGTCTGGTGGTGCGCCTGGAGTATGGGCAGCGCGCTTTTCTTTTCCCGGGGGACAGCGCCTTTAGTCGTGAGGCGTTACTGGTTCAGGCAGCGCAAAATGGCCAGGCGGAACTCCGGGCGGATGTACTTATGGCCGGGCACCACGGCAGCATCAACTCCACCGGAGCAGCCTTTTTGGATGCGGTTGCTCCCAGCGTGATTGTGATTTCAGCTGGGGTATCCAGGTGGGGTACGCATCCTGCATTGGAGCATCTGCATAACTGGCAGCAGCGTAGTCTGGCCCTTTTTGCCACCGCGAGACATGGCACTATTGTAGCGGACACAGATGGCAGGTATCTCTGCCTGAAGGCCAGCAACCACGCTAAGGAACTTTGTCTTGATTAGGGGCCTTGCGTTTATAGTGCAGTGGTTCTGGAGGAAGTTTCGGGCATTGGGTTACCCGGCAGCACCTGGAGGAAGTCTGGCTTCGCGCATGACCCGTTGCTCATCATCATGCGAAATCCAAAAAGCAGCCTTGGATCCACCTCCCGAGTCCTAGAGAAAATGGGCAACGAGAAACTCGAAATCGAGCAGATGACCAGCTGCTTCTCCAAGGTCGGGTGCCAATACACCTTGGCCATATTGTTTTTTCGTTGGGTGTCGTTGTCTCCACATGCCGTTTTCTGGACCGCCTGGAGCCAATCTGCAGAAAGGACTGCCTGTGGCGGGTCAAGGCATCGCGAAGCGCCTGGTCATTGCGGCCGTATAAAACGCCGTCCGGATCACCAGTCAACAATTCGTCTGTTTAGAACGAAAAAACAATATCCGGGTTAAAGGAGTTTGCCCCTGCCCCATAACGGGCAAAGGACTCTCCAAATTTTGACATGCCACTCCAACGGGAGTGCTCATTCCGGCTCCAGGTTAAAGCTGCTATCAAGCAGGCAAAGGGAGGACAACTCAGAGTACGTAGAGATACGTCCTGCGAGCATTTGTCGATACCGACCGAAGGTACGCTTTGCTGTGGTGAGGTTGGGATAAACAGACAAGGTTGGGCTTCACAGAGCTGTGAAGCCCAACAGCGGGTTCCGCATGTTGCTTGTGGTTGCGGATCATGTAAGGCTCATATTCAAACCAAAGCAACCGCACCTGTCGTTATGGCCGACAGACAAAACAGCCACCCACTGTAAGCCACGAATACGCCCGGCCAGAGGGGCAATTATGAAAGAAGTGATCGGCTGCTCTGTTCTGTGTTTGTTCGCAGGCCTCGGTGCGGTCAGTTGCTGTCAGTATTGGGCACTGATTTTTTCCAGCTGCTCCTTGGAGATGCCGGGTACGTCTTTGCGAGCTTTCCAGCGGTTCAGGTTCCAGGCCCCCTCACCGAGCCATTCCTTAATGGTCAGCAGGTTCTTGGCGCGCTCCTCGTCGCTGTCACCAAGGTATTGATACATGTTTCCGGTTTTGCCACTAGTCTTGCCGTCGTCCAGCCGCCGCATCATGGCTCCAGTGGCTGGCCAGACAACATAGCTCATGAAGTGGGGATAGGTGTCCATGCGTGGCGGGGTTTCCTCCCTGGCTTTTTCGTCCAGCAACTCCCAGTCATTATATTCTGGAGCGCTCGCATCGTGGCACTGAATGCATTTGGCTTCAAACAGCGGCTTGATATCATTCCGCCAGGTACGCTCCGAGGCCAGGGCCGGTGCGGCCAGTATCACTGCCATCAGGATTAATGTGACCTGTTTAACCATGGTGTTCCTCCCTGTGTGTGGTTGGAAATTAAAGGTGGATAAGTACTCAACAGAGCGTTCAGTATAACCCACCACGATACGGTTAATTTAGCCTAGAATGATAGAAAAAGGGAGAGGTTGTTTTTGTTGAACGATTTTCCCTTGGTTTGCCTCAGTTCCTGGCTGAAAAATGGGTATCAGACGTTGCGAAATCAAGCCATTTGTCTTCAACGGACAGACCACTTTTCGTGGATGACCATCCCCCTGCCTGCAGACTTGCCGGCATACATGAGGGCGTCTACTGCTTGTATGACCGCATCCGGATCCGCAGGCGGGTCAATAAAGGTCATGAGTCCAATTGTCATGCCCACTGACCAGCGTTCCTCTATCGCGTGCGCCACTGCCGAACGGATACGTTCGAGCGCAATCAAGGGGTCGTCGTTACCTGAACCGGTGAACAGGATGGCAAACTCATCACCGCCCAGGCGAGCCAACGTGTCCGTGCTGCGCAAAGTGTCTCGCATTGCAGTGGCTACAAAGCGCAGCAACTTGTCGCCTTCCGAATGGCCGAGGGTGTCGTTTACCTGTTTGAATCTATCAAGATCGATGTATGCAACCGAGAATGGCTCACCACTACGCCGACACTGCGCCAGTGTCCGTTTGACAGCTTCGTTAAACACTCGTGCATTGGGGATTCCAGTGAGCGAATCAGTCCGGGCGAGCTCGCTTTGGCACTGATGGGCCTGTCTCATGGCTGCCAGGAGTTCGACCACTACAATGAAAAAACCGAGCCGTACCGCGCTGTTCCATATGGGAATCCACATTGCCGAGTATTCCCGCCCTGCAACCTCGATTAAGCCCCAGGCTATGGCACTGACAAGCGCGAACTTTTCACCGATTTGACGAGAACCAATAAGAGTGGCAGCGGTCACCGGCAGCAGATAAAACAGTGAGAAGCTCAGTTCCGACCCGGTCACGATATCGAGCACTGCTACGCTGAGCAGCAAAAGTGAGCAGACAAGGATTCGTACTGCGACCGGGCATTGAGCAGCACGGGAGATCATTGCATCAATACGCTCAACCAGGGAAGGGTCAAGGTAGTGCCCTGCAGGTATCAGAGCTTTGTTCCATAACCGCGGCCACCAGCGCTGTGTTTGCTTGCAATATGCCTCGTACTCTGCACCAAAGTTTCGTCGCAGGGTAGGTTCTTCAAAAAAAAAGACGAACAGATGGGTTGCAGCAAGAAAGAACACTGCATAGAGCAGAATCGGCAATGATGCAAAAAAGAGCGCGCCTCCCAAAAGAGCCAGCCCTGTTCCCAGGTACATCGGGTTGCGTACAAACCGGTACGGGCCACGCACCACCAGGCGGCGCGGCGGATCAAGTGGCATCAGGGTTCCTTTCCCGTCCCTGGCAAAGGTAACTGCGCACCACATGGCGATTGTTGCGCCGGCAACTCCGGCAAGCATTCCTGTAATCTGCGCCGCTCCAATGGTTGCCGGCTGCGCCATGCCAAACCAGGATAACAGACGAGAAGGTATAAAGACGAGCAAGACGCCGACAAACAGCGAGGTATAGGTAAGGGCGCGGATAAAGAGAAACATGGGGGCCTCTGACGTGTGGGACATTAGCAGCGTCGTGGTAGGGCAGTGGCAGGTCGCGTATCTACTGAAGGCTTGCCCTGAATAGGAACCTTTAAAAACCTTTTGCAAAATCAAGGTGGTACGGCAATTTCCACTGATTTTACGGTCCACTTAAAAAAAGTTATTTATAAAAAAACTAGAAAATGCGACCAGCTGATCTGGTGCGTTACCCGTTCACTCTCCCTCGCAGGCGTCAGTTGTACGCGCCCGCGAAATCCATCACGCACATCTTTTTGTAAACAGGGTGAGGCCCAACCGCGACACCGATAAATTTAAAGGCAGGATTGAGGATGTTTTTTCTATGGCCGCGGGATGCAACCCCATCATCCAGAAGAAGAGAGGTAACAATCCACCGTGCCCGCCAATGACCATAAAACAGGTTTTCTGCGGCGGAAATATTCCATGTGC
Source organism: Desulfobulbaceae bacterium (assembly GCA_012744275.1). Lineage (GTDB taxonomy): Bacteria > Desulfobacterota > Desulfobulbia > Desulfobulbales > Desulfobulbaceae > Desulfobulbus. Next base: position 44,672 of record JAAYIE010000065.1, read on the forward strand.
CATAGCGGTTCATTCTGATGCCCATAGTGGAGTAGTCACTGCCCGTATGCCCGGTACTGCCTGTTCTTGACTGATCTGCCGCGTGGTCCCGCGCTGCCAGGGTCAACCCTTTCTTAGGTGACAAGGCATGCACAGGTTTCGTTTTCAGGAGTACTTTGACGCACTCGTCAAGCGCGCGGACACCTTCTTTAGTATGAAGCACGGGGCGGCCAGGGTACGTAAACCGCTGGCCATTATAGTACTGTCTTGTTGGTGCCAGGTACATCCGCGCATAGCCTGCCGGATCTGTGCGCACCCTGTTTATCTCGATGATGATCTCACGTTCAAGGTCATTCAAGTAATCGGCATTTGCCGTGGTGTCGATCGCCGTCTGTGGCCATTTTTCGGGGAAAGATTGAGCTGCCGTGAGTGCATCCTGCATTTCGTCGGCATAACTTGTGCCAGGGAAGGTGTGGCCAAAAGTCAGGTAGAATAAAGCAAGCAACGTGAAAAATGATGCCGGATTATTCTTCTTTGTCTGCATTGTGTACAAAAACCTGTCCCTCAGGGCTGTGTTGATGCGGGTGCAGCAGTGCGGGCATAATGAGCATCTCTTCCCAATTTCATGTGCACAAGGGCAACACGTCTGCCAGATGGTGCCTGGCGGATGGTAATGGAATAGGGTTTGAAGCCCAGGTTTGTGTAGAGTACAAGTGCAGGGGTGTTTTCGCTGAATACCGAAATTCGCACCTCTGGCAGCCCATATTTTTCAAAGGCTTTTGTGATCATATGGTTGATCAGTTTTCGACCAAAGCCCTGTTCTCTATGAGTACGCTTTATAACCACGTTGCCGATAAAGGCTCGCTGTTGTGGCGCCAGACCGTAAAGATTAGCAAAGCCGATTATCTCTTCATTGACCAGGGCAACGGTGAGTTCTTTCCTGACTGCAGCCAGTTCACGAAGCTGCTCGACTGTGAATGGATGCGTTCCTTTGGGGTACACACGGTGCAATTCGTCCCGGGTCGGCACCAGACGAACAATCGCTTTAAAATCTTCCTCTGAAGCTTCACGTATATCCATGGTTTCTCAAAATCTGGCGAGTGTGCAGGCGTATTATTGGCCTGCATGGGATCTTCGGCGATTCAAGCAGGCAAATCCGAAAAGCAGCACGAGCCATACAACGGTTCGGAAGGCCATTGCGCGAAGGCTTTCAAGGGCAACAGCATTTGATGCTGCGTACAGGTAGCCGATTATACCGAGGACGATCAAATTCAGAAGAAAGATCACTGCCGCCACAAAAACGCCCCATTTCAGGTTGCGCCAGGCGATGACACCCCCAGCCAAGTACATCAGTCCCATCACTGTATTGTAGACCAAGAGCGGGCGAAATACGAGGTATCCGGGGTCTGCGCCAGTAAGAACGCGAACACCGGCAACAATTGTCGCCAGGCCGAAAAACAGTGCTGCCAGCGCCAGTATTTTTTGAAGGATATCCATCTCACATATGTTGTGGTCAATTTCATTTTATTGTGTGGTGCAGGCGTATAGAGAGTTTAGAGAGGTACGACCTGCGAGCATGTGCTGTAAGCCGACACAGAGCGCATTGACGTGGTATTAGAAGACTCACACAGCCAACGCTCCGGCCCAGTAGGCGCAGGCCCGCTTTGAACCGGAGCGTTCGGTTTTTCAGAAAGTCAAATGTTTGTCGCGAATAGCATCGGCAAGTGCATCCAATGCAGCAAATGTGTCGTCTTGAGGCTGCCCTTTGCACATTACTGTGCCTAGGACTTCTGCTTTAATATTTGGTATCAGTCCGGAAATCTGTACAACAGCCTTAGTGGCCCAGCCATAGGAACCGATAATCGCCGCATACTTAAGCTTGGGACGTAGGACGTTTGCCAGATGGGTGGCTGAAAAAACAAGGGGATGCGGGCCAACGTGCACAGTGGGGGTACCAATCACAATGGTGGCCGCATCAACAAGGGCCATTGCCAGTTTGCCGATGTCAGTGGTGGATAACTCGAATTTCTGTACTGTAACGCCTCTTTCATCCAAGGCAGCAACAAGATGATCCACCATAGCCTCTGTACTGCCATGCATGGAGATGTACGGGATAACAACAAGATTGGATACTTTATCGGAAACCCAGTCATCATAGGCTGAGAGAATGCGTTCGGGATGATCGTGAATTGGCCCATGGCTTGGTGCGATCAAGTCGAATTCAAGTTCCTGCAGTTTTTTTAGGTTACCCTGAATCATTTTGCGAAAAGGCATCATGATTTCAGCATAGTAGCGCTTCGCTGCCTCGATAACGTAGGGTTCCTCGCCTGCGTACAGGCCAGACATTGCAATGTGGGAGCCGAGGAAATCGCATGAGAACAAAATACGGTCTTCCGGAAGATAGGTCACCATGGTCTCAGGCCAGTGCACCCAAGGAGTGTAAATAAAGCGAAGTGTCTTGTCGCCAAGTGAAAGCGTTTCACCATCTGCAACGGTCTGTATCCGTTCAACAGGAATCCCTAAATGATCAACCAGTAAATCTTTTGCTTTGGGGGTACAGATCACAATCGATTCACTGTATTTCTCTAAAACAAGGGGAATAGTTCCTGAATGATCCTGTTCGGCGTGTTGAGATATTATGTAGTCAATTTTTTTTACAGTATCCAACTGATGTTTTAATACGCCAGCCATGGCTGGATCTACCGCATCTATCAAAACCGTTTTTTCCGAACCTTGAACAAGAAAAGCATTGTAGCTGGTACCATCAGGAAGTGGAATCAGTGAATCAAACAATCTCCGGTTCCAGTCCACAAAACCCATCCAGTGAACACCTTTTTTAATTTCCATTGCTTTCATTTTAATCCTCCTTGCGGTTATAAGCAGTTATCGAATACCTGATGAAGCGGGTGGCAGCAGATTTGCATACGTATCCTGCGTGTCGTACTTTTGAATTTAAAAAGTACGAACGCCACAGAAATTAAATTTATGGGCGTTTATTCTCAATTCATCAGCTATTTGATCAATTTGAGTATTCCCTTGAACTCATCGGCACGGCAATCTTGTACTAATTCATATAAGCACATTTCTACTCCAGTTATTGTTACTCCGGCACTGAGTAGTTTTCTTATAGCGAGTTCTTTATTTTTCGGATTTCGGGAAGCAATGCAGTCGCAAACCAGTTCAACATCATAGTTCAATTGTTTCAGGTGCAAGGTGGTTTGGTAAACACATATGTGGGCCTCAATGCCGCACACCAGCCATGATGTTTTATCTGCCTCCCCGATGGCCTGCATGAAGCGGGGTTCTGCGCAGGCATCAAAAGTAAACTTTGGAATGGGTATATTGCCCGCGAGCAACCGACTGATGCTCTTCACCGTGGGGCCAAGTTTTGCAGGGATCTGCTCAAGCCATACTATTGGCAGGCCCAGGATTGTCGCACCTTTTATGAGTTTTTCGCAGTTTGCAATCACCGTGCTGCTTTCATGGACCAGATGCGCCAAATTGCCTTGAATATCAATAACGATAAGACCAGTACCTTCTTTGCTTAACATGGGTGTTCCTTGTCCGTATACTGTTGCTTAAAAAACTGGCGGCTCGATGATGGCTGGTCAATCGCCAAACTGATGAAGTAAAATACTCCATTTAACAGCCCGTTGAAAAAGTTTGCAAGTATGCCATAATGGCATTTTCCCTAACAGCCTGTTGAAGAATGATTTTTTTCAGATGTTCAAACCCAGGAGGCAGCCTCATCCAGGGCAACTGATGATGCAGACGATCATGGGGCAATCTGG
>JAAYIE010000066.1 GCA_012744275.1 Desulfobulbaceae bacterium
TGCTGCGGCCGGACGCCTATGGAAACGCTTGAGGATGGGAAAAAACTTTGGCAGGATAAAAACCTGAACCAAATCTGACCTGACAGACACCAGAAAAAACTGGTAACTGTCAGGTCAAGTCCTAACGACTACACCTTTGCACCCCTTGGCCCGCTCTGCTCCAATCTCCAAGTGTACAACACGCTTACGTGTCTGGCTTGGAAGGTGTTGCTCTCAGCAAACAATCCGCTTCCCCTTGCCAACTGATTTCTCCTGACTCCTCTAGTAACGGGGGCGAACTGATAGCGGGATTTTGTCTTCGCCATTGTTTTTTCTGCTTGTCCATTGCACTGCCGAATCTTCCCAAAATTTAAACAATATGATTTGTGATGTGTGTTTATCTTGACGTATCCCAGTGAAATAATGTGTGCATTTGTCATGCGGAGCGTATTGCATTGTAATGGTTAAACCATTATAATGCAGGTCCATAAAATAAGCATGGCGGTATAATTTGAGCATTCTTTTTCGTAGAGCCAGACAAAACCGCGTCTACGAAGACGTGGTCGAACAGATTCAGGCTGCTATCCTAGACGGCAAGATCGCGGTGGGCGAACGTCTGCCCGCAGAGCGGGAACTGTGTGAGCAGTTGCACACCAGCCGGGGCACGGTGCGTGAGGCCCTGCGCATTCTGGAACAAAAAGGGCTGATCGAAATACGCCTGGGTACCAGTGGTGGCGCCTATGTGCAGGGCGCGGGCAGCACCCTGATGGCAGAAAACCTGAGCATGCTGTTGCGCTCAAACGACATTACTCTTGAGCATCTGGAAGAATTTCGTGCGACGATTGAGGGCTCTGCCGCCTACCTGGCGGCGCAGCGCATAAGCGCAGAAGAAATCTCTACCCTGCAGCAACTCATGGGACAGGCCGATATTCTGCGAGCACAGGGGCTGTTACGCTGGCAGGAATTCGTGCAGGTGGATGAACAGATCCACCAGGCCATTGCCCACGCCAGTGCCAATCCCATCTATGATTACATTCTGGGCAGTATCCACGCTAATATCGATCATTTTTACGATATGTTTCTCAAGGTGGGTGCCCAAGAGATGGAAGAGAATTATCTGGATTTAGAGCGTATCTGCACCGCGATTTATGCGCGGCAGCCGGAGGAGGCTGCTGCAGCCATGCGGGCGCACGTGCGCCGTTTTGCTGTATATATGAAAAAAAAGTGCTGAACTATTTTAGTCCGGCGCAGTAAAAGGACCTTTCAACCATAGAAGGAACACCCATGAGTATCTCGCATCAGCAGCATATTGACCAGGCCATTACCCTGGCCGAGCAGTGGCAGACCCGCGCCAACCAACTCCTCACCAAGGAGGAGAAACATATTCAGGAGCAGATGAAGCAGCTGCTCACCCATCCGAAGGACAAGGTGCTGTTGAGCCGCCTGATCGACCAGAGCTTCCGCTCCAACAATCCGAAACGGGTGGCGGATCAGATCAGCAACCTCTTGCAGGAAGAGGGGGTGCCCGAATTCTTCAGCCGGGTGGAAAAACTGGCCATCCAGATGTTTGTGGGCCTGGGTCGCCATTTTTCCTCGCTGACCGTGCCTAAACTGATCGATCAGATGCGCTCCAGCAGCAGCCGCGCCATCATCCCCGGTGAGCACGAGGCCCTGCACCAGCACCTGCAAAAGCGGCGCGAGCAGGGCGTACGCATGAACATCAACCATCTGGGTGAGGCAGTCTTGGGCGAGCAGGAATCGGCCCACCGTAAAACCACCTATATCAAGGATATGGAAGATCCGGATATTGAGTACATATCCATCAAGATCTCCACCATTTACTCGCAGATCAGCTCGCTCGCCTTCGACGAAACCGTGGCCACCCTGCAGGAGCGGCTCTCTGCCATTTACCGGGCGGCCAAGAAGAATTTTTTCACCCGTCCGGACGGCAGCAAGGTGGCCAAGTTCGTCAACCTGGATATGGAGGAATACCGTGACCTGGAAATTACCTACAAAGTATTCGTCGCTACCTTAGATCAGGAGGAATTTCTCGATTACTCCGCAGGTATTGTTTTGCAGGCCTATCTGCCCGACAGCTTTGCCATCCAGCAGCAGCTAACCGCCTGGGCTAAAGAACGGGTGGCCAAGGGCGGCGCGCCGGTGAAACTGCGCATCGTCAAAGGCGCGAACATGGAGATGGAGAAGCTGGAATCCTCCTTGAACAACTGGCCGCTTGCCCCCTACGACAACAAGATGGAGGTGGATGCCAACTACAAGCGCATGGTGCGCTTTGGCATGGAGCCGGACAATATCCGCGCGGTCAATCTGGGCATTGCTTCGCACAACCTTTTTGAGCTGGCCTATGCCGCAGTGCTGGCCCGCGAAAACGGGGTGAACGACTACTTCTACTTTGAGATGCTGGAGGGTATGGCCGACCATGTGCGCCGGGCCCTGCAGGAAAGTGCTGGTGATATCTTGCTCTATGCGCCGGTGGCCAGCAAGGAGGAGTTCATCAATGCCATTGGCTACCTCATCCGCCGCCTGGACGAAAACACCGCGCCGGAGAACTTTTTGCGCTATTCGCCGGATCTGCAGGTAGGCACAGCGGAATGGAACTTTTTGAAGGAGGGTTTTCTGCGTTCCTGCGACGCCATCGACAAGGCCCAAAGTACGCCCAACCGTATCCAGGACCGAACAAACGAACAGTTTGATGTGGCTGCTCTGTCCACCTATTACCGGCCCAACTTCATCAACGAGGCGGATACGGACTGGTCCCTGGCGGCCAACCGGCGCTGGGCCGAAGACATCCGCAGCAAATGGATGAAAAAGGCAGGGGATGCGCCCTTGGAGATTCCGGTGGTAATTAACGGCGAGGAACTGTTCTCTGGCCGCACCATTAAGGACTGCGTGGATCCGAACCAGAAGGATGCCACCGTAACCGTGGCCCGCTATGCCCTGGCTTCTGCGGAAGATGTGGAACTGGCCCTGCAAGTGGCCAAGGATGATCCAGACGGCTGGCGCGAGCTGAGTGTGCGCGAACGCCACGAAATTCTCTCCAGGGTGGCCATGGCCCTGCGCGAAGCACGCGGCGATCTTATGGGCGCGGCAGCGGCCAGCACTGGCAAGGTCTTTACCGAGGCTGACCCGGAGGTTTCCGAGGCCATTGATTTCGCTGAATTCTACCCCTACTCGGCGGCCAAGCTCGATGCCATGCCCAACCTCAAGTTGCGCGGCAAGGGTGTGGGCCTGGTGATTTCTCCCTGGAACTTCCCCATTGCCATTCCCTGCGGCGGGGTTACTGCAGCCCTGGCTGCGGGCAACACCGTTATCTTCAAGCCTTCCTCCGATGCAGTGCTCAATGCCTGGCAGCTCTGCCAATGCTTCTGGCAGGCAGGCGTGTCGAAAAAGGCCCTGCAGTTTGTGCCCTGCTCCGGCGCAAGCGTTGGCCCCAGGCTAACTTCCAGCCCCCTGGTGGATTTCATCATTCTCACCGGCGGCACCGAAACCGGGCTGCAGATTTTGAGGGACAGCCCCGGCGTGTACCTGGCTGCGGAAACCGGCGGCAAAAATGCCACCATTGTCACGGACATGGCGGACAAGGATCAGGCCATCAAGAATGTGCTCCACTCCGCCTTTTCTAACTGCGGCCAGAAGTGCAGTGCCACCTCGCTCTTGATTCTAGAGGAAAGCATTTACGACGATCCGAACTTCAAACGGCAGTTGGCTGATGCGGTAGCCAGCATGAAGGTCGGCCCGGCCTGGAGTTTGAGTAACAAACTGGCTGCGCTGATCAAGCCGCCCAGCGGTGATCTGGAGCGAGGGTTGACCAGCCTGGAGCCAGGCGAGGAATGGGTGATTAAGCCCTCCATGGTCGATGGTAACCCCAGCATCTGGTCGCCAGGCGTAAAATATGGCGTACGTCCCGGCTCCTACACCCACATGACTGAATTTTTTGGTCCGGTTCTGGGGGTGATGCGCGCCAAGGATCTGGATGAGGCGGTGAGCTTTGTTAATCAGACCGGCTATGGCCTCACCAGTGGTCTGGAAAGTCTGGACCCGCGCGAACAGCAGCGCTGGAAGGACACGGTTTTTGCCGGCAACCTCTATGTCAATCGTGGCACCACCGGCGCCATCGTCTTGCGCCAGCCTTTTGGCGGTATGGGCAAGTCTGCCTTTGGCCCGGGGCTTAAGGCGGGCAGCCTGGAATATGTGACCCAGTTCATGAATATTGAGGAAGTAGCACCTCCACCCTCAGCAGTGCTGCCGGAGAATCACCGTCTGCTGCAACTGGCCAGGGAATGGCGCTTACTGTTGCAATGGGGCAAGCTGCAGGAATACAAGGAAGATCTGGGCAAGGTGATCCATGCCATTCGCAGCTGTGTGTACCAGGCACAGACTCGGTACAAGGTGGGGCAGGATTACTTCCACCTGCGCGGCCAGGATAACCTGCTGCGCTACCTGCCGGTGCAACGGGTCTGTGTGCGCCTGCACGAGCAGGACAGTCTTTTTGAGACTCTGGTCCGTATTTGCGCCGCACTTATTGCTGGTTGTGAAACCGTGGTCAGTATACCGCTGGAGCTGAATAACGTCTGCACCGCCTTTTTGGAGCATCGCTATGGTCGCGAACTGCGACAGCTAATCCGGGTGGAGAAGGAGAGCGACGAGGCCCTGGCAGCGCGACTCGCAAATGCGGGGCGCATCCGCTATGCTGCACCGGACCGGGTGCCATCCACTGTGTTTGCGGCTGCGGCCAAAACAGGGGCCTACATTGCCAGAACGCCGGTCTATATGGAAGGGCGACTGGAACTGCTGCAGTACTTCCAGCAGCAGGCCATTTGCGACAACTACCACCGTTATGGCAACCTGGGCGAGCGCTCCCATGAGTTCGAGTGATTCTAGTGGGATAAGTCTGAAACTGGAATAGCCCTGCAACTTCCAAAACATTGTTTTCATGCGCCGTCCCGCTCTGCGGGGCGGCGCTTTTTTGTGCTGCACATTCCAATTTTAGGGCAAAAATGCTATCAAGGAACGGAGGTGCGACAAACACAGGGAAGCACCGTCTTGGATGCTTTTTCCAAAGCCTTAAGCGATCCCTTTTGCGCAGAATTGGAATACCAAAGCGAGCGATTATGCAGCCACAGACCAGCGCCTACCTTTTCACAGTCCTCACCATCCTTTTCTGGGGCGGGGCTGCTTCCGCTTTTAAGCTGGCCCTGGCCTGGATCAGCCCCTTTACCCTTTTGACCTATAGCTGCCTGCTCTCCTTTGTTTTCCTCCTTATCCTGCTGGCCTTTCAGGGCAAACTGAGTGAGATTGCCCGCCTGCCTGCCCAGGATCTTCGTCGCGGCCTGCTTCTGGGTATATTCAATCCTTTTTTATACTACATTGTCCTGTTCAAGGCCTACAGCCTCTTACCCGGCCAGATCGCCATGGCGCTCAACTATGGCTGGCCGCTGGTGCTTACGCTTTTATCGGTACCGATCTTGGGGCAAAAACTGAGCCGTTCGCAACTGGCCGCCGTGGGGGTGAGTTTTTGCGGGGCCATCATCATTGCCACCAAGGGAGAGCTGACCAGCTTTGGAGGGGTCAGCGGCCTGGGTATACTGCTCGCTGCTGTCTCCACCCTGATCTGGGCTCTGTTCTGGCTGGTGAACGCCCGCAGCAGCCAGGATCCGGTGGTGCAGCTTTTTCTCGGCTTTAGTGCAGCCCTGGTGTGCATTATCCTGGCGGTGCCGCTCTTTGGCGGCCTTGAGTGGCCACCAGTGCAGGCCATTCTGCCGCTTATTTATGTGGGCCTTTTTGAAATGGGACTGACCTTTGTCCTCTGGCTCACCGCCCTGAAGCGGGCAAAAAGTGCGGCCAGCATTGGCAACCTGGTCTACTGCACCCCTTTTTTATCGCTTGTTTTCCTCCATCTGATCGTGGGTGAGGCCATCCACAGTGCCACCTTTATCGGCCTGGTGCTCATTGTTGCCTCCCTGCTTTTTCAGGAATGGCAACGGGCAAAAAAAACAAGCTGAGCCTGCATTGTCGAGCGGAAATGACTATATTCTCACTGAGGCTATGTTGATTGACCAGAGTGTGAGAAAAAAATATCTGCTCAGGTGAACAGAGGTGATGCCATGAAGAAAATGACCGCTTTTGCCCTTACCCTTGGATTCTCCACCCTGCTTGTTTTACCGGGTAGCGCCATGGGCCGTCCCTACGCTTCTGCTGGTGTTGGCTACAGCCCGGTGAACAATGTGCATCTTGGCGCATATCACAGTTTTTACGCCAGCGACGCCGCCTGGGGCGGGTTCGGAACCCTTTCCCTTGGCGATATTTTTGTGCCCTTTATTGTTGATCCGCCCCTTGCGCTGGATATGCCCTTCAGCCAGCCCAGTTACGCGCCGGGTTATGCTTCACAGCCCGTATACTCCTATCCTCCGGAAGTGCCGCCGGGCTTGTGCCGCTGGGAGCGCAACGTGCTTGATGCCAATGGCTGGCCGCTTCTGGATGCCAGCGGCATGGCCATAAAGGAGTACACCATCGGCTCCTGCTTTTCGCCGCCCCAATAACCCTGCTCCAGGTAAATATTAGCCTGACCCTTTCCGGTGCATGGGCCGGGCCGAAGCGCAAAAAACTCCACCATCTTTAAGGGGAGACACCGATGCAGACACTCGATACCAAGCTCAGAGAGCTGACTGTTGCTGATTTACGCGATTGGGCCGGCAGCACCATTTATAATCGTGGCAAAGGCTATGTAGGCAGGGTGTGGCAGCTTTCCCAGACAGAAGACGGCCGCCTGGCTCGCCTTTCTGCACAGCGGCCAGTTGCCTGGGCATGATAAGGCGGAAAGGCACTGGCCCCTGCCCAAGCCAGAGGTGCAAAGGGCTGCCCCGCCCCGTACCAGGTTCGAGAAAGCGCGTTTTCCCGACAGGCCCATGCTCATCACCATTGCCCTGCTGGAAAAACGCCACGACGATGCAGCAGCTATCTACCAGAACAACCCGGATATCAGGTATGGAGAGGTGGCCGAGGACCTGGCCAAGGGTGTGCGCAAAAGCCACCCCGAGGTTTCTCTGCAGATATGGCAAAGCATTGCCGATCAACTGATTGCCCAGGTCAAGCCCAAGGCTTACCAGCGGGCCGCGGTGTATCTGCGCCAGATGCGCAGACTCTATGGCGAGTTGGGTCAGTTTGACCACTGGACAGCCCTGCTTGCAAGACTGCGCAGCCAGCACAAGGCTCACGCAAACTTATGGACGTACTGGCCGAACTGGAAAAAGACCAGAAACTGGTGTCATGACAGGCCGGCCAGCTTGCGCACATGCATCTGCTTCTTCCGGATTCGGGGGTGCAGGCCGCGCTGCCAGCAAGGCTTGTAAGAATTTGTGCCGTGGCATTGGTTGAGCCAGCCCAGTGAGTACCTTAATGTGAAGGTGAAATGACAGGAGGATCTATGCCAACCTTGTTTGATCCGATGCAGCTCGGCGCTTTGCAGCTGCCCAACCGTCTTATCATGAGTCCGCTCACCCGCTGCCGCGCCAGCGCCGGACGGGTGCCGAACGAACTCATGGCCCAATACTATGCCCAGCGCGCCGGAGCTGGGCTGATTCTCAGTGAAGCCACTTCAGTCACCCCCATGGGGGTGGGCTATCCGGATACGCCCGGTATCTGGAATGAGGAACAGGCCAGCGGCTGGCAAGTGGTGACCAGGGCCGTGCATGCGGCGGGCGGCCGTATTTTTCTGCAGCTTTGGCATGTGGGCCGTATTTCCGATCCCTACTATTTGGATGGAGCCCTGCCGGTTGCGCCCAGTGCCATGGCCGCGCGCGGTCATGTTAGTTTGCTGCGGCCAAAGAGGGACTATGTCACCCCGCGTGCGCTTGATCTGGAGGAAATTCCGACCATTGTCGCTGCCTATCGTCAGGGCGCTGCATTGGCCAAGCAGGCAGGTTTTGATGGGGTGGAGGTGCATGGCGCCAATGGGTATCTGCTGGATCAATTCCTCCAGAGTTCCACCAACCTGCGCAGCGACGCCTATGGCGGCAGTGTGGAAAATCGCGCCCGCCTCTTGCTTGAAGTGTGCGATGCCGCCATTTCGGTGTGGGGTGCAGACCGAGTGGGCGTGCATCTGGCCCCGCGCGGCGATTCCCACGACATGGGCGACGCTGACCCGGCCGCAACCTTCTCGTACGTGGCTTCGGAAATGGGGCGGCGGGGCATGGCCTTTCTCTTTACTCGCGAACACTTAAACGGCCCGGTGCTTGCGCCCATGCTCAAAAAGGCCTTTGGTGGGCCGCTCATTGCCAATGAAATGCTAGACAAGGAATCTGGAACGCGGCTGTTACAAGAGGGCAGCGCCGATGCCATCAGCTTTGGCCGCGCCTATATCGCCAATCCGGATCTGGAGCGCCGTCTAAAACAGGATGCACCCCTGAACCCGCTGGATGAATCAACCCTGTACTTTGGCGGCCCAAAGGGATATGTGGATTACCCTGCATTGGAAAAATAGTTTGTTCCCTTCTGCCTTCATATCATGAGGCACCATGGGCTTAAACGTATGTGTGTTCAGGCCCATGGTTGTATAGGGTATCCTCGTATTCCGGTCCCAGATCGAAAATACAAGAAAAAGAGCAGGGAAAAGGACTGGGCTGAAGCCAAACTGCACCTGCTGAATCCTGCCAGTTTCTCATGCCTTGCCATAACTGGAAAGAGCCCTAAGGTACCTGCTGGGAGCTGTTTCTTTTTCCGTCTGACAGGCGATAATTCATTCACAGGAGGTCCAAGATGTTCCGTTCTTTTTTTATAACTGCTGCGGCTGTTTCACTGGCTGCCCCAGCGGCATCTGCAACCCCGCAGAGCTGGAAGATTGACCCTGATCACTCCAATTTTTACTTCACCATTGACCACATTTACTCTAAGGTGCGCGGTTTCTTTGGCGACTACACCGGTGAGGTGGTATTTGACCCGGCCGATCTGGCCGCAAGCAGGCTGTATTTGGTGGTGCAGACGGCAAGCATCACTACCGGTATTGACGCACGTGATGAACACCTGAAGAGCGCAGATTTTTTTGATGCCGCCAAATATCCCACCATGGAGTTCACCAGTGCCAACATTAGCCTAAAGAATGGGTTGTACCAGGCAGAGGGTGAAGCGCTGGTGAAGGGAAAGAAATATCCACTCACCATCCCCTTTGCCTATTTTGAACCAAAAGAGCACCCGATGGTGGAAGGGAGCAGGGTGATCGGCCTGAACGCAGAATTGTCCATTGATCGTTTGCTCTATGGTATTGGTGATGAGAAGATGCTTGGCGTGGTGGGGCAGAAGGTGGATGTACTCATTACGCTGGAACTGCTGGATAAATGAAGTGATACGCCCATGCTGCGCCGGTTGAGTATCAGCGCAGCGAAGGGAATGAAAAAGGCTCACACCGTGAAACGATGTGAGCCTTTTTGTTTCGATTAAAAGACTGGCATTACAGGATGGGTTTCATAGCACCCATGTGCATACGCAGCTCGGTGCCCACATACTCGACCAGGGAGTTGCGAATGACGCTGTTGACCGCGATCAACTCCAAGTTGTCAACGCTGTTGTCGTCCTCATCCAGACCTTCGCCGATTACTTGAGTATCCAGTTCGGCCATTAAATCCTTCAACAGAGGCACGGCCTGGTGGGCAAAGAGGTAGCAGCCGTATTCCGCCGTATCCGAGATGACCACGTTCATCTCATAGAGCTTCTTGCGGGCAATGGTATTGGCAATGAGCGGTACCTCGTGCAGGCTTTCGTAGTAGGCGGATTCTTCCTTGATGCCGGCCGACACCATCACATCAAAGGCCAGTTCCACCCCGGCCTTGACCATGGCCACCATGAGGATGCCGTTGTCGAAAAATTCCTGCTCGGAGATATCTTCATTGGCTGATTGCGCCTTCTCAAAAGCTGTTTCTGCAGTCTGTGCCCGCCAGGTGAGGAGGTTCTTGTCGCCGTTTTTCCAGTCTTCCATCATGGTGCTGGAAAAAGCGCCGGACATGATGTCATCCATGTGTTTTTCAAAAAGCGGGGTGAGAATTTCCTTCAGCTCTTCAGCCAAATCAAAGGCGATGATTTTGGCCGGATTGGAGAGCCGGTCCATCATATTGGTAATACCACCGTGCTTAAGAGCCTCGGTAATGATTTCCCAGCCGTACTGGATGAGCTGGGAGGCGTAGCCTTCATCCACTCCTTCGTCCACCATTTTGTCAAAGCAGAGCAGCGATCCTGCCTGGAGCATGCCACAGAGGATGGTCTGCTCGCCCATGAGATCGCTCTTCACCTCGGCGATAAAGGAAGATTCGAGTACGCCGGCCTTGTCCGAACCCAGGCCGCAAGCATAGGCCTTGGCAATCTCCATGCCATCGCCCTGCGGGTCATTTTCCCGGTGTACCGCAATCAGGGTGGGCACGCCAAAACCACGCTTGTACTCTTCCCGTACCTCGGTGCCCGGAGATTTGGGTGCAACCATGATTACGGTCAGGTCTTCGCGGATTTGCATACCTTCTTCCACAATATTGAAGCCATGGGAATAGGAGAGGCAGGAGTTCTTTTTCATCAGCGGCATAACTGCAGCCACCACCTTGGAATGCTGCTTGTCGGGTGTGAGGTTGATAACCAGATCAGCACTTGGAATGGTTTCCTGGTAATTACCCACCTTGAAACCATTGTCGGTGGCATTTTTCCAGGACTGGCGTTTGCTGCTGATGGCCTCGTCCCTGAGGGCATAGGACACATCCAGGCCGGAATCACGCAGATTCAGGCCCTGATGCAGACCCTGTGCGCCGCAGCCGACGATCACGATTTTTTTTCCTTTCAGCTTGTCTACGCCCTCAAATTCGTGGGCGTGCATAAAGCGGCATTTGCCCAATTCTTCCAGCTGCAACCTGAGCGGCAGGGTGTTGAAGTAATTCTGTGCCATGGAGAAACTCCTTTTAAGGTGAATTATGGAATGATGATGTATGAATAACGCGGGGCAAAAGCCTGGAAAACCACGGATTCGCTGCAGCATATGTGCAGGTAAGCGGGTCTCTACGCTGTTAGTCCGGTATCATTTGCTGCGTAAGTATTGCACACATAAACCTTAATACATAACATATCTAATTACTGTTTTCCCGTTTTTTTCTTGCTGGCCAGTGGCGTTGTTGACTATGTTTTTCAGATTCGGTTCCGGCCCTGCAGTCAAGAGGTACCGGAACCAGTTGCAAGTCAGCAATGCGCCCAGGCGTATTTTTTGGTACATTCAGGAGATCTGGGCATAACGATACTTGGAAATCCTATGATATGACGCTGGAATTACAAAATTTTGCAGGGACACGAACACCATGACCAAAAGCTTCTCCGGACAACTCGCCCCCATTCGCCTGCCAATATTCGATGTGCCGCCTCAGCCACAAAAAATTGAGCGCAGCCCCGAAGAAACGGCGCAGCTCAAGGGACGTATCCGCCAATTGCTGCGCGAGCAAGACGCGGTGCTGGTTGCCCACTACTATACCGATGGAGATCTGCAGGATCTGGCCGAAGAAACGGGTGGCTGTGTGGCCGACTCCCTGGAAATGGCCCGTTTCGGCACCGAACATCCCGCCACCACCCTGGTGGTTGCAGGGGTGCGCTTCATGGGAGAAACCTCGAAAATTTTGAACAATGAGAAGCGGGTATTAATGCCTGATCTTGCCGCAACCTGCTCACTTGACGAAGGCTGCCCCATTGATCTTTTTTCCCGTTTTTGCGATGAGCATCCGGATCATACCGTGGTGGTCTACGCCAACACAAGCGCCGAGGTAAAGGCGCGTTCCCACTGGGTGGTTACTTCGGGTATTGCTCTGCCCATTGTCCAACACCTGGCGGAACGAGGGGAAAAAATCCTATGGGCGCCCGACCAGCATTTGGGCCGCTATGTACAGCGCATGACCGGAGTAGAGATGCTGCTCTGGCCAGGTTCCTGTGTGGTGCATGAAGGCTTTCGCGCCGAGGCCCTGGAAGAAATGAAGCGTCAACATCCCCGGGCGGCAGTGCTGGTGCACCCGGAATCACCGCAGGGGGTGGTGGATTTGGCGGATGTGGTCGGTTCAACCACGGCCCTGATCCAAGCGGTGCAGGATCTGTCCAACCCTGAGTTTATCGTGGCTACCGAACCTGGTATTTTCAACAAGATGAAGCAGGTGGCCCCGGAGAAGGTCTTTTTTGTTGCTCCAAATGTTGGCGAGGGTGCAACTTGCGAAAGCTGTGCCCGCTGCGCCTGGATGGCTATGAACAGCCTGGAACAGGTAGTGGAGGTATTAGAGAATGGGACAAACGAAATTCTGGTTTCACCAGAACTGGCAGCCAAGGCGCGGGTGCCCATTCAGCGCATGCTTGATTTTGCCAGAAAGATGAAAGAAAAAGAGCAGGGTGGTAAAGGCCGCTGAAACAGGCTGCAGGGCAGCCACCGATAGTTTGGGCCGACCGCCTGTCAGCCTTTGTCAGGGGTTGATGGTCTCGCTGGAGGGGCGGAAGCAGCCTTTGCGCTGGTCAATACCCTGCAGAAGAATGTCGGGACGTTGGTAAAGCTCTGCGATCAGGCCTGAAAGATTCCGGTTGATAAGCAAGCGCAGGCTAAGGCCCGGTCGGATCAGCATGTCATAGTCTGTATCCGCATCACCGGCCACGAACCAGGGGGTGCCGATGATGAAGCGGTCGATAATTTCGTTTTTTCCCGCCCGGTAGGTAAGAGGATAATCTGCCTCTTCCTCCGGTAGCACCAGGTCGCCGGGACCCATTTTAGTGCGCACACCAAAAATATCTGCCGCTTCAAGCGGAAAACCGAGTAGGGGCGCTGCGGTTTTCACCAGCCAGTCGCTGCTGGCTGAGACTACATGGCAGCGCAACCCATAGTGCTGAAAAAGCCGCATTAAATCCTGCATTTCCTCAAAAGGTTTCAGGCCGGTCGGATAGGTGGCTGTAATGCTACCTAGGGGTTCGGGCATTTGTGTCTGCAGGCTGGCGGAGGCCAGCGGCTCCTGTTGTACTTGCTTGAGCACCTTCACACAAAAAGTATCCAGCTCCTGCAGGGTAAAGCCTGCCTGCAGTTTGGCCAGCAGAGAAAGTACATAGCGCGGTCCCAACATGGCTGTACCGCGCGCGTTGGCGACCAGCCAGTAGAACAGGGTGGTGAAGGACTGATAAGTTGGGCTTGTCTTGGCTTCTTCCCGCTTTCCCGCTTGAATGAGTGGCCACAGTTCACGGTAGTGTGCAAGGATGGTGCTGCGCAGCAGGTGCCAGGGCCTGCCTGCCATGGCCTCTCCGTCCAGAGGGATGAGCGCTTCGAGGGTCTCTGGGGCAATACGGTAGTATAGTTCCAGGAGTTGCACCCGAAATGCGGCCTGGCCGATGTCGCGAAAAATACAGGTGTTATCAAAATCGAAAACGGCGCAAGGCATTTGCCCAGTGGCAACTGCGCCTGATTCAATTGCAGGCAAGCGTACAAGCGCCTGTCGGATGCGATGGAAATTTTCAGGACGCCAATTGCCCCTGGATGTTTCGTGCGTCATGTCGTCCTGCTCCCAGAAGTTTCCAGCCGGTGCTCCGATCTATTTGAGACGCCAGGCACGGCCGAACTGCTCCGAGCTGACCTGGGAAAACAACAGGGCCGTCTTGTCATGCGCCTTCTTGTCTTCAGCTGGGTAGCCGATGCCCACGATGGCCAGCGGTTGAATGTGCTCGGGCAGGCCCAAGAGTTGCGCCGTGTAGGCCGGGGCGCTCAGGCTTTCGTCGTGGAAGCGCTGCCGCAGCTGCACCCAACAGCTGCCCAGGCCCATGTCCGCTGCCTGCAAATGCAGCAACAAGGTGGCGATTGAGCAGTCTTCCACCCAGACATCGCTTTGCTTGGTATCGGCGCACACTGCTATTGCCAGGGGTGCGTTTTTCAGGAAAGCAGCTCCATGCGGCTTGGCCTTGGACAGGCTCAAAATGCACTCCTTGTCTCGCACCACCACAAAATGCCAGGGCGTATTGCCCTTGGATGAGGGTGAGAGCAGGGCCGCCTCCAGGAGAAGATTTATTTTCTCCTCTTCCACCGGCTGCGAGGTGAAGCGGCGAATGCTCCGACGGGTGCGTAATAAATCAAGAAGCATGGTTTATCTCCTTTTTTTCAATTCCCAGCCAATTCTGTATCGACTGCGGCGTGCGTGGGTATTGAAACATATTCTTCGCCTCTTTGATAGCATCTCTAAGCTGAAATTGACATCCTACCAATCAGGGCTGGACCTGGTGTTCAGCCAGGGCGCTTTTAATTTCATCCTGAATGGCCGCGACAACTGCAGACGGATCGGCGGCATCACGGATGGGCCTGCCGACCACCAGGTAATCTGCCCCATGAAGCAGGGCCAGGCCGGGTGTGCTTATCCGTTCCTGGTCGTGACTGGGAGCCCCGGCAGGACGAATACCCGGAGTGACAATGTGAAAATGCTCTCCGAGGGATTGACGCAGAAGCGTTGCCTCCTGGGCCGAGGCCACAACTCCGGCACAACCCAAGCGCACCGCATCTCCTGCCCGGCTCAGCACCAGATCTTCCAAGGATCCGGGATAGCGCAAGGCCTCCAGTTCCGCTTGCCCTGAGCTGGTCAGTACCGTGACCGCAAGGATGCCCACGCCGCTGTTCGCACTTAATGCTGCCTCCATTACCGGCACCGACGCGTGTACTGTAGTAAAGCTGATGCCGCGGTCGGCAAATTGCCGCACTGCCAGACGCACGGTTTCCGGAATATCGTACAGCTTGAGATCAAGCATCACTTTGCAACCCCGGCGGGTAATGGTCTCAACTATGGGCCAGCCTGCGGCAAAAAAGAGCTGCAACCCTACCTTGAAAAAGCGGACAGGCCCGGCAAGGCGCTCAATCAGCTGCTCGGCGCTGCTGCTATCAGCCACATCCAGGGCGAAGATAATCCGTTCTTCCAAGGGGATAGCATAATTGGCCGGGGCAGAATTTTTCATGCGCCTATCAACTCCTCGCGCAGCATCTGGTCAACAAAGTCAAAGATAAACAGGCGCTGCTCAGGAGTGGCAGGGGCAATGCAGCTGCAATGCAGATTATGGCTGCTGCGGATGAGCAGCTCGCAACGCAACGAATCCTTGCCCAGAACAAAGGCGCAGTAGAAAGGAGCGCATTCGTGGTGTTCTTGTTGGCTGGAGCCGTGAAGTTCTGGGGGGATGGCCAGGAAAAAGACGCCCTCAAGCGCCCCTGCCTTCAGGTTTCGCTTCAGGTAGCTGTCCAGATTGTCGCGTTCAAGAAAGGATAATTCATCAATCAGGTAGGAACGCATAAGCTCTCACCGCCTGGTGGCATTATAAAGGCCTGAATCAGGATCATTCAAATCAGCCCTACTGTACTTAAAGGGGGGGCAAAAAACAAGATGGCATCATGACTGGCATGTATTCGGGTAGTGTGCCCACAGCACAGTAGCGGTAGTGGTGAGTACAAAAAACATGACAGGTTTGTGGGCAGCATGGTTTATTTAACATTATTGTCGATTTTTTCGTTTATCCGGGTATTGTTGCCCGCTAAATAAAATCGTCGATCCATCGTCAGCTCCTGTGACGTACCGTGCTCAGATCCGGTTGCAGAGGGTGTGCGACCCGGAAAACAAAAAACCTGCCAGCCTAAAAAGGCGGCAGGCTTTGCCCAAGTTGCCGTGTCTGGAAGATATGGCGGAGAGAGAGGGATTCGAACCCTCGGTGGAGTATAACCCCCACACTCGCTTAGCAGGCGAGCACCATCGGCCGGCTCGGTCATCTCTCCGGAATTATGTATTCCCGTGGCGGAGGGAGTAGGATTCGAACCCACGGTACTTGCGCACAACGGTTTTCAAGACCGCCGCCTTCAACCACTCGGCCATCCCTCCATGCAGGGGTGTTCTTACCATTTCAGGAAAATACTGTCAATAAAGAGGGCGGTTTTAATAGCAGTTAAGGTGTGTTATGAACCAATTAAGTAGTGGTGGCAGAGCTGTGCAGGAACAGGAATTGCGCAATTTGACCTGTCTGTACGAAATAACCCGACATCTTGCCTCGGCGGTTAGCCTGCAGGAATGCCTGGAAAAGACCGTGTGTACCCTGGCTGAACGGAAGAATATGGACAACGGTACAGTGTCCATTGTCAATCCTGTTACCGGAATGCTGGAGATAGAAGTGGCGCATGGTATCAGCGCTGAAGCGAAGCGGCGCGGCCGTTATAGTCTGGGCGAAGGCATCACCGGCAAAGTGGTGGCCACTGGTGAACCCGTTGTGGTGCCGCAGATCGGTGAAGAACCCTTGTTTTTGAACCGCACCCGTACCCGAGGCCACGAGCGTAAAAAACGCAGCTCCTTTCTCTGCGTGCCTATTATGACCGGGCAGCAGGTCATCGGCGCACTGTCCATAGACCGGGTGTATCCCGAGGAGTTTGGTGCTGCTTCTGAACAGGATCTGCGCTTCCTTACCGTGGTGAGCGGGCTGATTAGCGAAACTGTGCAGCGTATTTTGCGGGTGAACGGTGAGAAGGAAGCGCTCCATCTGGAAAATACCCGGTTACGCCGTGAGCTAACCGCCAAAACTCGCATTGAAAAAATTATTGGCAACTCCTCGCGTATGCAGGAAGTATTTGATATGGTGCACCGGGTTGCAGACTCTAATGCTACTGTGCTCTTGCGGGGAGAATCCGGTACCGGCAAAACCATGGTGGCCAAGACTCTGCACCATAATTCCGGCCGTTCTGGCGGACCCTTTATAGTGGTCAACTGTGCGGCCCTGCCGGAAACGCTGTTGGAAAGTGAACTTTTCGGTCACGAAAAGGGGGCCTTCACTGGCGCGGTGGACACGAAAAAAGGGCGATTTGAACTGGCCCAGGGCGGCACCCTGTTTTTGGACGAAATCGGTGAGATTAGTCCGGCGGTGCAGGTGAAACTTTTGAATGTCATTCAGGAGCGCACTTTTCAGCGCCTGGGTTCAAATAAAACCATCACAACCGACCTGCGCTTGGTGGCGGCAACCAATCGTAATTTGGAACAGGCAGTGGAACAGAAAAAATTCCGAGAGGATCTCTACTACCGCCTCAATGTTTTTCCTGTCTATCTGCCTCCACTGAGGGAGCGGCGCACCGATATTCTCCTTCTGGCCGAGTTTTTCCTGGAAAAATATGCTCAGGAGAACAAAAAAAATATCCGGCGGATTTCAACCCCAGCCATTGATCTTCTGGTGCAGTACCACTGGCCGGGCAATGTGCGGGAGTTGCAGAACTGCATGGAACGGGCGGTTTTGATCTGTGATGGTCCCAGTGTTGATTCCACCCATTTGCCACCAACCCTGCAGAGCCGGGACAGCGTGCCCTCTGGCCGACCACTATCCCTGGCCATGGCGGTGGAAAATTTTGAGCGAGAGCTTATTGTAGAGGCATTGAAGAAAAACAACGGCAACCAGACCAAGGCGGCCAAGACCCTGGAAAGCAGTTTGAGAATCATCAACTACAAAATCCACAACTACGGCATTGAGCCCAAAAGCTTCAAGGTTAAGTGATGCGGATCCTCGTACATGTCTGCTGCGGACCCTGCGCGGTATACCCCATGCAGCACCTGGCGCTGGCAGGGCACGAGCTGACGGGCTTTTTTCATAATCCCAATATCCATCCATATCAGGAGTTTCGCCGGCGCTTGGAAGCCGCTGCCTCCCTGAGTGAGGCAAGTGGCTGGCCTCTGGTGGTGGACGAACACTACGGCCTGCGCGAATATCTGCGCCAGATAAATTTTAATGAGGATGGCCGCTGCCATTATTGCTACGACATGAGGCTTGAGCATGTGGCCAGACAGGCCAAAATTGGCGGCTATGATGCCTTCACCACCACACTGTTATATTCCAGATACCAGAACCACGAACTGATTCGCGAACGGGCAACGTGGTGGGCAATGAAGTCACAGGTGGATTTTTATTATGAAGATTTCCGTCTGGGCTGGCAGGAGGGGATTGATGCTTCTATCCGTATGGGGCTATACCGGCAGCCCTACTGTGGTTGCATCTACAGCGAGCAGGAACGTTACGACAAGCTTTGGCGCAAACAGCAGAACAAGCAGAAAAAACAGATCGCACTGAGCGCCTAGGCGATTTTTTTGTGCACACAGCAGCAGGGGCAGATTATGCAAACCATTATTGTGCTGGCAACAAACAATGTTAATAAAGTGCGAGAGATTAAGGCTTTATTGCATGAATACGCGGTTGAGGTAAAATCATTGGCCGATTTCGGCCCTATGCCTGAGGCAGTTGAAGACGGCACCACCTTCGATGAAAATGCTTACAAGAAAGCCCTGCATTACGCCAAGATATTGGGACTTCCCTGTCTGGCCGATGATTCTGGCCTGTCAGTGGATGCGCTCGACGGCAGGCCCGGCGTATATTCGGCCCGCTATGCAGGCGAACATGCCACTGATGCGGATAACTGTACAAAATTGCTCAAGGAAATGGAGGGGCAGACAAACCGCAACGCCCATTTCACCTGCGTGCTTTCTTTAGCGGTTCCCAGCGGCCCGGCCCTGACCTGGGAGGCGAGTTGCGCAGGTGAGATCCTGCAGGAAAAACGTGGTGAATCGGGTTTTGGTTATGATCCGGTTTTCTTTTATCCGGACTTTGGCAAGACCTTTGCCGAGGTGCCGCTGGAGCAGAAGAGCAGCGTGAGCCATCGTGGGCTGGCGCTTAAAGAATTTGCATCGGAGTTTGGCAAGGTTGCGCAGTGGTTGCGCCAGCGCATGGAGGAAAGCAAGCCGCCCAAGCCGGATCATAAAGAATTTGAACACAACGACTGGTCACAGGAACGCATGGTGTGATGCGGATTGTGAGAGTGGCAGCATATGTATAACCAGTCGGGGTATGGCATGAACAAACAGAAGGAACAGATGAAGCCTGAACAGGTTTTTTCGCGCCTGGCGCAACTGGCGAGCCGGTACCATCAGCAGCAGGGTCAGGGTGATTATGTCGTCTACCTCGAGCCCGGCGAGTTGCAGCAACGGCTTGATCTGGCGCGGGAATCACAATCTGGTGACTGGGAAGAGCTGTTCCGATGGGTTGAAAGCTATCTCCACTATGCGGTGAAAACAGGACATCCGGGCTACATCAACCGCATGTGGGCTGGCGCTAATCTGCCCTCGATCATAGGCGAAATGGTGACAGCCCTGACCAATACCTCGGCCTGCACATACGAGACCGCGCCGGTGTCCACCCTGATGGAAAAGTACCTGATCCAGACCATGCTGAATCTGGTTGGTTTTCCCCATGGGGTGGGCCAGATGACCACCGGTTCCAGTAACGCCAACATGATCGCCATGCTGGCCGCACGTAACCGACACTGCCAGAGTGTGAAAGAGCAGGGTCTATTCGGACAACAGGAGCTTTTTGCCTTTGTCAATGAAGAAGCCCATTACTCCCTGGATAGGGCGGCGAATATCCTTGGTTTGGGTAGCGATCATCTCATCAAGGTCCCTGCGGATAGCCGTGGTCGCATGGATGCGCGTGCGCTGGCAGAGGAACTGGAACGCATTAGTAAAGCAGGCGGCAAGCCTTTTTTTGTGACCGCCACGGCCGGCACTACGGTGCGGGGCGGTTACGACCATCTGGAGCCGCTCCTGGCTCTGCGCGAGCGCTATTCTTACTGGCTGCACGTGGACGGCGCCTGGGGCGGGTCGGTGGTTTTCAGCCCGAAATTGCGGGCATATTATTTGCCCGATCTTGAGCAGGCAGACTCTTTCACTCTGGATTTTCATAAAATGCCGGGAACGGCCCTCATGTGTAATGTTCTGCTTATGCAGGGAAATTGCAGTATGCTGCGCCAGGCATTGAGCGCAGGCGATGAAAGCTATATTTTCCGCGAAGGTGAAGATGGTTCTGTGCGCGATCTGGGCACTCTTTCTCTGCAATGCGGCCGCAGGGTCGACAGCTTGAAATGGTTTCTGGACTGGAAATTTTATGGTCGGGAAGGTATGGCCCGCAGGGTAGAGGGCTACCTTAAACTCTGCGAGTATGCGCAAGCCCAAATAGAACGGCATGATGTGTTGGAAATGGTGGTACCGAGGGAATCCTTTAATGTGTGCTTCCGCTTCCGTGCCCCGGCAGGGATGGATGCGGCCGGCTTGAATACAGCTATTCGCGAGCGAATGCAGCAACAGGGGCGCTATTTGGTAGGCACTGGCTTTGTCAAGGGCGAGTTGGCCCTGCGCCTGCTTATCACCAATATCCGGGTGGGCAGGCCGGAGATTGACGATTTTCTTGCCACCGTGGCACGCACCGGACGCGAGATCCTGGCAACAGCCTGAAGACTGTGGTGCTTTTTCCCAAAGAGCAATCCTCTGCCCAAGCTTTACCCGAATTACTGGCTCCGGCGGGCAGCTTGGAAAAACTGCAGGTGGCGGTACATTACGGCGCGGATGCAGTGTATCTGGGCGGCAAACAGCACAGTTTGCGCGCCAGGGCCGCCAATTTCAGCGAGGAAGATCTGCGTACTGGCGTTGCTTACGCCCATGCCAACGGAGTCAAGGTCTATGCTACGGTCAATATCTTTGCCCATAATGACGATCTGGATGGACTGGTCACATCCCTGCGCTTGCTGGCGCAAACAGGCGTTGACGCCTGTATTGTCGCTGATCCTGGCGTGATCCGCCTGGCCAGGGAACATGCGCCGGATATGCCGCTGCATCTTTCCACCCAGGCCAATGTTACCAATCAGGAAAGCGCTGTTTTTTGGCAGGAGCAGGGTCTTGCCCGCATCAATCTGGCCAGAGAACTGGGCTTGAAAGAAATTGAGGTCATCCGTACCAGGGTGGGATGCCAACTTGAGGTCTTTGTCCATGGCGCGCTCTGTATTTCCTACTCTGGCCGCTGTCTGCTCAGCACCTACTTCGCCGGCCGTGACGCCAACCAGGGTGATTGCGCCCAACCCTGCCGTTACTCCTACGCTTTGGTGGAGGAAAAACGGCCGGGTCAGTATTTTCCCATTGAGGAGGATGAGCGGGGTGCATACATCTTCAACTCTCGTGATCTTTGCCTGCTGGCGTATCTGCCCAAACTGGTGAAGGCCGGGGTGGATTCGCTCAAGATCGAAGGTCGGATGAAGTCTGTGGGCTATGTGGGCGCAGTGGTGCATCTGTATCGTCAGGCTCTGCAGTGGATACAGACCCAGGCTGCTGCTGGCGCAGAATTGACCAGCTTGAGCCTGCCGCAGGAATTTTTTCAGCAACTCAACGCCATTGGCACCAGGGGGCATACAGAGAATTTTTTTCTGGGCATCCCGGATGCAAGCGATATGCTCCATCACAGCACCCGCATTGCCCAGACCGCCGTGCCGGTGGGCATTGTCCGCAGCAACAACCCGCTCACCATTGAAACCAGGCACTTGCTTGCGCTGGGCGATGAACTGGAATGCCTGCTTCCCGGCAGGCTGCAACCGCTACCCGCACGGGTTACGGCCCTGACTGACGAAAAGGGCCAAGCGCTGGAGCGGGCCAACCCTAATAGGCTGGTGCGGCTCTCCACCGAACCGGTGCTAAAGGAGCTAGCACCTCACAGTCTGCTGCGCAAAAAGTTATATTAGTTTCATTTAACTCGCCTTTGCACCGGGACGGCAGGTATCAGCTTGAACAGGTTTGATATGCAGACATTTGAGCAATTATTGGACGAATCTACCCGCATCCATGGCCATATCTGTGCCGGACAGGTGATAGGGGTGCGCATGGCCATGCTTGGCCTGAAAGAGATCGCTATCACTGATCCTCGGGGGAAAGACCGGAAAAAACTTTATGTGGTGGTGGAGATCGACCGCTGCGCCACGGACGCCATCCAGTCGGTCACCGGTTGCAGCCTGGGCAAACGCTCCATGCGCTGGCAGGACTTCGGGGTGATGGCAGCCACCTTTGTCAATCTGGAAACTGGGAAAGCGACACGCATTACTGCGCGGGAAGAGGCGCGCGACCTTGCAGTTCGCTACTGCCCTGAGATCGACGATAAGTACCAGCGCCAGTTGGAAGCCTATCGGCAAATGCCGGAAGACGAACTCTTCACCATCCAGCAGGTAGAGGTGGAGATACCGGAATGCGATATGCCAGGC
Source organism: Desulfobulbaceae bacterium (assembly GCA_012744275.1). Classification (GTDB taxonomy): domain Bacteria; phylum Desulfobacterota; class Desulfobulbia; order Desulfobulbales; family Desulfobulbaceae; genus Desulfobulbus. The sequence continues at coordinate 22,085 of JAAYIE010000066.1, forward strand.
CGTCCACTGCGGCGGGTGGAGTGTACCAACTGCGGCGACTGGGTGCAGGATTGTCGCGAGGTGCGGCAGGGCGATGCGGTGCTCTGCCGGGCCTGCGCAGGGCAACGCTATTACCGGATGCTTACGGAAGAAAAATGAAAATTGCGTTGATCAGTATTCAATGCAACCCATGATAGGACCATTTTTTTTGTTTTGCAAAGCCGTGGGAACCAGAAAATAGATTGTAATACTTAACTAACTCAAATCTAACGGATGTATCCTATCATTTTTTTCTTCATGCTAAAGTAAAGGGGGAACAAACATAAATACAACCTGAATCCGTGAAGGCTTAGATCAGTATGCTGCGACTCGGTATCAAACCGGTACATTTCGAGATACTCAAGTCAACCTATGCCAGTTTTGTCGAAAGCTACATTGAAAA
>JAAYIE010000067.1 GCA_012744275.1 Desulfobulbaceae bacterium
ACATAAAGAGGAATAAGCGAAAAGTATAAAGCGAAATCAAAGAGAGAAACAATACCATTGTAACTGATGGATGAGAATCGAACCTCGGCATTGGCCAGCGCATTGACCGCTTCAATCCATGATGCCCGTATTGGAGATAAAAAGTGCAATATTCCAAGCGGCAACGGAATTGATTGGAAAATGATAAAAAAAAAGAGCAGCAGCCCCAAAACAATGCTTTTATTTCTACCAGGCAAAGACAAACTTTCCTTCCAAACTGCTGCTCCTGCAAATAACAGGATCAATCCCACCAATATTCCCTGGATTACAGGGTGTGTACTGCCAAAAAAAACCGGGGCACTTATCAAAATAAAAAGCAAAAAACAGAAGGTGAAGCTCCTGCGCAGATATTGCACCCGATAAGCGCTCATAACAGCTTAATTGGAGCGCGGATTTTTGAAATTAACCCCGGTCCCAAGCAGGCCGAGAGAAAATCCTGAGCCGGAAATCAGTGTTCCCATTGCACTGGATTCTGCGAATATAATATCCTGATCTTCCAACAGAATATTATCTCCCAACCCACCCTGCAGATCACTATAGCTAATGCTAATTATTTCGCGTTGTTTCCCTTCACCCATATAGCGAATAAGCTTAATGCTGTCATCGTCTGCATAGGATGCCAAGCCACCTGCTATAGCAATACCTTCTGCTACGGTCATTTTAGCGTGACTAATAGGATAAGTACCAGGTTTTCGTACTGCTCCATCTACAAATACCTGCCCTGCTTCAGGAACAAAGATAACATCGCCACCCTGGATGACCATGTTTTGCATCATGTTTCCATTTTTTATCAAATCATTTAAATCAACCAGGTAGTTCGTAAATTTATCGCTTCCTTCGTTCTGGCGATTGACGTACGCTAGGGCCCCTGCCTTCTCGGATAAACCATTAGCAATGGCAATTACATCGAGTAAACGTCTTTTAGAAACATAATCATATGTTCCAGGCTTCTGTAACGCCCCAACGAGAGTAATCTGTTTGCTTACGTGCTCCTTTATATACACAGTTACATGAGGATCGTGTAAATATGAAGCCCTGTATAAATCTTCAATTTTTTGTTCCGCCTCAGCTGCCGTCAGGTTTGCGACCTGTACATTATTAATCAAAGGCAGGCTGACAAAACCCCGGGATGAGACGCGCGTTTCAGTATTAAGATCAGGTGTCTCAAACACGGTTACCGTAATCAAATCGCCTGCGCCAAGAAGATAATCTCCTGGATCTGCTGAGTTGAGTACGGCAGCAGCAGGCGTAGTTGCAATCTGTTCTCTTGCTATTTTATCCTGTTGCCGTTCTGCATGCATTTCCTGGAAACGATCAACACTGGTTGTTGCCTTGAATTGTTCGCCGCCACAACTGGCCAGCAAAAAAGCAACGCCTACGATAAAAACAAAAAATTTGCGAAATATTGTCATGGCAAGTGATTTGTTTGATAGGGCATATTCCTTTACAAAATCTACCGTATTCATCGGCTGATCATGCGAAGAGCTTTTTCATCGCATATAAAATATTTGGAAGAGTTCCAAACGTCATCTCGCACGATTGCGCTACAGATGAAGGCGCAATGCACTTCATAAACTTCAAGCAGTTGGACATTACTGCGAGAGTATCCCGATACAATCTGCCCACTTTGAAAACACAAGAAAAAAGCGTAAAGCCACCACTAAAGTGACTTTACGCAAAACAGGCTATGCAACGCAGTTAATACTCAGTTAGCCGGGCTCGCACTCGGGGGAGGGGCGGGCCGTTTTTTATCACTGCTCCCGCCACCTGTGACGGGTGATGCTGGTGGTGAAGGGCTGGAGTCAGGTTGCAGTGAAACATTAGTCGCTCCATCCCCACTACCATCGTTAAAGAGCGCGACCGCAAGTACCGTAACCACCCCAAGTCCAAATGCACCCCCACCCAACCATGGGGGAGCTCCGGCAGCCCGCCTGTCATTATTAGTACGTGCGCCTCCTGCCACAGCAGCGGCACCATAGTTGCTGTCTGGCACAAGCGCACCATCAGGAATATCAGCGGCAGCCAATTGAATTTTATGGTTGGCGTCAACGATTTTTTCGCCATTGGCTGTGGTAAAAACCATTTTACCTTCGGTCACACCAATTTCGGTAGCACCGTCCGGCCCAACTTGCGCCCAGCCGCGAACCGCAGGTTCGGCAGAAGCTGAGAAAATAACACCCGCTGTAGTATATGTACCTTCAGGGGTATAAAAGCTGATGGTGCGCTCAGCGCTCGTGACGGTAAAATCTACTCGGCCTTCTGATAAATAGAGATCAAAATTCTTTGCATCATCGCGCACGGCCAGCTTAGTTTGATCATTGGCAACAAGGCGGATGCCGGAAGATTGCACTGTACATTGGCCGTTGCAGACGAGCATGGAGTCATCTGCAATCTGGCTCTGGCCACTCAAGCGCTCTACAAC
>JAAYIE010000068.1 GCA_012744275.1 Desulfobulbaceae bacterium
CGTTCGTTACCATACAACATGAGGGTTGCCTCCTTTTGTTTTGATTCCAGGTTTGCACCATTATCAAAACCGGTAACCCTCAGTTTGACAACCAAGGTGTCAGATCAAGTCGAAACTATATCACCTCAGTTTATGAACAAGAATGCCTATGTTCAGTTAATACTTAACTGGATAAACCTTAAATAATTTCGGATTGTTCCCACGCTCTGGCGTGGGAACACATGCCCTGCACGCTTCTGCGTTTTGATGTGCCATAGATGCGCTCCCCCGTTGGAGCATGGGAGCGATTAAATCATGCAAAAGACTCATGAGACAAAAGCTTTTTTTGGCTAGTCAACAGGAGTGCGATGTGATCAATTTTTACTCTGCTTTCTGCCGTCTCTCATTATTCGTTCTGCTCATTTTGGCGCTTTTCGGTTGCTCGAATCAACCTGCTTTGCCTCCCTTGGCTAGCGATGCGGTTGTTCTGGCCTTTGGCGATTCACTCACCTTTGGCACTGGTGCAGGCGAAGACCAGGGTTATCCGGCAGTCTTGGCCGGGCTTATCAATAGAAGCGTGGTCAACGCAGGCATTCCCGGCGAAATCAGCACAGAAGGGCTTAAACGCTTGCCCGAGGTACTGGAAGCGGAGCAACCGAGCCTGCTTATCCTCTGCCATGGCGGTAACGATCTGCTCAGACGGCAGGATCAGGAGCAGTTGCGCAGCAACATCCGGCAGATGATCGAACTGGCCAAACAAAAAGGCATTGCCGTAGTTTTGATAGCCGTGCCAGAACCGGGATTATCCCTGAAACCACCTGCACTCTACGAAGAACTGGCCAAGGAATTTGAATTGCCGATCGACAAGAAAACCATTGCCAGCCTCATAACCAAAAGCGAGCTCAAATCTGACCAGGTGCATCTCAATGCTGCTGGCTATCAGCGTATAGCCGAGGCCTTGGCAGAACTGCTGCGCAAGAGTGGGGCGCTGCCTTAGCGATTTAGCGATTTGTGAAGGGCTTTGCACCAGAAACAGCGAAAATATCGGTATCAAGGAGCACATTATCCCCCATTTCTATAGGAGAGCTAATCATGACCGGCAAATCTGGCTGGGATGAGCGTTACAGCGGCAATGAATACCACTATGGCACAGAACCAAACGCTTTTCTGGTTGAACACTATGGCCTGCTGCAAAATCCTGTGTTGTCGCTTTCCGAGGGGGAGGGGAGGAATGCTGTTTTCCTGGCGACAAAGGGATTTCAGGTTCTGGGCGTGGATTTTTCAGAAATCGGGCTGCACAAGGCGCAAGAACTTGCGCTGGCCAACAAGGTGGCTATACAGACCACTGTTGCTGATATGGCCAACTACACGCCGGAGCCAAACAAGTACGGCTCGGTCATCTCAATTTTTGCCCACTACACCAGCGCAATCAGAAAACGGCTGTATCCACTGGTTGAACAGGCGCTCAAGCCAGGTGGCATCTTCTTGTTGGAGGCCTACACCGAGGCTCAGTTGCCCAGATCAACCGGCGGACCCAAGGAGATCGACAAGCTCCTGACCGCAGATAAGTTGACTAGAGATTTTTCTGCCATGGAGACTATTCTCCTTAAGGAAATGGACCGGGAGGTGCATGAGGGCGACGGCCATACCGGCCTGGGCTCTGTCATTCAGTTTATTGCCCGGCGAAAAGGTTGATGCCATCTGGCATAGATATCTTATAAGGGAACAGGCCAGCGGTTTTTCGCTGGCAGTTTCCATATCAAAACAGATGGTGTTTTCACCCAGTAAACTATCTAAACCATCGGGCACAAAATCGTCTTTTCGTCTGGGTCGCTCACATGATACAGGCAGACCGGCAACCAGCACTGCTAGCCTTCAATCATATCCACCATGGCAAAGAGTTAGCGCTGCTGCAGAGCGATGCCACGCAAGAGAGTTTTGTCTCCCTGCTTAATCCGTCAATCATCGCAGAGGCAGCAGCGTTCCGCTAAGCCTTTGCAGCGGCATGCCATTTTTTGTACTTTCAGACAAACATGTAAAGGAGAGCAAGATCACCGAGCGAAGAGAACAATCTGCGCTCATCCGCCAACCAATCACTTTCCAGGGGGAAGCCATGACGTACGAAACTATCACGGTTCAGGTTGGAGATGATTATATCTGCACCATCGCGCTGAACAGACCGGAACAGCTCAATACCTTCACGCTTGCTCTGGCCAGGGAACTGGATCAGGCCCTATGGGAAGCCGAGGTCAGTAACAAGGTACGGGTAGTGGTCGTGAAAGGCAATGGCAAGGTCTTTTGTGCAGGTATTGATGTTGCTGGTCTTGAAGACAAATCTGTGCAGGAACTCCGCAACTGGATTGAATGCATGGAAACGCCCCTGGTCAGCATCAGCCGCATGAGTAAACCGGTTATCGCCCAGGTGCATGGAGCCGCTGCGGCAAATGGCGCAGGCCTGGTGGCTGCCGCTGATTTGGCGATTGCCAGTGAAAAGGCGCGTTTTGGCCTGACAGCCATCAATGTAGGCCTTAATTGCGTTGGTCCGGTGATTCCGGTGTCCAGATCCATCGGCAGAAAAAAAGCCCTTGAAATGCTCTTTTTTGGTGAGCTGATTCCGGCCCCTGAGGCAGCGCGCATGGGCTTGATCAACCGGGTGGTTGCAGAAGAAGAATTGGAGGAGGAAACAAGGAAATGGGCGGCCACCCTGGCAGCCAAGAGCCCGGTAGCCATGCAAAATGCGAAAAAATCGTTCTACACCGCTGCGGATTGCGACTATTATAAGGCTTTTGATTTTATGAACGATGCCTTTGCCCGTCTGTGCTCATCTGCAGATGCTAAGGAGGGTGTGGCGGCCTTCCGGGAAAAGCGGGAACCCGTGTGGCAGGAAAAATAATTCCAATTTCATACCAAAGCGTTATTTGTGTCGGTTTTAGGGGATGCTCGCAGGACGTACCTGCCTGTACGCCTGCGTTGCATTTTCCGCCTCCTTGGTTCGTATCTTGTATCTGGAATTGGGTTAATAAATACCCTGTTGCACGCACAAAAACGGCGGCAAAGTTTTGCGCAACCCGCAGATCCCTACCGCCGTTGTTTTTTCTATTAGTGCTTTGACCGTTACAGACTCTGCCTTTCCTGTATCTCCCCCTGCAGGGAAACTACTGCGTACTGCACGGGAAAGCTCGGTTTGGCTGCGTCTAAGGCACGCTTGATAATCTGCAGCATGGAGTGGCAGCAGGGCACTTCCATAATCAGAATGGTCAGGGATTTGAGTTTGCGCGTTTTAAAAATTTCCGTGAAACGCTCCACATACAGTTCCTGATCGTCAAACTTGGGGCAACCCATCATCACCGTGCGGCCCTGGATATAATCCTGATGCAGGTTGGCATAGGCAAGCGCGGTGCAGTCAGCTGCCACTAAAAGGTCGGCATTTTCAAGAAAGGGTGCGGTGGGCGGAATCAGGCGAATCTGCACCGGCCAATGGGTAAGAGCAGATCCTGCGACGCCAGGCGTCAGCTTGTTTGGTGTATTCGCGCTCTGGCAGAGGCTCAATCCTGGGCCAGCGGGCCGTAAGTCCTGCATGGCTTGAAAAGTCTGCAAATTACTGGAAGGACAACCGCAGCCTAGGGTTGCCGAGCTTGCCACCGTGGTCTGTTTTTCCGCAGCCAGATAGGCCTCAACTGCTTCTTCGTCAAATTCGTCTGCCTCGCGCTCGATGATTTTAAGCGCGCCAGTGGGGCAGGAACCTAAACAGGCGCCCAGGCCATCGCATAGCTTATCTGCCACCAGGCGGGCCTTGCCATCCACGATGCGCAGCGAGCCTTCAGCGCAGTCGGGCACGCAAAGGCCGCAGCCATCGCAGAGGTCTTCGTCTATCTGTATTATTTTACGTACCGATTTCATGTAATCCTCTCGATTGTCTCGTTGTCCTTGCTCTGCTTTTGTATGGGCGCTCTTGAACGATTGCACGCCTTGAGGCCCTAGTACCGCCTGTCGCACTGCATCCATGCCGATGCGCTCCACCAGCCGGGCTGTGCGCAACTTGCCGCGGCCTTCGCGTGTGTAAAAATTCAATACCTTGCGGATCAGTTCCAGGGCCTCCTCTTCGCTGAGTCCACTGGCCAGTTCCTCGCCAATGCGCGGACGTCCGGCCGCATTGCCGCCAAAGATCACCCGCCAGCCCTTGCGCTCGCCGATAAGGCCAATATCACGCAACCAGGATTCCGAGCAACACATGCGGCAGCCGGAAATGCCGATCTTCACCTTGTTGGGTAAAGGGCCATCCAGCTCAAGTTGTTCGATTTTTTTGGCAATACCCTGGGTCTCGGTCACGCCGTATTTGCACCAGGTCTTGCCTGGGCAGGCCTGAACGTAGTGCACCCGCTTGTGGCTGTGGGGCGGACGGCTGTCAATATGCAGATCCTGTTGCAGGGCGTTTAAGTGCTCTGACTCCATGCCTAAGAGGGCAATGCGTTGGGCGCTGGTGATCTTGATACCAGGAATTTTGTAGTCTCGGGCCAGTTTAGCCAGGCGCTCCAGTTCGTCTGCACTGAGCATGCCTGCATGCATGCCGGGCAGAGTCATGTAGGTTTTGTGTTGCTGATCCATATAAATATCCGGATTATGTTAGTTCAGACCAAAGCGTCTGCAGCTGGCAAGCTCTGGTAAAGGTTGCGTAGCTGGTTGAGCATGCTGTCTGGCGCCGCCTTCAACGCACCCTTTTGAGCTCTCCTTGATCTGGCGCATTGATCTGTCTGCTATGCTGCTGCACCTCGCTGTTTCTACAGGCAGCGACAGCGAGGCTGCAGGTTGCGGCTGTGCTTGTACTATTATTGTACAGCGCAGGGCGATCAGATTGGCGGAGCAATGGTCACTATTATGCGCATGTCGGTCTTGGCCTTGACACCGTGCGGCTCACGAATCTGCGAGATGAGCATGTCGCCAGTGTTGGCCGGGATGGATACGTTATTATCGCCCAGGAAATCGCCTTCGCCTTCGATAACCAGGATGCTCAGTTCGCCGTCAAGGTCGTGGGAGTGAATAGGGAAAAGTGCGCCAGCCACCAGGTTGAAATTCAGAATTTTAAAGTTCTCAGAATCGTGCAACAGGATGGTCTTCATGCCCAGCTCGTTGAATTCCCTGGTCTTGCTCAGTTCCAGTTTTTTCATGTTCTGTTCTCCTGAATATTGAGGTTGTCCAAGCCGCTTTGCCGTGCTTGCGGGATTTGCGCACTTTATTCCAGTTCCAGATTAAAGATGACGACACTTAAGGAATGCGTGGAACGAAAAATATGGAATTGGAAGTTGCGATAAAAGGGCCGGCGCGAACAGGATCGGCTCGCTCCAGCCCGTGATTGTTATACAGCCAGGGGCAAATCAGCCAAGGATTGCCGCCAGATCCTCTTCTGGGGTTTCAATGGGTTTGATGCCAAAGGTATCCACCAGGAACTGCAGCACTGTCGGGCTGAGGAAGGCCGGTAGAGAAGGCCCAAGGCGGATGTCTTTTATACCCAGCGAAAGCAGAGTGAGCAGGATAACCACGGCCTTCTGCTCGTACCAGGACAGCACCATGGAAAGCGGCAGTTCGTTGACATCGCACTCAAAGGCCTTGGACAAGGCCACCGCAATCTGGATGGCGGAGTAGGCATCATTGCACTGGCCCACATCGAGCAGGCGCGGAATGCCGCCGATATCGCCCAGCTTCTTATCAAAGAAACGGAACTTGCCGCAGGCCAGGGTCAGCACCACGCAGTCGTTCGGCACCTGTTCTACAAAATTGGTGAAGTAGTTACGACCAGGCTTGGCACCATCGCAGCCGCCCACCAGGAAGAAATGGCGGATTGCGCCAGACTTGACCCCTGCAATTACCTTGTCTGCCACTCCCATGACTGCGTTGTGGCCAAAACCAACCATGACTGTGCCGTTGTCCACATCATCGGTGAAGCCGGGCATGGCCAGGGCCATGTCAATAATTTCAGAGTAATCTTTGTTGCTGATGTGTTTTACGCCCGGCCAACCAACCAGACCGTTGGTGAACACGCGGTCGATATAGTCTTCGCGCGGCTTCTGGATGCAGTTGGTGGTGAAGAGAATTGGCCCAGGGAAGTTCGGGAACTCCTTGGCCTGATTCTGCCAGGCAGTGCCAAAATGGCCGTAAAAATGCGGATACTTCTTCAGTTCCGGATAACCGTGGCAGGGGAGCATTTCACCGTGGGTGTAGATGTCGATACCCTTGCCCTCGGTCTGCTTGAGGAGCTGCTCCAGATCGTAGAGATCATGGCCGGAAATGAGGATACACTTGTTTTTTCGATGTCCCAAAGGCACAGTGGTCGGCACCGGATGACCATAGGTGCCGGTATTGGCCGCATCCAAAAGCTCCATGGCACGTAGGTTGACCTGGCCGCATTTCATGGCCACAGGCACGCACTGCTCAACAGTCAAACCCTTGGCCATCAGGGCAACCAGGGCATCGTAGCAGAAAGCAGCAACTTCCGGATCGGTCTGGCCCAGGATGGCGGCATGGTCAGCATAAGCGCACAGGCCTTTCAGGCCGTAGAGCAGGGTCTGCTTAAGGGAGCGGATGTTCTCGTCGGTATCCAGGTTTTCAATAAGCTTCAGGGCAGTCCCTGCCGCAGCCAGATCTGCCGTAGAACCAGAAGGCTTGTAGCTGGCCTGAGGCTCACTAAAATCCACTTTGCCGCCCTTGGCTGCAACCTTTGCTTTCATGGCTTCGCGTACTTCCACCGCCTCGTTGATCAGTTCAACAAAGCGCTCCGGGTCGAAATCCACATTGGTGAGGGTGGAAAAAACAGCCTTGTAGGTGAACAGGTCGGTAGCTTCGTCGATAATGCCGTGCTTGCGGCCTTCCTGGGCGTACAGGGCAAGACCCTGCACGACATAGATGAGCAGATCCTGCAGACCAGCCACATCTTCCTGCTTGCCACATACACCGGCGATGGTGCAGGCGGTACCCTTGGCGGTTTGTTCGCACTGGTTACAAAACATTCTGACCTCCTTGTTTGAATGGGTTAGATTGAAGCTGTTTGTTTTAAACATGCGTATACGGTATAGCAGATATGCATAACAGTCCTTGACTTAGATCAATTTTAGACATCTTTTTATGCTTAAACCGATACAGCTCCTGCATCAGTGCATGCTTTTTAGTACTTTGTCCGAAGGGCAGCTGGCCGAACTGGCTGAAATTTCGAGTAAACACCGATACGACAAAGGTGACACCATCTTCCGCGAGGGGGATGCAGGCATTGGTTTTTATATTGTTGCTTCGGGCAAGGTGAAAATTTTTAAAAGTTCACCCGAGGGGAAAGAGCAGATACTGCATATCTTTGGTCGGGGCGAACCTATTGGCGAAGTACCGGTTTTCCACGGTTTACCATACCCTGCCAGCGCCGAGGCCCTGCGTGACAGCGAACTGCTCTTTTTTCCACGCGCACAGTTTGTTGGTTTGCTGGAAAAACATACCTCCTTGGCACTGAATATGCTGGCCGTACTGTCTAAGCGTCTGCGTCGCTTTGCTACCCAAATTGAACACTTGTCACTGAAAGAGGTACCAGGGCGGCTGGCCATGTATCTGCTCTACATGGCGGAAGAACAAAAGAATATGAACGAGGTGGTGCTGGATATTCCCAAGGGCCAGTTGGCTAACCTCTTGGGTACCAGCCCGGAAACGCTCTCCCGCATTTTTTTGAAAATGAGTGAGGAGGGGCTGATTCAGGTGGAGGGCAAGCGCATTACCCTTTTGGATGTGGCGGCCCTGGCTGAACGCTGATCTGGTGCTGGATCAAGGCCTTGGTCTGCCGAAAAAAATATAAGGTGGAAAAATGCTACGGTTGCAGAAAAAAGGCGGCGGTAAGCACGCAACCGATCACCACAATGCAGGTGCGCAAGAGCTTTTGCGGGATGCGGTAGGCCAGGGCCGCGCCCGCATAGCCGCCAAGCAGGGCTGCCAGGGCCAGGGGCAAGAGACGCTCAAAGGCAATGGCCCCACCCATCCCATACAAAAACACCGCAATCAGGGCCAAGAGAGCGGAAACCACGTTTTTCAGGCCATTCATGGCGTGCAGGTTTTTCTCGCCCATGGCGCTGAAGGCAGCTAAAAGCAAAATCCCCAAACCACCGTTGAAATAACCGCCATATAAACACACTGCAAAGAGCAGCCCCGCATAGAGCCAGGATCTGCGGCCAGGTATGCGGGCAGTTTGTTTCCTGCTGTGTACAGGTAATGGTGTGGTTGCTCGTGCTGATTCGGGCGCTGCTATCAGCCGTGGGCCAAAGGCAAAGACCAGGGTGGCAAAAAGGATGAGCCAGGGAATAACCGTGGCAAAGAGCCGGTCGCTGGTGATAATCAAAAGTAGGGCGCCGATACTGCCGCCCAGGGTGGCGAGTACTACAATATCAACCCAGCCCAGACCACGCGGATAGCTGATATCGTGGCGGAACCGCCAGGCGCTGGCAATATAACCAGGCAAAAGTGCGGCTGTGCCGGTCGCGTTTGCTGCTACCGGTGTGACCCCAATAAACAGCAGGGCAGGCAGGGTAATAAAACTGCCTCCGCCTGCAATGGCATTGAGCATGCCGCCAAGGAATCCAGCGGCAAGAAGAATGATGAAGTTCAGTTCCATTGCATCGTACCTAGTGCTGTCTCATAAAGATCAATGAAAGGAGTGATCCTACCCGTTTTGAGTGGACATCCAGTTAAGCTGCTTTCAAGGCTTCAAAGGCTGCCTTGAGTTGCGCAAGCAGGGTTTGTTCGTCATCCACCACGGGAAGACGCATGTGGGCTCCTTATCAAAGCGTCCTGTTGCCAATTATATTGCCGAGTTATGGCTGTGCTTCGCCTTGTGCGAGCAAGAGCACCTGACCCTGCCAGTCGTTGTTGTGGCGCAGTTTTGGCGGGTTGATTAGATCCCGCTGCATATCCTGAATGAGCAACATAGGGGCTGCGCCGCGCAACTCCTGCGCAAGCCGCTGCCGCACCTGCTCATAATTGCTTTTTGCATGTGGAAAGCTCAGCAGCCAGCCGAGTTTTTTTCTGTGCTGCTCCTCAACACACCCAACAAAAAGCGGCGTTTGCTGCGGGGTGATGAGAATATTTTCCTCCCAGAGTCGTAGTACCAAACGAGTGTTAGCAGTATCCTTCACCATGAGCAGGCCTTCTTCGCGACCCTCATGCAGTTGTGGCAACACGGGCAGATCAGCGATGGCTGCCTCCGGGGCAAGCAGCGTAAGCATATTTTTCAATCCAAGGGGTGGCGGTTCCTGCCAGCCCTGCTTGATGAGCAGCTGACGGATTTCTTCGGGTTGACCTGCCCACTGTATGGTTAGGGGTTGCTCTAATTCTCCTTCCATATCCAGGCGGGCAATAGGCAGTTGTTGCCAGACACTGCTCTGCCAGGTGAAGAGATCAAGGTTTTGTTTGATCAGGCGCGGGGCGTAGCGCTGCAGGTCGTGGCTGTGCTTTTGCACAACGTGCCATGTACCCATCGTGCAGTGGACCGCAAGCACAGTCATAAGCAGCAGGCGTCTGGGAATGCGCTCATCTCCATGCTCCAGCCAGATAAGCCCTACCAGTGCGGCCCAGCTGGCGCCAATGAGCGTGCCGCCCAGTACGTCGGAAAACCAGTGCGCGCCCAGATACAGGCGGGAAAATCCGATGAAAAAGGCGATCACCAGTACAAAGGAGAAGAGCAGCCACTGTCGTATACCTGCCAGGTTGCGGGCCAGGATGATGGCGAGAAAACCATAAATCACCACGCTCATGGTGGTGTGGCCGCTGGGAAAACTAAAGGAGGAAATGCCTTCGTACAGATTGGTCGGCCGTGGCAAATGGAAGGCCCATTTGAGGAATTGCATGCCAATGGAGCCGCCTACCGCAGCCAACAGCCAAAACAGGGCAGTGCGCCGCAACCGCTTAAGTAGAAGTACAATGAAGATGGCAATGACCAGGCTGGTGTTGACCAGGGAATCACCCAGCTCGGTGACAGCCACAAAAAATAGGTCTGCCCAGGTACTGCGCAGGCCTTGGAAGAAGTGGTTGACCGACTGATCCACCAGGACCAGGGGATCTTTGGCAAGTACATCCTGCGCCACTGCGGCAAAACCAGCCCCGGCCGCCAGCACCAGAATGCCCAGAAAAGCAGCCAGTAGTTCTGCACCCTCGCCCAGGGAAAAAAGCCAGGCTATGAGTCGTTGGCTGAGGCGGATAAGGCGATTGTTCGATGGCGAGCCTTCTGCCCAGCGGTGCAGGCCAAGAATCCAGGTTTGTCCAACCTGCTTCGCCACCAGCAAGAACCTGTGGCAGATCCAGAACAATGACCAGATGGCAAAGCTGAGCAGGAGCACCAGTACGGCCAACCTGCCGCTGACCGCACCTGCCATGGCAAGCGAAGCCCCAAACAGCACGCCGGGCAAAACATGCAGCAGGCCCCAGCCTATGGCTGACAGGATGTTGGTGATGAAAAAATGGGCAGGCTTCATGGCCATCATACCCGCCACCAACGGTATCACCGAGCGCACGAGTCCCACAAAACGGCCAAAGAGCACGCTTTTGCCACCGTGACGGAGAAAAAATGCCTCCCCCTTTGCCAGCAGGCCTGGATAGCGTGAAAAGGGCCAATGGCTCCTCAGTTGCTCCTTGTAGTGGTAACCCAGCCAGTAACTGAGGCTGTCCCCTGCAATTGCACCAATAATAGCCATCAGCAACACTGGGAGCAGAGTAAGATGACCAGTGGCTACCACGGCTCCGAAGGCAAAAACAATGACTGTACCGGGCACTACCAAGCCAGCCAGGGCCAGGGATTCGGCAAAGGCGGCGAGAAAAACCGTCAGGTAGGCAAGACCTGCATGCTGGCTGGAGAAATTGAGGATGGGCTCAAGATGGTGCATGGATGGACTGGCCCTTTCTGTGCTCTGGGCGTCAGCGGATTGCTGCTGCAGGATTTCTGGTTGATGGTGCGAGAGGCAATACGAATGCAGCCAGCCAGGCCCAAGAGACCATGGTAGACGCTTCGTTTGTGTGCAGGCGCTGTTGTAGCGCCATAAAATTAATTAGGGCAAGCGCACAAGCCGGGATTGACCGTATCTTTTTACTTCTCCTTTCTTGTGGCCAAGGTCTTGCCGGCTCCGGTGTCCTACCATAATCTTCACGGGGGCATTGATGGGTTGGTTTTAGTTGGACTTGACCAAACCTGCGCCGGCAGTGGACCAGGGCAGGAACCCTTGCTGCTGTCAGGATGCCTGGTTTTTCGCTTGCTCAAGCATTGAGCGGATAGCGACAAACTGCTCTGCTTTACCCATGTCCGGAATAAAACCATGTTCCACACAGTCGCGATAATTCCATTCCGGGGTGGTTTCAGTGCGGTAGGTCCAGAAAAACCAGCCCGCGTATTTTTCAAAGGTGAGTAATTGAGCAGCAGCATAGCCCCGGTAGGCCGCGGACATCTGGAACTCATCCATACCTTCCAGGGCGTGGTTGAAGGGGCCTTCCGCCCACAGGGATACCACTTTCAGGTTCATGCCCAGACTCCACTCACCGCAATACACTTGGTAGCCGGACTCCTGGATGATCTCATCCGCCTCGTTGCGCAAATCCACTGCACTTTTGCGGATATGGCCAAAAATATCCAAATCTATATCGGCCCGGTCAAAACACTGGTAGCGGTGGATATCAATGGCTACGTTCTGAAATTTGGGTTCTTGGAGAAAGCCAGCATATTCACGGAAACTGCGGAAGCCATCATGAAAAACAAAGGTCACCTTTTCTGGTGGACAGTGGCAGCGGATACGATGGTAAGCAGCCTCGGTAAAACGTTTTAATATATCGGTGGGAATATCCCAGCGTGGTTCGTTGAGCGCTTGGATGCCATGCAGGGATGGGTGATGAGCATAGCGTTGGGCCAGTCGTTCCAGTACATCCAAGGTGTACTCCATGTATTCCTCTTTGGTGTGCCACTCACACACCCCGAGAATGCCACCGTTGTCAAAACCGTTCTGGCAGCCAGGGGCAGCGTGTAAGTCCAGTACCACGCGCAGGCCAAACTCTTCGGCCCAGGTGAAAGCCTGATCAACAATGTGCAGGCCGCCCTCAACAAAGGGGTAGCGCGCCTGGCCATAGCTGCGGTGGTAAGGGTAATCCTTGCCAAAAAGCCAATGGCCAACCGGCAGCCGTACCGCATTGATGCCTGCCTGTTTCAGCCAGGCAAAGTCATCGCGGGTGATAAAGGTGTTCCAGTGCTGGTGCAAACGTCTGGTGGCCTCGGCTTCGCCCAACTCTACACAGTAGGTGGTTTCATCGGTGGCCTTAAGTCCGGTAAACAGGCTCGGAGTAATCCATTTTTCCAGCAGCAGCCAGCCACCAAGGTTAACCCCGCGCAGCTTGTAGGTGTTCGTAGAGCTTGTCATAATTCATTCCTTGATTGCGGGTTAGAGGGTTAAGCGGCGCGTAAAAAAACCGCCGCTGTCCGGCATGTGGGTAATGGCCAGAATAGTCACTTGCGGAATCTGCGCGCATATCAGATTGAACATCTGTGCTTCATCCTTGTTATCCATGGAATCAAAGGCTTGATCCAGAAAAACCCATTGTGGGTGGTTGATGAGCAGGCGCACCATGCCCAGGCGCTGCTGTTCACCCAGGGCAAGGGTATTTTTCCAGTTTGTTTTTTGCTCCAGGTGCGCAATGAGATGCGCTAGACCGGCCAGGCTCATGGCGTCTTCGATCCGCCCTTGAGAGAAGACCCGGCGAGAAACCGGATAACAGATGGTGTTACGCAGGGTATCTACAGGCAGGTGCGGTCTGGGTGGCATAAAAAAAAGGCGTCCGTGACTGGGCAGTTCGATCGTGCCACTGCCCCAGGGGCGAATACCGGCAATGGCCCTAAACAGCTTGGCGCCGGTGAAGATGTTACCGCTAATAAGCACATGTTCGCCCAGATTGATTTCCATGCTGATGTTGTTGGTCAGCACCGTACCGTCGTGCTTCATCAGGCTGAGGTTGCGGAAGATCAGCGCTTCGCCATCACCTTTCTGCACCTGTATGAGCTGGCTGGGCTGATCGAGCTGTTTATCCAGATTCTCCAAGGTTCGCAACAGGCTGAGCACGCGTTCGACCGAGGCGCGCCATTCAGCAATGGCACCTGCACTGTTAACCGGCCAGGACAGGGCAGAAACCATGTGCTGGAAGGCCTGGGCCGATTGCATCAACACACCCAGGCTGATGGCGCCCAGGATATAGCGGGGCGAGGAAATGAGGATGGGAAAGGCCATGGACAGTACAGAATAGCCGGTGCCAAACATGAGGATATGACGCCAGGCCCTGGTTTGCGCGTTCCAGATGCTGCGGATGTTGTTGAAATGCTCGCGGAACTGATGGCGCTCACAGGATTCGGCGTGGATCAACGCGATGGTTTGGCTGTTTTCCTGTGCCTCCAGCAGGCTGGCCCGGAAATTTGCCTCGGCAGTCTGCCGGTTATTGGTTGCTCCAATAAGCGGTCTGCTGACCCGCCAGCCGAGCCATGAAGCCAGCGCTGCGTAAAATAGCGCAACCCAGACCATATGGCCATGCACGGGTACACTGAATGTGCCAAGATGTAGTGTTACCACCCCCGAGTGCGACCAGAGTACCCTGGTAAAACCGATGAGCAAGAGAATGCTGTAAAAAAGCGAATGACCCAACACCACGGCTGATTCAGTGGCGATGCGGCAATCTTCGGCAATACGGCCGTCCGGATTGTCGTGCGCACCGGACAGATGATCCAGCAGATAATGGCGTCCATCGCGCATCCACAGAGAGGCAACATGCTTGGTCAGCCATTCGCGCCAGTTAATCTGCAGGTGACGTTTTACAGTCAGATGCAAGCCGGTCAGGAGCATGCCGCTGCAAAAAAGCAGCACTAAGAGGCCGCTTTGCTGAATTACACCCTGCATGGAATGCTGTTCAAGAGCATCGAACAGACCGGCATTCCACTGGGTAATCAAGATGGCCATGCCCATCTGCAGCATGGTCAGGATAGCAAAGAGGAGTGCAGCACCCCGGATTTTCACCTTCTCCTTGGAGTTCCAGAACTGCCTGGTCAGGCCCAGAAATTCGAGGAAAAAATTACTGGATGGCGGCATGGACGTTTAAAGAGTGGTGGGTTGCGTTGTTGCAGGCTTTGGCGCTGAAGGCGGGCAATGGGGAGGCGCAGGCATTGCAGAAACCGCTTGTTCGCTGGCAGGCCGCGCCAAACTGGGGAGACAGTCCAGGTAGCGCTGCACAGTTTTACCGCTGAAGCCGTTTGCGACAATTATATCGCGGTAGAAAAAGGCGCTGGGCTTGGGCGTACGGACAAAGGTGCTGCGATCCACCGTCACCAGGCCAAAACGCGGCAGAAAGGAAGTCCATTCGTAGTTATCCATCAGCGACCAGTGGAAATAGGCGCGTACATCCGCACCACATGTCATGGCTTCGTGCAGGGCGGAGAGATGCAGAGCCAGATACACGATGCGAAAACGGTCATCATCGGTGGCACAACCGTTTTCCGTGATGCAGATGGGGTAATCGTGCAACCGTCCCAAATTGGCGATCAGACCCTCCGGATACATTTCTTCCATATAGAACGGCATCGGGGTCATCTGCAGATGCAAATGGCGGAAACGGGCTCCCGCCAAATCGGCCCGCCTGCTGTCAACCATGTGACGGGTATAGTAATTGACAGCCCAGTAGTCGAGCGCCCCCTTCACATCCGGGTCGAATACGGCATCAATACCAGGATACACTAGCTCGCCGGTGCGCAGGGCATGGAAGAAAAATTCATTGGTGAGGAAATCGGCAAAATCTGCCATCCGCCTGTCAAGCGTGTCGTAGTGGCGGCGGGCAAGCCAATGGACAAAGGCATGGGCGCTGCTGACCGGAGCCGTTGAATACCGTTTGATCAGGTGATAACCCAGGGCATGGCAGCGCAGCATGTTGAATTTGAGCTGGGCGATAGCAGGTTCGGCGGAGAGCCCGCCCCATTGGTTGAACTCGTTAATCACGTTCCAACCACTGGCGTAAGGCGCTATTTTGGGAAGAAGAAAGCTGAGGTAGCGCTCAAAGTATCGGAGGTTATCCTTTTTGGAGAAAGCGCCGAGCTGATCAAACCAAAGCGGATGGGTAAAATGGTGCAGAGTGATGAAAACCTGAATGCCACTTGCCTGCAGGAGCTCAAGCAGTTTCAGGTAATGCGCCAGCGCTTCGTGATCCCATCTGCCCTGGTCTGGTTCGATGCGGCTCCATTCAATTGACATGCGGTAGCCGCGGTGGCCCAGGTTGGCCAGGAGCTGCACGTCTTCCCGGAAGAGGCGGTAATGGTCACAGGCCTTGCCCGAGGGCTCCCTGGTGCTGCCTTCTTTACCTTCAAAGAGGAATCCTGGCTGCTGTTCATGGTGCCAGGCCTGGGAATGAATATTATTGCCCTCGATTTGGTGGCCGGCAGTGGCACTACCCCACAAAAAACCTTCGGGAAAACGGATGGACGGCAGGCTGAAGACATCGTACATGGCTGACACCCTCAATTGTGTTTCAGCGCATATTTATACCGTCCAAAAGTGCAAAGCGATCAAAATTTAGGCAGAAAGCCCAATTACACGGTGTGGGCGGGACATTTATAAGGTTTACCAGCAGGTGGCCCGCTTGCCATTGGCTAACTAACTCCCCACCCGGTGAACGGGGAGGGGAGTTTGTTGCACTATGCTGCGCTTACGATCAGAAATCCACCAGTTCCACATCAAATACCAGCCAGGCGTTGGGCGGTATGACCCCACCAGCGCCGCGCGAACCATAGGCCAGATCAGGCGGTATGATGAGGATGCGCTCTTCCCCTTTCTTCATCTTGCCCAGGGCCTCGTCCCAGCCCTGGATAACCCGTCCGGTACCAACTGGAAAGGCAATGGGCTCTCCTCGCTGGCGCGAACTGTCGAACACCTGGTCATTGGCAAGCAACCTGCCGGTGTAGTGCACCTTGATATTGGTGCCAACAGCGGGTACTGCACCACTGCCTTCCTTGACCAGAACAGTATACAGGCCGGAGGAACTCCGCTGCACCTTGGGCCAGCGCTCTTTTATCCGTTTTTCCGTATTCTGCTCCTGCTCTTTTTGGGCCTTGGCAGATGCGGCCTTACGCGTCATGAGTGCATCGTCAAAGGCCTGTTGATCGGTTTTGAATTGTTCGGCAGCTTTCCCCACCCGAATGATTTCAATGTGTTTAATACTGTCGCCCTGGCGAATGGCATTGACCACATCCTGGCCCTCTTCAACCTGGCCAAAAACCGTGTGTTTGCCATCCAGGTGCGGGGTGGCCACATGGGTGATGAAAAATTGACTACCATTGGTGCCGGGGCCGGCATTGGCCATGGAAAGGATCCCAGGGCCCTTGTGGCGAAGTGATGGGTCAAATTCGTCGGGAAAGGTATATCCGGGGCCGCCCGTTCCGGTGCCGAGCGGACAACCGCCCTGAATCATGAATTGGCCGATCACCCGGTGGAAGGTAAGGCCGTCGTAGTACGGTGCACCTTTTTTGGGGCCGAGATTGCCTTCTGCCAGCCCAACGAAGTTGATCACCGTGAGCGGGGTTTTGTCGTAGAACAGCCGCAGGAGAATGTCTCCTTTGCTGGTCGTGATTTTGGCATACAGTCCATCTTTCATAGTTTTGTCCTTTTTAGGGGCTTGAGATTCTGCGGCAAAGGCCCGGCCAGGTTGCAGGCACAGGTCAGCCGCCAGGAGAAACAGAGGAAGCAGGGTGAGGCATGTGAGCCGGAACAGAAATTTCATTGCTGAAAAACCAGTGAGTCGGTTAATGGAAAGGGTAAGGCGTCATGGTATTTTATTGCATCTTTCATGTGCACAGTGCGTCCACATAAGCGAAACTGCTTACCCTTCGAAGGCTAACTTGTCAATGGTGTTGGCCAAAGAAGCCCTTTTGCAGCCCTTGCGAACCGCGTGTAAGGCCTTGTGCCGGGGCCTTATATTGACCTTATAATTTACCTTGACAAAGCCTTCTACTGATCATTAAATTTTGTGCCGTGTGTGGGCAAATATTGCAGCATGCAATGGATCTGTCCCGAAATGCGGCATTATTATTTTGCCGTTTATAACTCATATCCCTGGAGGAGCAATACCATGTGGGAAATTACTGTTGATAAAGATAAGTGCACTGGCGATCAGGAATGCGTCAATGCCTGCCCGGCTCAGGTGTTTGAAATGCAGGACGGCAAGGCTGAGCCCGTGCATTCCGACGAATGTCTGGGCTGTGAGACCTGTGTCGAGGTCTGCCCAGAAACTGCCATCACTGTCACTGAGATGTAACTGGTCGTTTTGCGACCGTTCGATAAGCCCACCTCCATCTACGGGGTGGGCTTATCGTATTTTATAACATCAAATTCTTAGGTTACTAGCCTCCTTGTTGCCTGAATCGCGTTTCAAGCCAGGTGTTTCGCGGCGGGTGCATCTGTTTGCAGCGCCTTTTTTGTGGACACTGGTCGGCTTGATGCTCATGTTCAGAGGTTGGCGCTGGCTTGGAGATAACCCCCATATTCTCATCCTGTTGGCAGCCTTTATTTTGGGCACCCTGAAATCCGTGCTTCTGCTGGATTATATAACTCGCCGCGCTATCCATCGCATCAGTCATTTTAATGACAACACCTGCCTTGGTGCGGTTTATTCCTGGAAGAGCTGGTTGATGGTGCTGGTAATGATTACAGCCGGCATGATGGCCCGCTACTTCTGGAAACCTGGCCCTGGGTTGGGCGCGCTATACCTGGCCATTGGCTGGTCTCTGCTCTTTTCCAGCCGCTTGGGCTGGCTTTCATTCCGGAAGGAAGTTGACAAAGCAGCATGATGGAAGCATTGAAACGTGTACGCGTAAGCAGGGCAGCACTTGCCCATAATTTTGAGCTCTGTCGCAGGCAGGCAGGAACTGCCGGTATTATTGCCCTGGTTAAGGCCGATGCCTATGGACACGGCATGCTGGAATGTGCGCAATGCTTTGCCAGGCTTGGGGCCTCGGGCCTTGCTGTGGCCGAGGCGATAGAAGGTGTGGAATTGCGCAAGGCTGGCCTGGCTCTGCCAATTTATGTACTGGCCGGGCTTGCACCGCAGAGCATCGAAGCCATTGTTACCCATCGGCTTACCCCGGTGGTTAGTGATACACAGATGCTCCTGCTTTTGGCCCGTGAAGCCGAGAGAAGTGGAAGACCCCTGGCAGTGCATCTTAAAGTGGATGTGGGCATGGGGAGACAGGGCGCTCTGCCCGGGGAATTTCCCGTACTGGTGCAGCAGGCCCTGGGCACAGCCTGGATCAAGGTGGACGGCCTGATGGCGCACCTGCCCAAAGGCGATGAGCGCAGTGCCATACACTCCAACCAGGTTCTTGCAGATTTTACCAGGGTAAGTAAAGAGGCGCTTCAGCTTATTCCCCAGCCATGCAGCCTCCATCTTGCCAATAGCGGCGGATTATTCTATGTTACCGGTGCCGGATTTGACCTGGTTCGTCCAGGGATTGCCCTTTACGGCTATTATCCCGATGGCCGATCCGGCCGTGAGGCCGCGACCGAACCGCGTTTGCGGCCCGCCATGCAGTTCAGCGCCATTGTTTTGCAGGTGCGGCAACTGCCAGCCGGGCAGACTGTGGGCTACGACTGCACCTTTACCACTACCAGGCCAACCACTCTTGCAGTATTGCCGGTGGGCTATGCCGATGGGTATCTGCGCAAACTCTCGGGCCGGGCTCAAGTGCTGATTGGCGGCCAGCGGGCGCAGGTTTTGGGCCGTATTTCCATGAATTTGACTGCGGTTGATATCAGCCATATTCACGGGGTACAGGCCGGTGATGAAGCTGTGCTTTTAGGTCGGCAAGGCGGAGATGTCATTGATGCTGATGAACTCGCCTCTTGGATGGAAACCATTAATTACGAAGTACTTTGCCTCATCGGGCGGCTCAACAGCCGTGAATATATCGATGAATAAGGGCTGCTCGAGATATGCGTCCATGGACTGGACGGAATTATTTATAGAAATATATGATAAAATCGCAGGTTAGAGCTTGTATTGAGCGTTGCGTTGCTGCGGGTTGCAAACAGGGCTACTGGCCCAATGAGGCCGCAGGCGCCTACACGGTCGAAGTGCCCAAGCGGGAGGGGCAGGGTGACTTTTCCACCAACTTTGCCCTGGTAAGTGCTGGCAAAATAAAGGCGAAGCCGAGGGAAATAGCCGCCCATTTGGCCGAACTGCTCAAGGCGGAACCCATGTTTGCCCGGGTGGAGATCGCGGGGCCTGGTTTTATCAACCTCTTTTTGTACAAATCAGTGTGGGCCACCGTGCTGGCGCCGATATATCAGCAGGACAAGCAGTTTGGTTCGTCCAATGCTGGTTCTGGTCGTCGGGTGATGGTGGAGTTTGTCAGCGCCAATCCTACCGGTCCACTCAGTGTTGGCCATGGCCGTAATGCGGTTCTGGGCGATGCCATTGCCAGGGTGCTGGACGCGGCCGGTTACGCGGTACACCGCGAATACTACTTCAACGATGCTGGTCGGCAAATGCGGGTGCTGGGTGAATCCACTCGGGCGCGCTGTATGGAATTGCTGGGCCTGCCTGTCGAGTTTCCGGAAGACGGCTACCAGGGCGACTACATCCTTGATATCGCCCGCAACCTGGTGACAGAGCAGGGCGCAGCCCTTGCGGATGCACCTCTTGAAGTCTTTACCGCCTATGCCCGTGAGAGCATTTTTGTCGACATTAAAGCCACCTTGGCCAGGATCGGTATCCATTTCGACAGCTACTTCAACGAACGTACGCTCTACGAAGAAGGTCTTATAGATCAGGTGGTGGACGACCTGCGCGCCAAGGGTTTGGTGTACGAGCAGGAGGGAGCCACCTGGTTCAAAAGCACACAGTTTGGCCAGGAACAAGACCGGGTCATTATCAAGAGCAGCGGCGAGCCCACTTACCGCCTGCCAGATATTGCTTATCATCGCGAAAAATTTCTCCGCGGTTTTGACTGGATGGTAAATGTGTTTGGCTCGGATCACATCGCCACCGTACCGGATGTACTTGCCGGGGTGCGTGGCCTGGGTCTTGATGCTGACCGCATTACTGTGGTGCTCTACCAGTTTGTCACGCTTTTACGCGGCGGCAAACAGGTGAAAATGTCTACTCGTAAGGCCACCTTTGTTACTGTGGATGAGTTGGTCGACGAGGTGGGTAGCGATGCCATGCGCTTTTTTTTCCTCATGCGCAAGCCCGATAGTCTCATTGAGTTTGATCTGGATCTGGCCAAAAAACAGAGTCAGGAAAACCCGGTGTATTATGTGCAATATGCCCATGCTCGTCTGTGCAGCATTGAGCGACAGGCACAGGAGCAGGGAGTAGCGTCTGCCAGCCCTGATCAGGCTGAACTTCCTGCTCTCTTGCTGGAGCCGGAGGAGATGGCACTTTTAAAGAGCATGGCCGCATACCCGGAACTGGTTGCCGGGGCAGCGCGTGATCTGGCCCCGCATCGCCTTGTTTTTTATCTGATGGAACTGGCTGGACAATTTCACAGCTATTACAATAAGCACAAGGTGCTGGGAGATGATACCAGTCTGAGCCAAGCGCGCCTGCTGCTGGTTGGAGGGCTTAAACGGGTGTTGCGCAATGGCTTGGAGTTGATTGGCCTTGCCGCCCCGGAGCGGATGTAAAACGACCTGTGGAGCGGCTAAGGTGCTTGGTTTTTTTCGCAGAAAAAAAGAACCGGAACAGCGGGTGGTGCTTGCGTATCCAAGTGCTGCTGTTCAGCCAGAAGAAAAGCGCAAGGCCTTTAGCATCGACCTGAGCTGGAAGGGACTTTTCGGCCTGCTGCTGATTTTTTTCCTTTTGCAGATGTGGATGTTTCTGTTGGGCATGTGGGCGGCACAAACCATTGTTTTTCCAACATCAACGACGGCCCTGCCAGCGCAGGAAAAACAGCAGAAGCTTGAAATAACTGTGGAACAACAGAAACCATCTGCGTCTGTGGCAGAAGATCAGGCGGGACCGGCCCAAGAATCGCAATGATCAGGACTAGGCTAGTGCCCCTGCCAGGGTTTTGCATGGTTTTTTGTTCTATCTGCCGCAGTGCAGAGCGCTGTTGTGGGGCGCGAATTAAATGACGCCATCCAGCCCCAAGGCCGGAATATTTTTTGTGCTGGCAGCTGCAATCCTCTGGGGTACGACCGGCACTGCCCAGGCCTTCGCACCCCCAGGCTACGACCCCAAGGTTATTGGCGCCACGCGCCTTCTTGTCGGTGGCATGGCCCTGCTGGCCTTGGCCGCATGGCAGCGGGAATTTGGCCGCTGGCGCGATTGGAACTGGGGCATTGTGGCCCTGACCGCTTTGTTTACTGCCAGCTATCAGCTCTGCTTCTTTGCAGCGGTAGACGCCACGGGCGTGGCTGCGGGCACAGTGGTGGCCATTGGCAGTTCTCCCGTGTTTGGCGGCCTGCTGGGCCGTATCTTTCGGGGCGAACACTTGCATGGCCGCTGGTGGGCTGCAACAGCGCTTGCCGTATGCGGCTGCTGTTTACTTGGGCTTAACCGTGCGGCAGTAGTGATGAACCCTTGGGGTGTACTTTTGGCCATTGGCGCAGGCGCTTCCTATGCGGCCTACACCCTTTCTCTTAAAGGACTTTTGGCGCGGCATCCTCCCACTGCGGTAATGGCCTTGGTCGCCTGTGGTGGCGCGCTGCTGCTGGCACCGGCGCTGTTGCGCATCGACCCGGTCTGGCTTATGCAATGGCGCAGCGTGGCGGTCATCCTCCACCTGGGGCTTGCCAGCATGGCACTCTCCTACTTTTTCTTTGCCAGGGGGCTGCGTCTTCTGCCGGTATCAACGGCTGTCACCCTGACCCTGGCCGAACCAATGACTGCCACCATCTTGGGCCTGGCTGTACTGGGCGAGTTCCTGTGCGGACAATCCCTTGCCGGGGTCGCTCTGATTTTTGCCGGGCTACTTATTTTGATAGTTCGCTTACCAAAAAGAAACAAAACCCTTTGAGAAACTGGCATTCACGCCAGTCTAATAGGCTACTGTATGGAGCATGTCTGCGGATGAAAGGAGAAAATCAGCACAAAAGAGGAAGGATACGGCCTGCACGCATGGGCGATGTGCGGCCCATCCATGCCATGCTCAGTTATTTTGCCGGCAAGAATTTGATGCTGCCGCGCTCCATTAGTTCACTTTACGATCATCTGCGTGATTTTGTGGTGTATGAAGAGGATGAGCGCATCTTGGGCATCTGCGCTCTGCACATTTGCTGGGATGATCTGGCAGAGATCCGTTCCCTGGCAGTGGACGAAAGCATGCAAAAAACAGGCATCGGTCGTCTGTTGGTACAGTCCTGCCTGGATGAGGCCGAAAGCCTGGAGATCAAACAGGTCTTTGTCCTCACCTATCAGGCGGCTTTTTTTCGAAAATTTGGTTTCAAGGATACTGATAAGCAAAATTTGCCGCACAAGATCTGGAGCGATTGCCTGCACTGCGCCAAATTTCCGGACTGCGACGAAGACGCCCTTATTCGGATTGGTGCACCCAAGGGATGAAGCATCCCGTCTTTATGCTTCAATAATGCGAGTTTTTTAACTTCAGGATTTAGCCTCAGAAATAAAACAGGCCTTCCGCTGTGAAGTGTGAAGTCCGTATCCATGCGCGGAGTACAACTATGCTGGGAACAACCCTGGCCAAGATTTTTGGCAGCAAGAATGACCGGATGATCAAGCGGTACCGCCAGGTGGTTGCGAGAATAAATGATCTGGAAGAAACGGTAGCGCCGCTGGATGATGTAGAGCTTGCCGCTAAAACCGTGGCTTTCAGAGAGCGCATCGAAAATGGTGAGGTGCTGGATGACCTCTTGCCCGAGGCTTTTGCCGTGGTGCGGGAGGCTGCCAAACGTGTACTGGGCGAGCGTCACTACGATGTGCAGCTTATCGGTGGCATGGTACTGCACCAGGGTATGATTGCGGAGATGAAAACCGGTGAGGGTAAAACCCTGACCTCAACTGCACCGCTGTACCTCAACGCACTCACCGGCAAGGGCGTGCATGTGGTCACAGTGAACGATTATTTGGCAAGGCGCGATGTGGAGTGGATGGGTGCGGTCTACCGCTTCCTTGGGCTCAGCACCGGCTGCATCGTGCACGAAATGGATGATGCCCAGCGGCGTGAAGCCTACGCGGCTGATGTCACCTATGGCACTAACAATGAGTTTGGCTTTGATTATCTGCGCGACAATATGAAGTTCTCCCTGGCTGATTACTGCCAGCGCGGTTTTAATTTTGCCATTGTCGACGA
>JAAYIE010000069.1 GCA_012744275.1 Desulfobulbaceae bacterium
ATATTATATAAACATGAAAAAATATGAATTCAATTGTGTGCAGCGCAGACGGAAATCAAATCCCGAGACATGCAGGGCCAGCGGAACGATCATCAAGACTCCGATGCAGGTTCACCTTTTAGCGGGGCCTTTCGGAGTGTTCGCCATAAGAGCTTCATAATTCCTGCCCCCGTAAAAAATATTGAGAACGAGAACGGCCCCTCTCTCTTCATCTACGATGAAAGCGGCAACTGCTTTTTTGTCGATAGGGACAATTCTCAAGTTGAGCATGAGATCATCCCGTTGCATCCCCCGAAGGGGTGCAGTTGCTAATTCATGACACTTGTAGCGAAGCTTTTCGACGTATCCCCAGGCCCTTTCAGGGAAGCCGCTCTTGTCCGCGATATAGCCGTAGATACCCTCAAGGTCTTTGATGGCATCGGGCATCAGGTAAACATCATATTGTATCATTCCTTACTTCATGCGTTGCTGGTGCATTCGTTCTATGATTTCGAAAGCCTCATCAAGCGGCACGGGGTCGCCGCTTTGAGTTGAGGCCGTCAAGCGGTTGCGGATGAGCGCAAGGCGGGCCTCGTGCTCTTCTTGTTGCTTCTCCCAAAAGCGCATTGCTTCACGGACGACTTCACTTGTCGATCCATAGGCACCGGATTGAACCTTTGCCTTGATCGTTGCAAGCATGTCTGGCGGCAGGGTGATTGTGATCCTTTCCGCTTTTTCTGTCTGCATGGTATCGCTCCTTGTTTATGGTATGATAAAATCATACTGCCGCTTTATGGCAGAGTCAACAACGCTCTTTCCTTGGGCCGCTGGTCGTAATCCGTCTTTTTGAGCCCTAGATCAATAACGCATCTTAAGCCCGCAAACCCCGCTTCATTGATTTTTTTGTGCCACAAAATCACTTGACAATCCACCCCTTTTCATTCATTTTAATATTAAATTAAATGCTGTTAACAGTAAAAACATGGTGAAAAAATGATTGTAACGGTTGGCAACACAAAGGGCGGGGTTGGCAAGACCACATTGGCAGTAAACTTGGCAATAGCCCGCGCCCTGGCGGGCAAAGATGTGTGGCTGATAGATGGAGACAGGCAAGGCACTGCCCAGGCTGCAATCAGCATCCGATCCGAAGCCGGGCATACGCCAGGCATTGCCTGTGCGACGTATCCGGACGGGCCAACCCTGCGGGCTCAGGTGCAGCAACAGGTAGGTAAATTCGATGAGGTGATTATAGATGCCGGTGGCCGTGATTCGACCGCCTTGCGTGCTGCCCTGGTCTTATCGGATGTGCTGCTGGTGCCGTTTCAGCCTCGCAGTTATGATGTTTGGGCGCTCAGCGATATAGCTGCTCTGATTGATGAAGCCCGCAGCGTGCGTGACGGGCTGCGCTGTTACGCTGTGCTCAACTGCGCTGATCCGGGCCAAACGTCTTCCGACAATGCTGAGGCAGCGGCAGCAGTGGCTGAAGTTCCTCAATTTGAGTACCTGCCCGCTCCGCTGCGCCGCCGCAAAGCCTTTGCAAATGCAGCCGGAGCAGGTCAGTGCGTGTTTGAGCTCAAACCGCAGGACGCCAAGGCCAGCGCAGAACTGAATGCACTTATTGAAATTCTATTTTAATATCAAATAAATACTTAAAAAGAATACAAGAGGATGAAATGGCAATTACAAAGAAGCCGGACAAACCGACGCAGGATACAAGCACAAGCGCTGCAGATGCCTTTATCTCCGGCGCTCCTGATGCTGGAGGAGTTCCACCGGCACCAAAGCCTCGCAGGGTGCGCAAAGGCAAAAGGGTACAAATTACCCTGACCATTGCCGAACCAATCCTGGATCGTGTCGATCAGCTGGCAGAGGAACTAGGGCAAAGCAGAGCAGCAGTTATCAATCTGGCCATTACGCAGATGCTGCAAAAGGGCCTGCGCATTGATGGTGGAGAATAAGGATTGGGGTATTCTCATCTCACTCAACGAACTCCCCGTCACAACTCGTAATACTCAGTTGCTCCTCATCGCTCCATGTCGTTATGTGCATGGCCTTGCAAAAGCACCTCGGATTTGCGCCGACCACGAACCATAGGGAGTTGGGACAACGTGCGCAGACCGTGGAGGGCGCATTCTTTAAGGATGCCAAGGTGGGGCTTGAGTAAGTGCCATTTTCCATTACTACCTCTCATCTCCATACAGTTATCTTTCTCGGTGAAGTGTTTGCCAAACTTGGCCATGGCGTACAAACGGGCCGCCTGGCGGCTGTCTTCGTCCGGTGAAAAATGCAGTTTTTTTCCGGCATCACGGATGGTGCCGCCGGACACCAGGTTGATGATCACTACGCCACGGTTATCGATTCTGTAGCTGCAGCCCGAGAAGAAGGATTTCTGAGCCATACCGGCTCTGATACGCTGTTTTTCTTGCCAGGCCAGAAATTCAAGACGTTCACCTGGTGTCTTTTTTTCCTTTGGTGTTTCTGATTCGCCCTGAACTGGTACTGTTTTTACAGATTCCTCAGTTTTTTGCTCACCCTTGGGCTGATCTGCCTTTTGCCCCGCATCCTGACGACCAGGCAGCCAGGCGGTGAGCTTGTCCAGATCGGCCCCAACAGGCGCATACCAGCGCTTTTCCTGGCGATCCCATTTCGCGCCTGCTTCTTTGGCGGCTTCCCGGTCATCAAATTGCACTTCCAGAAAGGTCTTTTCCGTGGCCGGATTCTTGATGGCAGCCTTTCGCTCTTCCATTGAGCGTAAAACACCCAGAGCAACGGCATTGCCGTGGGCCGCCTGGTGTTGCAAATATCCGTTCCAGTTGTACCAGGGGTAATCGGCCTTGATCTCTGCCATGGCCGCCTGGTGGTCAGCCTTTTCGTGTGCCACATCCTTCCGATGCAGGGTGAGCATCATGCGCATACGCACCGCTCGCGTCTGGTGACTGTAGGTGGTGGCGTACAAATCACCCTTCATCTTTTGCCATTTCTCTTTCAGCCAGCCATGGGAAGCCGCAGTTCTTGCCTTTTCCTCGTCAATCCGGGCAATCTTTTCAGCCAGGACCGCTTGGTAATCCTTGTAAAGCTGGTCACGCTCAGGGCTTCTGGGCTGACGCGGTTTTTTCTGATAGGTTTCCCTGGCCGATTCGTCTGGACCAGGTTTTTCCGCCTTCGCCTGCCTGCTATCGGTAGTCTCTGACCTGGCAAATGGGCCAAGCCGGTCTTCCAGGTATTTTTTGGACATGCTCCTGTCCAGGTCACTGGCTTTCATGGTTTCTCTACCGGTGATGTTAGCCAGGACAAGACCATTTGCCTTGGGCCGGATCGCTATTCCATAACTGGCTAGAGCCTGGTGCGCCTCCTGCCAGGTCATAGCATCATTGAGTGATTTCAGGATGTGCTCTTTTTGCGCCAGAACAAACGTCTCGAAAGGCTGACCGCCGGAATATGCCTCTTGAGCCGCGTCTGTGCCTGCCTGCTCCGCCTGCTTCTGCTGCCTTTCAGGTTCGGCAAAAGCCCCAAACCGATTTTCCAGGTACATTCTGGACATGCCCCTGTCCAACTCGCTGGCCTTCATGGTTTCTTTGCCGTTGATGTTCACCAGGATAAGGCCCTTGGCCTTGGGCCGGATCGCTATCCCATAACCGGCCAGCGCCTGGTGCACTTCCTGCCAGCTCCTGACGTTTTGCATTTCCGCAAGAATCTGCTCCCTCTGTTGCAGCACAGAAGATTGGGAAGTGGCTTCGTCCGATTCTTGAGAAACCTCATCCACCGTGGCTACCGATTCCTTGGGAGTGCTAATTTCTGGTTCAGTGCATTGACCAAGTCGGGCCTCCATGTGCATCCTGGAAAGCCCCCGGTTTACCGCGCTGGCTTTGATGGTCTCCTTTTCAGCCAGGTCAGTCAGCACAAGACCACCGCTTCTTTGCCGGATCATTAAACCGTGGCCAGCCAATACCTGGCGAACGTCTTGCCAATTCTCAGCGGCTTCCACCGCGCTTAGGATTTGTTGTTTATGCTCTCGTATAAATGATTCGAGAGGCAGGCCCTTTGTGACATCAAATTTTTCCGGTTCAGCTTCATTGCTACCCTCATTAGGCTCTGCAAAGGAGCCAAACCGCTCCTCCATCCGCATCCTGGACATGATTTTGTCCACCGCGCTGGCTTTGATGGAGCCTTTTCCCTCCACATTCGCCAGGACAAGACCATTTGCCTTGGGCCGGATCGCGATCCCATAACTGGCCAGCGCCTGGTGCACTTCCTGCCAATCCGTAGCTATCTCTATTTCCGCAAGAAGCGGCTCCCTCTGCTCCAGGACAAAAGACTGAAATGACTGCTCCCCGGAATGTGCCTCCATAGCCGCAGCCCGCTGACTGATTTTAGGCTCCAGGGGGTCGCTGACCTCAATGCCGTTATCCACCACCAGACCAAATTCCTTTTCCAGGGCGCGGCATGCCTTGGAAAGCTTGTGGAAATCATAATGCAGGGAAGTGGCCACAGTTAGCCGATCCGGATGGATCAGATTATAGGCAATATGTAAATGGAGATTGTTGGTGTTTTTGTGAACACCGCAAAGGCGCTGGTGTTCATCCAGGCCAAGGGCTTCAGCCATCGCATTTTCGATCCGTTGAAATGCTTCCGGCGTCAACCTGGCTTCGTCTTCCGGGCGAAAACTCACCATAAGATGGTAGGTCTTATCGGATTTTGCTCGGGTATTCATAGCCTGGGTCGCCTCGATCTCAACCAAGGCCAGGTCATAATCCGGAGCCCAACAGCCTTCATGCCAGGCCATCAGGCATTTCTCACCTTCATGGCTGGCATCGCGGATGTAGTTACCAAGCTGCCGGTAATCGTGATGCCTCTTCCTGCCCTGGGCGTCTTTTCCGGCGTCAATGCGCTTGGCTATCATGGATTCACCTGATCACGCCGCACTTTTTATGATTTCCCAGGCTTTGTTGATCCGTTTCATTTCTTCCTCGGCATACTTTTGCAAACGCTCCCCAAGGTCTCTGGTTCTGTCAGGATGATACCGCAATGCTTCCTTCTTCCATATTCGTTTGTATTCCTCTAAGGGTAAGCCAGGCTGCGTTCCGAGGACAGTGCATGCCTCCGAAATGGTGGAGGGCATGCTGAGATCAGGTTTTCTTTCTTTTGCCTGTTGCTGCTGGTGCTCTTGTTTATTAGATTGTTTTGTTTGTTCCTTTTCATAACTTTCTTGCCGGTTGCTAGAGTGGCCATGCTCTTGCTGGGATTTGTCATGAAAATGCTGCTGGGCATTTTCACGTTGATAATTTCCAGAAAAATCTTGCTGGCTTTGATGGTATGTTTCTTGTTTTCTTTTCTTTACATATTCTTTCTTCGGAGGGCCATACCTCAATATTTTATAGGCATTAGCCAATATTGTTTTAATATAAACATAGATAAACCCAAGAATTAATCCAAAAATAATCGAAATACCTGTAACCGTAGCAGGGAGCGCAATAAAACCAAGTACAACTACAATACCACCAATGACCATGAAGTAAGATTTAAGGTATTCTATCAGTAAAAAATATACTCCAAAATCAAGTAAAAAATGAATAGCAGCAGTAATTCCACAAGCCCAAACCAAAAACCAAAACCATGCATAAAAAAGTAGGTGAACCAGCCCTTGCACGCTCATTTTTTTGTCCTCTGAAAAGAATCAGCAACATTCCGACAACATGCGGCCACCTGTGCCTGACTTTTTTCTATCTGGCGTAGCGTTTGCCGAAGCTCAAAGGCCATGCTGCCAGCCTTGCCTTCTGTCAGCGCCATTTTGAACAACCCGCCCAGCCGCCCCAGGTCAGCATTCGCCTTGAGCAAAGCTCTCACTGCATCTTGATCTGCCAGGGAATGCACTCCATGACCTACGCATACCCGTTTGACAAAAGTTGATATCGAAAGTCCTGCCTGATCAGCCATCGCTTTGACCTGACCGTATTCCTCTGGCGTCAAGTAGGCATGGAGAACTTTTTTATTAGGGGATGGCATCTACCTACCTCATCGCCTCCCTGGCGGCTTCTGCCAAAAAACCAGACCTGGTTTTACCGTGAGCAGCGGCATAGGCATCTATTTTGAAAAGCAAGCGCCGAGGTAGCGTAATATTGATCTTTTCTGCTTTCCCTTCAAAGCGGCTTACATCCACCTCAACCGCAGCCCAAACACCATCCTGAAAGTCAGGATTCTTCCGATGATCGGCAATTGAGCGGGGAACGGGGATTTCGTTTCCTCCTTCCGTCAATCCTTCAAGGTGAAGATCAATTGCCTCCATCACTGAATCCAATGCCTCATCAAAAGTGTCACCAGCTGAGAAACACCCTGGCAAGTCAGGAACCGTCACGCCGAATCGGATATTATCGTCTGTATGTAATACCACAGGAAATCTCATCATAACCCTCCTATCTCCATCCCACCTGCTTGCGTATGCTGTTCAAGGTACCGGCAGGAATATCACTATCAGGATGCTTCACTGTCACTAATCCTGGCTTTGAGGGATGCTTGAACTGATGGTGTGACCCTCTGACTCGGGCCAAGACCCAACCATCCCTTTCCAACTGCCTTATAAGCTGTTTGCTGTTCATGTGGTTATTATACCCACCACCACAAAAAATCAACACCATACCCACCAATAATTAAAAAAGAAGGAGTAGGGGCTGTTTTAATGGTTCCTTTTGAGTGCAGATAATGCAGCCGCAGGCGGCATTGTAGCGTTGAGCAAAAATGAGCAGCGAGCGAAAGAAGGCGAATAAGCAACACCCCCGGAGGGCAGGATGGAGAAGACCACCGAGCGGAGCGAGTAGTGGTACTTCTTATATCCTCCTCTGTCGCCAAGAAGAAATTAGTAACTGCAAGTTATTTACTTCTTCAAAAAGCTACTTCTTTCTTGGAAAGGTTACGTATTTCTTAGGAAAGTTACGGTTTTCTCAGAAAAGTTGCTTGATTCTTGGAAAAGTTATATATTTCGCCTCGTCCGCAGAATTTGTGGGTAGCTCTTTGAAAAATAGCCCCAGAACCTGAGCCCCGCCGGAGGTGAAGGGGTGGCGCCTGCCGCCCCGTCACCCTTGCCGGTCTCCGGTCAAGCATGGAGGCGCGACTCTGTCAAGGCTGTGCGCGCAGCGCACACCCGCAGGGCTCGGCCTTGACAGAGTCGGGGCTCCATGCTAGCGCCAT
>JAAYIE010000070.1 GCA_012744275.1 Desulfobulbaceae bacterium
GGATTCGAACCCCTGGCCCACGGCTTAGAAGGCCGTTGCTCTATCCGACTGAGCTACTGGCGCGCATCCGTATTAAAGGCGTCAATGTATCCACCTGTGGGTAGAAGCGCAAGCAGTACAGAAAAGAAGTGTAATTTTCCTTCACCTGCAAACACAATGCGTGGTTTCGGCTTCAAGGCATATGGTACAATTTTTTTCCACCCGCTCCCACACTGGACCGCCCGCAGTATCCAGCACATTTACTCCCATGTGCAGCAATTCCAGGCGAACTGCGTCGGCTTCGTCCCAATCTTTGCGCTGTCGTGCCTGTTCCCGCTGTTGGATGAGGCGGTTGATTTCCGGTGTGAGTGGGCACTGATCCATGTCCAGAATTTCCAGCACCGCGTTGATTGTTTCAAGTTGTGCGGTAATTTCCTTTTTCTGGACGGCATCCACCTGACGGGCCTGCACCATGGGGTTGCTTAATTTAATAAAATGGAACAGTGCGCCAATGGCACCAGATACGTTGAGATCGTCGTTCATGCACTGGGTAAAACGAGTTTCCAGTTCTTCGAGCAAAGTCGGAATGCCTGTATGGGGCAGACCTGCGGGCAAACAGAGCAGTTTGCGGACGTATTCGTCGGCGCGACGCAAGGCGGTTCTGGCCGCATCAAGCCGCTTGTAGGAAAAATGCAGCGGTTTGCGATAGTGGACACCCAGCAGCATAAAACGTAGCTCACGGGCACTGTATCCCCGGTCCAGCACTTCTTGGATAGTAACGATATTGCCTGCGTCCGCAGCCATTTTCCGCCCGCCGCGCATCACCTGCCCAGAATGCAACCAGTAGTTGGCCAGGGGCTTACCGGTGAGCGCCTCGGCAATGGCAATTTCATTTTCATGGTGGGGAAACATCAAATCCTGGCTGGCGGTGTGGATATCCAAGGTGCTGCCAAGATAGCGTGTAGCCATGGCCGAGCATTCGATGTGCCAACCCGGCCGCATATTGCCCCAATCGGTTTTATAGAAAATTCCCCTCTTTAACTCCGCAAGCGTGGAACGCTTCATGAGGGTGAAATCTCGGGGATTTTCTTTTTCATAGTTATCCAGATCAACAGTCTGGCCCAGCTTGATCTTACCGATATCCACCCCTGAAAGGGTACCGTAACGTGGGAATTTTGAGATGTCGAAATATATGGAGCCATGTTTCTCGTAGGCATAACCCTTGTGGATGAGTTCGTGGGCAATGTCAATCATGACTTCCACATGCTCGGAGGCAAGCGGGTTTCCGGTGGCCGGCCGCACACTCAGGGCATCGGCAGCGGCCTTGAATTGATCGATATAGGTGCTAGTAAAAGTTTGCAAATCGGTATTGGCTGCCATGGCCCCGGCAATGGTATTATCGTCCAAATCGGTGAAATTCATATAGGAATCCACCTGAAGGCCACGATGGGTCAGGTAGCGTTGCATCAAATCTGCCACGATAAAACGGCGACAATGCACCATGTTGGGCGGCTCAAAGGCTGTCGGCCCGCAGGCATACAGGGTTGCTCTACCGGGATGGAGCGGTTTGAACACCTCTTTTTTCCGGGTCATGGTGTTAAAGAGTCGCAGGCTGGTGTGCTGGGGTGAATTGCTTTCACGCTGGGCATAGAGCGAGGTGCTAAGGTAGCGCTCGCCACCGTCGGGAAAGATTACGACAATGCAGCCCTCCTTCAGCTGACGCGCCCGCTCCAGTGCAATATACATAGCGGCACCGCTGCTCATACCAACAAACACACCTTCTTCAGCTGCCAAACGTCGAGCGGTGCTGAAAGCATCCTCATCCTGGATGGGCACAACGGCGTGTGGTAAATTTTTATCAAAGATACCGGGCCGGTAAGATTCCTTCATATTTTTCAATCCTTGGATGGCATGGCCTTGACCGGGTTCCACCGCAATTACCCGTACATGCGGGTGGTGCTCGCGAAACCAGCGAGAAATTCCCATGGCGGTGCCAGTGGTACCAAGGGTGAGTACGATATCAGTGACCTTTCCTTCTGTCTGCGCCCATATTTCCGGTGCTGTGCTGCGGTAATGTGCCTGCCAGTTGGCCGGATTGTTATACTGATCGGCCAAAAAGTACAGTTCGGGGTTTTCCCGCGCCATGGCATAAGCTTTCTCAATGGCGCCGTCGGTGGCCCTTTTGGCAGGAGTCAGCATAATTTCAGCACCATAGGCAAGCATAATCTTGCGCCGCTCTATAGAGGCCGATTCTGGCATAATCAACTGACATTTATACCCTTTAATGGCGCAGACCATGGCCATGCCGATACCGGTGTTGCCGCTGGTTGCTTCCAGTAAAATCTTGTCGGGTGTGAGTTCACCGCTTTGTTCTCCTGCCTGAACCATGGAGAGGGCAGCACGGTCTTTTATTGAGCCACC
This sequence comes from Desulfobulbaceae bacterium, assembly GCA_012744275.1. Lineage (GTDB taxonomy): Bacteria > Desulfobacterota > Desulfobulbia > Desulfobulbales > Desulfobulbaceae > Desulfobulbus. The sequence continues at coordinate 2,401 of JAAYIE010000070.1, forward strand.
CGGGTTGCGTGCCTCCAGTTTACCGACTATGCGCACCGAATCTGCCAAAGGATTAATCCTGTCCAGACTGACCAGGGGCGTATTTCCTATTAATTCAATAAGTTCCATACTAAAATATCCTACATACAGGAGACGTAGATCACATAAAAAAGTTCGGCATGTTCATGAAGGAAGAAAATGCAGTCCTGCTTTTTTGTGCGAACAAGTTGAATACGGTATCCTGCCAAAGTTTGGCTGCTCCCTCAAGACTTTCTCATGCATTTTACCAATTTCAGATAAAAGAACTGTCAATGGGGCAAGGATAATGTGGCGCAGGCACATATTATGGCATTCCAGAGATGCAGGAACTTATTGAAGAGGTACAGCTGGAAGGCGTTCAATGGCTGCTCTCAAGCTCTGCGCTGGCCAACTTGGCGTTACAGGTCAGTTAAAACAGCTTGACATCAAAGTGGTTTATTGGGGTGAGCCGCTAACTCAATTGCTCATAAACAATGACAATGAGCATATTTAACCATATAAAACAGAGTTTAATCGACCAAGGGCGGATATTACTCCGCTCTCAACCCATACCGTTGCTTACTGGCCTGCATAAACAGGTTGCCATCTCCTGCTGATTGAACTCAGGGTCACTATATCCTCTCGTCCCTTTTCCAGACTAAAGATGCTATCAAAATGGTGAGGAAAAATAATGCAGGCGTACACCAAGGTACTCCGAGTAATATGTCCTGAAGCCAGATAGTTAAGAGCGCTTTAATGCGAAATTGGAATCAAGCAAATTTCTCCATCTCCTTGCTGGCCTTGGCATAAGAAAGTTCATCTGCTGAAATCGTGCTGATGCGCAGCAGAAATTGGGGCGGATGTGCGGGATGACTGGCTGATTGTGCCTGCTTGCCATCCCCTGCCCTGTTTTTCACCATCTTGCGCACAGCAACAGTCAGCACTTGGTGGCTTATGGGCATTTGGCGAAGTTGGTCAGACAATGCCTCGGAAAAAGCCTGTTTAGCTGATGCCCCTCCCTCCTGATCAAGAAAAAGCGCGACCAGTTCTCCCCGGCCGAGCTGTTGTTTGATTTCCTCCTGCAGGCGGGGCCAAGTCTGTCCATTCTGCCAATCAGCAGCAATGGCTCCGGAACGGCGCAGCAGTCTGCCCACAAGCGGCTTCTTGAGCCAGTGCTGATCCACCACAAAATGAACCGGTCGTGGGAAGGCGCTCATCAACACCAGAACACTGACCCAGCCCTGCTGCCTGCACACAAGCAGGCAGCCTTCTCCCCGAGCGGGAATATATTCAGTCCCACTTTTTTGCACCCTATACACGGCCCGCACCAGCAGCCAGGCGACAAAACGCAGCAGAAATTCTGGCACCAGCAGATAGATGTACAGCGCCACCAGGCCATTCCACACAGCGCAGATGGCAAAAAGGCCGGGGATTGACACACCCTTGCCCAGCAGCAGCACAGCAGCCAGAGAGCCAAGCACCATGAACAAAGCATTAAGGATATTGTTGGCCGCAATAATGCGGGCGCGATGCCCTGCGGCGCTGCGTAACTGCACCAGAGTGTAGAGCGGCACGATAAAAAAACCGCCGAATATGCCGATCAGCAGTAGATCAAGGAGAATACGCCACATCCAGGGCTGGCTGATAAGGGCGAAAATCCCGCTTGTTGCACCTGCAGTATCCGGCGAGGCAATGGCCAGATCCAGGCCAAAGAGGGTCAGGCCGATGGAGCCGAGGGGCACCAATCCTATTTCAATCTGTTTGCCGGAAAGCCGCTCGCAGAGGAGCGACCCCACACCAATGCCCAGAGTGAACACCGCCAACAACAGGGTAACGGTCATCTCATTGCCAGACAGTACGTTTTTCGCATAGGCCGGAAATTGCGCCAAAAATATGGTTCCATAGAGCCAGAACCAGGAGATGCCCAGAATGGACAGAAATACGGTCCGGTTTTCGCGGGCAAACTGGATATTGCGCCAGGTTTCGGTAAGGGGATTCGGATTAATGACCAAATCCGGCGCTGGCGGCGGAGCTGAAGGAATAAAGCGGCTGGCAAGATACCCCAAAAAGGCAATGAGAAAGGAGCCTGCGGCTATCCAGATAGGTTGACTGATGGTGCCAGCCAGCAAGCCGCCCGTCAGAGTGCCGAGGAGAATGGAGATAAAGGTACCGGCCTCGACAAGGGCATTGCCGCCAACCAGTTCATCTTCGCGCAAGTGCTGCGGCAAAATAGCGTATTTGACCGGCCCGAACAGGGAGGAATGGCAGCCCAAAAAAAAGAGCGCAGCCATGAGAAGCCAGAAACTGTGCAGGTAAAAACCCACGGCCGCAAGCGCCATTATGCCCATTTCCAGCACCTTAACCAGCCGGGCCAGCCGCGCCTTGTCAAACTTGTCGGCCAATTGACCCGCACTGGCAGAAAAGAGGAAAAAAGGCAGGATAAAAATGCCTGCAGCCAGGTTCGCCAGGGCGCCTATAGTCATAGAGGTCCAACTGGCGGCCTGAAAGGTCAAGAGCACCACCAGGGCATTCTTAAAGACATTATCATTAAAGGCACCCAAAAACTGAGTGATGAAAAACGGAGCAAAGCGCCGTTTTTTAAGCAGAGTGAACTGTGAGTTCATGGCTGTTCTTAAGAGAGAGTTATAGCGGCCAGATAATTCAAGATGGATGCGTATTTCAGCTCCAGATCAAAGATGATCTCAAGGAGACAAGCGCAAATGCAACGCAGGCGTACAGACAGGTACACCAAGGAGCATTCGCCGATGCCGACACAGGGGCGCTTTGATATGGAGTTGGAATTACAACTCTTCTGCCAGCTTCTGCAAAGCCGGATAATCAGTTTTGCCGGTACCAAGCAGGGGCAGGCTTTCGCTGTTAACAATACGCCGGGGCACAGCCAGTTCCTGCAGACCCGCGGCCTTGAAGGTTTTTATCAGGAAGCCCCGATCTATTTGCGGATCTGTGGTGAAGAGGAGAAGGCCTTCGCCCTTGCTGGCATCCTGGCGGGCAACTACTGCATGGCTGAACTGCGGTGCAGCCTGGGCAATGATCTTTTCCACGGTTTCCAGACCAATCATTTCTCCGGCGATCTTGGCAAAGCGCTTGACCCGGCCCACCACATACAAAAAACCCTCCTCATCCTGCTCCACCACATCACCGGTGTTGTACCAGCCCTTGCCCATAGACGATTCCGGCGGCTCCAACTGGCCTGGCTTTTCCTCGCGCAGGTAACCGCTCATCACATTAGCCCCCCGCACATGGAGCACTCCACCCCGTTCAATGCCCGGAATGTTTTCGATGGCCGCCTTTATGCCGGGCAGCAAATTACCCACACTGCCGCTACGAAAGGCCATAGGCGTGTTCACGGCCAGAACCGGCGCGGTTTCAGTGGCACCATAACCCTCGAAAATACGCAGACCAAACTTTTCCATCCAGGCCTCTTTCACAGGTTGAGCCAGTTTTTCCGCGCCAGCCACCACGTAGCGCAGGGTATGAAAATCGTAGGAGTGGGCAAAACGGCTGTAATGGCCAAGAAAGGTGGAGGTGCCAAAGAGGATAGTGCAATTGCGGTCATACACCAGTTCCGGAATGATGCGGTAATGCAAAGGTGTTGGGTAGAGGATCAGCCCGGCCCCGGTGATAACAGGCAGAAGCGTGCCTGCGGTCAGACCAAAAGAATGGAACATGGGCAGGGCGTTGAGCACCTTGTCGCGGCAGGAAAAGTCAATCACCGCACAAATCTGGCTGATATTAGCCATGATGGCCCGGTGGGAGAGCACTACCCCCTTGGCCGCGCCTTCTGAGCCAGAGGTAAAGAGCACCACTGCAGCCTGTTCAGGATCATGGTTCAGGGAAAAAAAACAGTAACAATGGCGGGCGTAAAAGAGGTACCAGATCTTGTCCACAAGGGAGATTTCCTGGCGCAAATTTTCCAGATAGATGATGCGCTGGCCGTATAATGGCTCGATCTTTTTGGATAAATTGGCCTGGTCAACAAAGGCGCGCGAGGAGATGATGGTCTTGATATCAGCAGCTGTGCAGGCGGATTGCAGGCCAGCACTGCCGCTGGTGTAATTCAGCATAGCAGGCACGCGACCGCGTGCGCTCAGGCCGAAAAAGAGGGCGAGGCTGACCGCCATGTTGGGTAGAAGCAAGCCAACATATTCGCCAGGGTTGGTGTGACGTTCCAATACGCGGCCCAAAACCAAGGCCATTTTCATCAGATCAGCATAGGTGTAGGGCTTGCGGCTGATATCTTCCACCAACACTTTTTTCTTGCCATGGAGCCGGGCTGCGGCACAGAGGGCATCGAACAGAGTCAGGGGTTTTTTCTCAGCAAAGAGCATCTCCTGCATGATGCGCACCATCTGTCTCCCTGCCAGACGGCGGCGTTCCTTGGCGGTGCGGGCCTCGGGCATGGTTATATGGCAAACCGGGTGCAGGGTGAGGCAAATTTTCGGGAACAAACGGTGCGGGTACCAGGCTGCCATTCGCGAAAAATAACTGTGCGAGGGCCCCTGCAAACTTACCGGCAGGATGGCTGCCCCGGTTTTGGCCGCCACAAAAGCCGTGCCTTCGTAAACCTTCATCAAACTGCCGGTGATGGTAATTCGGCCTTCCGGAAAGATGACCACCGGCCTGCCCTGCTCAATAAGGTTAATCACCCGCTTCATGGCCATGGGGCTGCTGGTGTCCACTGTGACGTGATCCACAAAAAGCAGTAAAAAACGGAAAACCCTTTGCTGCGCAATAGCGGTGTTGATGACAAAGACCGGATCAAGCGGGAGAAAGAGGCCCAGCAGAAGGCCGTCAAGAAAGGATTGGTGATTGGCGATAATAAGCAGCCTTTCCTGCGGTATCGGCGTGCTGGAATGCTGCACTTCGACCCTGAAGAGGATTTGGCAGAGGGTGCGCAGCACCGCCCTGAAGACACGGTACAGCCAGGGTTTAGGATACGTGGCTTTCATGGGTTCACACGTTCAAGCCTATCAACATATAGTGTCAAAGATTTTAGTCCTTCTTGTTAAAAAATTAGGTAACCACATAAAATATCGTAAAACGATATACAAAAAGGCTGCTGGCGTGGTGTTTAGCAGGCACGTTTTCCATCTTTATTTTCATCCTTCTCCATCCCGATTCTCCATTTTTAATCATCTCCTGCTGCAAGTCCAACCCAAGCGTAACGCCAACCTAGCTATAATGCAGCTTCATGCCAGGCTGGAATGACCAGACCGTCATGGAGCAAATCCATTCGAAAAAGGAGAACGAAATGAACACAATTGTTGCCAGAACCGCTGTCTACGCCCTTTGCGCCCTGGGCAGCGCTACCATCGCCCTGCCACAACACGGCCAGACAGCCGAAACAACCAGCATGGCAAAAGCAGGCATTATCACCGACATTCACCACACCAGTAAGGCAGATAGCGCCACCCGCAAGTATTCGGCTTCGCTTGATAAACTGCAGGCATTCATGGACACCATGGCCAAGGAGCGGCCCAATTTTATTATCGAATTGGGGGACATGGTGGATACCCTGGCCGAAGGGACTGATCCGGCCAAGAATCTGGCAGAGGCTGAAAAAATCTTCACCTCCTTTAATGGCCCCAGCTACCATGTGCTTGGCAACCACGAGTTCGACAACCTGACCCGCGAGATCTTTCTTAATTCCATCACCAATACCGGCATCCCCAAGGGCCAGACCTACTACTCCTGGGACGCAGGCGGAGTGCATTTTATCGTGCTGGACGCTGATTACACCCCTGAGCCGCCACATCGCCCCTATGATATGAATACATCGGCAGACACCTTCTGGACCTGGAAAGACACCTTTGTACCGCAGCAGGAAATCGAATGGCTGCGTGAAGATCTGAAAAAGGCTGATATGCCCACCGTGGTCTTTACCCATCAAAACATGGACAGGGTTGATGACCAGGAGCACAATATCAAGAACGCCAGCGAGGTGCGCAAGGTGCTGGAGGAGGATGGCCAGGTGCTGGCGGTCATTTCAGGCCATGACCATCAGGGCGGCTACTCCAACATCAAAGGTATCCACTACATTGTTCTGCATGGCAATGTGGGTGTGAACGACTACCGCACCTGGGCAGCCACCAGCAATACCGAGGGGTTTGATAAAAAAGAGGATAACCAGTTTGCCCTGCTCGAAATTAGCAGAGGAGCAGGCAAGGAGTATCATATCAATCTGCAGGGCTATGGCAGGCAGCCGTCCTACACCCTGAAGCGTGAGCTGTAATTCCATTCCCATATTAAAGTGTTCTCTGTGTCGGCTTTAGAAAACTCTCCTCGAAGTAGCTGTATGTACGTCTGCGTCGCATTTTCCTTGCCTCCTTGATATCATCTTTAATCTAGAGCTGGAATAATTCGCACCCAATAAAAAAGGCAGCCCACCCCGCCAAGTTGGCTGAGAGGCTGCCTTTGGTATTTTGATATCTCGTACCTGTACGGGCTTGGGATATGTTCTTTTACTTATTTCGGCCCCTTGCCGGGATTTCCATTCCCCTTGCCAGAATTGCCCTTGCCTGGGTTACCGTTTCCTTTGTTCCCCTTATTACCCTTGTTGGCCTTGTAAGCTTTGCCGCTGTTACCGTTGTTGCGTGCTTGTTTCACCTTAACCTGGCCAGGATTTCTGGTCTGGACTGCCTGTCGCTGTTCCTTGACCCTGACCTCGCGATAAGTACCAGCAGCTTGCCCCGGCTGCACCCGCATGGGGCCAGGAACACCATGTATCTCCCGGTACCTTGGCACATAGATATTATTGTACCAGTCATCATCCACAAAAAAAACCGGCTGGCCGCAGGCATTGTAGCGGTGGCAGTGCTTGGACCATTTCTTGGCATGACCAGGCGGTACGCGCAGATAAGCGGGTGGCGGTGGAGCAGCAACCCGGTCGACAATAATCGCGTCGGGATAGATCAGCCGGGGTGAAGGGTAACCACCGAGATCAAGCCGGCCATAAAAACCAGGTTCATCCACGATGATGCTGGTGCTGGCCTGTAGGGGCAAGGCCGTAAAAAAAGAACAAAGACTGAAAGATAGGACAGTTAAGCTCAAGAGAAGACGCTGCATGATGCTACCTCCAAGTAAGGATAACAGCGAATGGGAAAACTATGACGTATATATACCATATTAATAAACTGGCTGCATCTGCTGGAAACGATGCACTTGTTTCCTCTGCCCGCTCAGGTGCAGAGGCATTGTTCTGCTGCAGGGGCGGCATCAGGTACGCCAAGCGAGGCAGCAAGGCCAATCTCTCATCATTAAAAATATTGAAATGAACAAGGAGCATTCCCACTTTTTGTACGAGCAGTGTATAATATTTGGCCTTGCCTGCGAAGGCTCTACAGAGTGACCATGTGCACCAATCCTATGCACAGGCGCAAGGCAAACTAGGGATAAACGCCTATTTATGCCCATAATGGAGAAAGAGTTTTCCCTGAACCTGTAGCACAGGCCGTATGGCTGCGGCAAACACACCTGTCATTTCTATGCAAGCTCCCACACCTAAGACCAACGCATGAACGCCGCAAGTACCAGGTGGCACTCCCGGCAGGCAGGACTTGCCGGCATGCTGCTGTCCCTGAGCCCCCTGCCCTTCCTTCTGCCCTATCTGGGCGCAGACACGGCGCTGTTCTCCGCAAACTTGCGGCTTGGCATGGCTGCTCTGACTGCTCTCTGCTGTGTATTCTGCGGCCTGAGCATGGAACGCAGGACTGCCCTGGGTAAGCTCTTTGGGGTGGGAGCGATCAGCGCCGCATTCGCAGCCTCGTTTGCTGCTTTGCGCACTGACCCTTTTATCGCCCTTGCTGGATCAACCGGCTTGATAGCCCTGGCTGCCCTTCTGCTCGACTGGTCGCCACAAGTAGACGAAACAGAGGATGACCACCATGCACGGCGTTTGCATCGAAGCCGCTGGGCAGCTTATGCCGTGGCCGTGCTCGCGGCCTGCTTCCTGGTGTTGGATTTTCCTCCAGCAGCCCCTAAACTTCGTGTGCTTGCAGCCTGCAGCCTGATGAGCCAGGCCTTGTTTCTGCACTGGGCTTTACGCCTACACTCGTGGTGGCGCAGCAGCCTGGGTATTGCCGGGTTGGCGGGCATTGGCGTGCTTGCAACCACGCAACCCTTTTTCACCTTTGGCGCTGCGGTGCTCCTGCTCAACCTGCTGATGGTGCTTGTCCTTCCTCCAGACAGCGATCCTGAGGAAGAGGAGCAGTGGTGGCTGATCTTGATTCGCCAGCCTGCCCGGATACTGGTTAGCTCCTTTTTTCTGCTCTGCCTGGCTGGCTCAGTTCTTCTGGCCCTGCCGATAGCTGACGCGGCTAGCATGGGGAGTGGAATCGCACCCATTGATGCCGCCTTCACTGCAGTCAGCGCCGTCTGTGTCACCGGACTGGTGGTGCTTGACACGCCAAAGGATTTTACGCTTTTTGGTCAGGTTTTTATCCTTATACTGATCCAACTTGGTGGTCTGGGCATCATGAGTATCACTACCATTGCCCTGCATGCCTTTGGCCACCGCCTGAGTCTGCGCCATGAGCGGCTTGCCGCGACCATGGCGGAAAGCAGCCATCGTGATCTCATCCAATCGCTTGCGCTTATCTTGAAATGCGCCTTTCTTTTTGAAGGCATTGGCGCAATCGTGCTGAGCTTGTTTTTCCTTACCCAAGGTAAACCCTTAGGCTCAGCCCTGTGGGAAGGGGTGTTCACGGCGGTGTCTGCCTTCTGCAACGCTGGTTTTAGCCTGCAGAGCAACAACCTCATTGCCTACCAGCACAACCCAATAGTGCTGCACACTGTGTCTGCACTCATTATTCTGGGCGGACTGGCTCCGGCAACCAGTATCCTGATCCCCAGATGGCTGCGCGGCAAGGCTGTGCCCATCGCGGTGCGCCTGGCCCTGGTCACAACTGCGGTGCTGCTGGCTGTGGGTACCTTCTTTTTCCTGGCCTTTGAATGGTATGGCGTGCTTGACGGGCTTTCCCCATGGGATAAACTGCACAGTGCCTGGCTGCAATCAGTCACCTTGCGTACCGCAGGCTTTAATTCTGTAGACTTGGCCGGGATAGCCACGCCTACCTACCTGATCATGATTGTCCTCATGTTCATTGGTGGCAGCCCCGGCGGCACTGCCGGTGGCATTAAAACCGTAACCATTGGCGTGCTGGCGCTCACCTTCTGGGCCAGCATCAGGGGCAAAAAGTATCTTATCATCCAGAAGCGGCGCATCCATCCGGGCACGGTTTTCAAAGCCGTCACCGTAGCTGTGGCTGGTTTTCTCATCTGGTTTGTGGTGGTGCTGATGCTGACCATCACCCAGGGTATTGTAGCGCCAAGTCTTATTTTTGAGGCCACCTCGGCCCTGGGCACCGTGGGCCTGAGCATTGGCGCAACCTCGCTTTTGGATGAAATTGGTAAAGTGATCATCATCATGGCTATGTTTATTGGCCGCATTGGTCCGCTTACCCTGTTTATGCTGCTGAGCGGTGATCAGGAGGTCACTGATGCCCGCTATCCGGTGGAGCGCATCTCCATTGTCTAACTTCTATAACGCAACAAACCTGAAACCTGGAACACCCCCATGGCGCAGCAAATTCTCATTATTGGACTTGGCCAATTTGGCATGTCGCTTGCCAACACCCTTTCGGAAAAAGGCGTCGAGGTTCTGGCTGCAGACAGAAGAAGGCCGCTGGTTGAGGAGGCAGCCACCTTTGTCACAGAGGCAGTCACCATTGACGCCACCGATGAGCTTGAACTGGCCAGGCTGGAACCCCGGTTGAGAGATGCGGCGGTATGCGCCATTGGCGATGATTCCAAGGAATCATCCATCATCTGTACAGCCCTCTTGCGGCAGATGGGCGCCCCCCTGGTGGTTGCCCGCGCCAACGACAAGATGCACCAGCGCATTTTACAGCTTGTAGGTGCGCACCAGGTGGTGAATCCGGAGCAGGAGTTCGGCAAACGCTTTGCCAACCGCCTGCTCTACCGCGACGTGATCGCCGATACTAACCTGGGTGATGACCTGATACTGACCGAAATCCACATCATGCCGGCCATGGTTGGCAAAACCCTGATCGAGTTGGAACTACCCAGGCGTTTTGGCGTCATGGTGGTAGGCATCCGACGGGGGCATCCTTCACGGATTATCCCGCCCAGCCCCACCGAGCCGTTGCAGGCTGAAGACAATCTGGTCATTGTTTCCAACGAATTTTCCATGGCCAAACTGACCAGGGAGTTTCAACGATAATGACAGGACAATCGGTACGATTCGGCGCATGGCTACTGATCGGCCTGCATCTGCTCATGGCCTTTGGCTCCATCTGGATCTTTATGCGCATGGCCCCGGCCATTGAGGTTATTATTGCCCGTAATGTGGTTTCGATAGAAGCCAGCGAGGAGATGCTGGCGATCCTCAGCCTGGAAGGCGAAGCCTTGAGCAGCCAGACCCAGCAAAAATTTCTCCAGGCGCTTGAACGGGCGAAAAACAATATTACTGAATCGGAGGAGGCGGAATTGCTAACGCGCATCGAAGGTTTGCAGAGCCAGGCCTTTGCCGGTGACAGTGTTGCCCGGAACGCGGTGGTGCATGCCCTTGCCGATCTTGGACACACCAATCGTAAAGCCATGCGCACAGCTGATATCCGCGCCCAGCAATTGGGCATGGGCGGTGCATGGGCCGTGGTGTTCATGGCCAGCGCCAGTTTTCTCGTGGGCATGCTTTTCCTGCGCGGCCTGAAGAAAAATCTGCTTGTCCCCCTGGAAGAAATTCATGCTGCGGTGACGGATTTTCACCGCGGCAACACCATGCGCCGCTGCTCCTATAAAAATGCTCCCAAGGGATTACAGCTGCTGATGTTGCGCATCAATGAACTCATGGATGGCCATGCCCTTGCCGGATACGTGGATGAGGCCCTGCACGGCCCACTGGAACATACAGGAGCCCAGACCAGGATGAAGATGGGGGACATTGGCTCTTCAAGTGGAAAACGTTCGTAAATCCCGACAGGGCATTAAACGCGAAGGCCTGTTAGAAAAAAAGCTACAGACTGCAAACCGGAACATTCTTGATTTTTCCAGCAATTCCAGCCAGAATACATTATTCTTTTTCTAAACCAACGGCACAATCTTGACAGTCTCTGAAACACCCCACCTAGTCCACGAAGGTCTGCGCATGCTGCCCAGTGTGCAGCACTGCCTGGCGCATCTCGAAAAACAGCCTGACACCGCCGCCATCTCCGGCAAGCGGCTGCTGCACTGTTGCCGGGTGTTTTTATCCGAACTGCGGCAGGCAATCCTGTCCGGCGAACGCGCGGGAGAGCTGACCCGGCCACTAGTACTGGCTGAACTGCACCATTTTGTTCAGGACTATCATAGGCCCAGTTTGCGACGTGTGATCAACGCAACGGGTGTTATTATCCATACCAATCTGGGGCGTTCACTTTTGCCGCCGGAGCTAGGGGAGTTGCTCTCCACCACGGCAAGCAGTTATTCCAACTTGGAACTCAACCTGAAGACCGGCAAGCGCGGTTCCCGCTACAACCATGTGGAGGCTTTGCTCTGTGAACTGACCGGCGCCGAGGCTGCCCTGGTAGTGAACAATAATGCAGCAGCAGTGTTGCTGGCCCTGGAAACCCTGGCCAAGGGGAAAGAAGTGGTGGTTTCCCGTGGTCAGTTAGTGGAGATTGGCGGCTCCTTCCGCATTCCTGACGTCATGGCCAGAAGCGGGGCGAAGCTGGTGGAAGTGGGTGCAACCAACCGCACCCATCTGGCCGATTATCAGGTAGCCATCAACCCTGAAACCGCACTCCTGCTCAAAGTGCACTGCAGCAACTACCGTATCATCGGTTTTACCGGAGAAGTACCCTTGTCTGAGCTGGTCGAGCTTGGCCGCGCCCATGGTCTGCCGGTAATGGAAGATCTGGGCTCCGGCTGCCTGGTTGATTTAAGTCGCTTTGGCCTGATCAAGGAACCAACGGTGCAGGAGACCATTGCCGCAGGCGCTGATCTGGCCACCTTCAGCGGCGACAAGCTGCTCGGCGGACCGCAGGCTGGCATCTTGGTGGGCCGCAAGGAAATTATCCGGCGCATCCAGAAAAATCCTCTTAACCGTGCCCTGCGTATCGACAAACTCACCCTGGCAACCCTTGAGGCTGTGCTGCGTTTGTATCTGAATGAGGAAGAGGCTTTTGCCCGCATTCCCACCCTGCGCATGATCAGTGAGGAGGCGGATTTGGTTAAAGACCGTGGTCAGCGCTTTGTGGAATTGGCCGCGGGGCCGCTTAAAGATACATGCCATGTGGAACTGTGCCGCATGTCCTCCCTGGTGGGCGGCGGCGCTTTGCCTGCACAGGACTTGGTCAGCTGGGGTGTTGCTTGTAAACCTGTGCACATAAAGGCACACCAGCTGGAGCGGTGGCTGCGCCAGACCACCATACCGGTACTGGCCAAGATGGAGCATGACACGCTGTATCTGGATATGCGCACCATCGCCGCCAATGAAGTCGAGCTCCTCCTTGTAAGCCTGCAACAGGCCCTGGCCCAAAAAACATTATGATCGAAGCAGGTGCTTGCTCCAATATGGACTCATCTTCTTTGCTGAACTGCGACAGGCAGCTTTGTGCGGCGGATTTCGGCCTGCTTGCCCGACCTTTTATCGAGGCTATTTCTATTTTGTTCCCGAGTGAACTGCATCTAGATTTTCTAGCTGATGATGCAGGCATTGCCGTGGCAGAAGAGTCAGGCCGCACCCTTTACCTTCCTCTGCCATTAACAGATGGTAGTCGGCCATTACTACGCCTCCACAGCCCGGATACAACCGTGACTGAACCAATATCCACTAAATGGATGGAGGAGCAGACTAATGCCATCCTACACATCCTCACCCTGCTACGGCCAGGTTTTATTGACTGCGCCAGCGGCTTCTATAATCTACGCGCCCTGGAATATGCTCTGAATCTGGAACATGGTGTCTTTTTCATGCTGCATTTGGGTTGCGTCAAAAAGAACATCATCGACACACTGCATGTCTGCGCCGCGGCTGCGGCAGTGTTGCGTCACAACATGGATGCTGCCTTTTTCTCCTGCGGCTTCGGCCTTTTTGCCGCTTTGTGTAAAGAGGAGGACTTTGCAAGCGCCCGACGCAGCGCGCGTCTGCTGCAACGGCGCCTTCGTCAGGAAGGCATAAACCGCGCCCAAATCCTGTACCTTGGTGTCAGACAGGCAAAGGCCATCTTCGCGGAAAGCGGACTCGCTGGTTTTCAGGAATACTTCGCCGAAGTGGACAAACAAGGCCCATTTGGTGTTTTGTGCGCCTCTGGCGCAAGTGAACAGCGCTGCGAGCGTTTTCGTCTTGCCAATGGCGACGTATTCAGGCTGTTGCAACAAAAATGGCGCGGAGAGGCCGTCTTTTCTTTGGCCATTTTCAGGCTAGAATCTTCGCAGGATGCCCGCCATACGGACGCCTTTGACCATGCTTGCGAAGATGCATTCAGGGCCGAGCTTCCTCTGCAGGCACTCAGGCAGCATGGCGAATGCTGGCTGATCGATCCGCATACCCTGGTCTGCTTTTTTAGCGGATTGAAGCCCCAGGATGTTTTAAAAAAGGCCAACATCATGCGTAGCACCATCCAGCACGGCTTGCCCCACTCCTCTATTGCAGTGGGTATCGCGGGCTGGCCCTTCTTGAATTATGCCAAAAAACACATCCCTGCCAACTGTCTCAAAGCGCTGCTTCACGCCTCGCTTTTGGGGCCTGGCCAGCAGGTTGTGTTTGACCACCTCAGCCTGAACGTGAGTGGCGATTCGTATTTTGAAGAAGGCGACTATCACCACGCCATTCGCGAATATCGCCGAGGCTTGCAGTTGCAGCCGGACAATGTCAACTTACTCAACAGCCTAGGCGTCACCCTAGCGGCCTATGGTCAGAAGCACCAGGCTGCAACCTGTTTCCGCAAAGCGCTTGCTCTGGAAGCGGAAAACCACATGGCACTTGCCAACTTGGGTTATATCCTGCTCCACACCGGTAAGCATGACGAGGCCTTTTTCTGCCTGGAGCAGGCTTATGCCGCCTTTCCCACAACCGAAACCATGCCGAGGGAACTGCTGCAATCCCTTGTTCGGCTCTGCCTTGAACGTGAACAATTCCGACAGGCACTGGATATACTGGAAAAGTATGCAGCTACAAGCGCTGCAGGCAACGATGCCCTGTACTATCGTCAGCTTGGTTTGGCCTTGGAGGGTTGCGGCGACACAGATAAGGCCATGCGCGCCTTTGAACAGGCGCTGAAACTTGCGCCGCAGGATGCTATCTCCATGGGGCATTTGGGCGGGCTCTACCAGAAAAGTGGTGAAGGCGACGATTTGGGCCTGCACTTCTGCGAGCAGGCGATCCGCCTAGAGCGCAACAGCCCGTCACTCTGGCGTATTCTGGGCAGCAGCTATTTCAAACAAGGCAATTTGGGCGCTGCGGCCGAGGCTGCAGAACATTGCCTGCGCCTTAAGCACACCGACGCAGAGGCCATGTGGCTGGCCGCACAAATCTGTTTGCAAAAAAAAAATACCAAACAAGCGCGCTACTGGTTGAACCGGGCCAGTAAATTGCATACAATCAACAATGAATGCAAGGATGCAATTACCCGCGCCTTGGCTACTGTCGCTAAGAAACCCCGGGCACGTTTATCCACACCCGTACACAAGGCAGATGCCGCATCCGCGGCCCAAAAAACAGGCGGCTAAACACTCAGGGGTTGACGTATATACACCATGGCTCAGATTAATGCTTTTTTCAAACTCATGAACGATGAGGGCGCCTCTGACTTGCACATGATGGCCGGTCAACAGCCGGTTTTGCGTATTCGCGGTGAAATGGAGCGGGTGAAATTCCGGGTGCTGGACAATGATTCCTTAAAGAGTATGCTCTACGAGATCTGCCCCGAGGACAAGATCAAGATATTTGAAGAAAGCGGCGACCTAGACTTTGGTTATGAGATCCCAGGCTTGGCCCGTTATCGTTGCAACTTCTTCCAGCAAAAAAATGGTATCGCCGCGGTTTTCCGTGAAATTCCGAGCGACATCCTCACCTGCGAGCAACTCGGCTTGCCCAAGGTGGTTTCACGACTGGCCCAGTTGCCCAAGGGTCTGGTGCTGGTCACCGGGCCAACTGGCTCGGGTAAATCGACCACGCTTGCCGCCATTATCGACGAGTGCAATCGCACCCGTAAACACCATGTGCTTACCATTGAAGACCCGATTGAATTTGTGCACAAAAGTCAAAATTGCATTATCACCCACCGCGAGGTGGGTACCCACACCAAGAGTTTTGCCGCTGCCCTGCGTGGCGCCCTGCGCGAAGACCCGGACATCATTCTGGTGGGTGAAATGCGCGATCAGGAAACCATTGCCCTAGCTATGGAAGCCAGTATGACCGGCCACTTGGTGTTTGGCACGCTGCACACCATGAACGCCATGAAAACGGTTGACCGTATCATTGAGATCTTTCCATCCAACCAGCAGGGGCAGGTGCGTTCCACCCTGTCGGATACCCTCAAGGCAGTGGTGTCACAAACACTGTTTAAGCGAATCGATGTAAAGGGTCGGGTGGCGGCGTTGGAAATCCTCATCTGCACCCCTGCGGTCCGTAACCTGATCCGCGAGGCCAAAACCTACCAGATCCTCTCCACCATGCAGACCGGCAAGAAGTACGGCATGCAAACCCTTGATGATGCCATTGAGGACCTGCTATCCAAGCGAAAAATCAGCGGGGAAGATGCTTATGTCAACTGCAACGACAAGAGCAGATTCATTAAGTATCTGCGCAAACAACCAGCTGATTTTACGGAAATTTAATGGGTGGTCACCAAATGCATCTCATCATCCTGTCCTGGGACCCCTGCAGCTACAAGGCTTTGATATGACATTGAAATGGCCTGCATCCATTAGTCACCGCGCCCGTAGCTCAGCTGGATAGAGCATCGGACTTCGAATCCGAGGGCCGGGGGTTCGAATCCCTCCGGGCGCGCCACTTAAAACATGGGTTACGATCTGTTTAGACCGCAACCCATGTTTTAATTTTGTCCACATTGACTCATGTACCACCGGCAA
>JAAYIE010000071.1 GCA_012744275.1 Desulfobulbaceae bacterium
AATTCGACCTTCTTTAATTCCGCTTCCACAACAAAGCGCTCTCTGTGTCGGCATCGATGCATGCTCCTCGGAGCACTCTTATGTACGCCTTCGTCGCATTCACCTCACCTCCTTGTGATCACCTTCGCTCTGAAACCGGAATACGCAACAAAGCAACAACCTTATGCATTTCATGGATGACCATGCTCGACGCCAGCACTGTTGATCTTGAACAACTCAACCGTTACAACTTCCGCTCCGCTCTGGAGGCCCTGGCCAGGCCGGGCGAACCCTTTCCACTGCAACCGCTTTTTTCTTCACCGCTTCTAGCCATGGCAAGCGTGCTCCTCTACGGAGAAACCAGTTTCCACTGCCAGGGCAGCACAGATTTTGACCTGGTGCGCGCCATTAGCGGCGCAGCTGGCCGTGCAGCCGCCGAGGCAGATTACATCTTTGCCGATGCGCCTGACGAGGCTCTGCTTGCTGCCGCTCGTGCCGGCACCGGCGAAAGCCCGGAGCTGGGGGCCACGCTCATCTTTTTGGCTAACGCCACAGATACGGCAACCCGGGTGCGCCTGAGCGGCCCTGGCATTGATGGCATCAAGGAAACATGCCTGCCGCTTACGCCAGCCTTTATCGCAGCCCGGCAGCGCAAGAACGCCTGGTTTCCACTGGGCGTGGATATCCTTCTTTTGCAAAGCACTGCAGGCGAGGCAGCGGTACACAACGTCCTCGCCCTGCCGCGCACCACCGCCATTGAGGTGCTGCCATGAGTTATGTGGCCATCAAGGGCGGTGCAGAGGCCATTCGCCGCTCCAAGCGTTTTTTCCAGGAAGAACTGGCAAGTGCTGCTGGCATCAGTGAAGACGCGCTACAGCATGGCCTGCGTTTCGCCTGCGACCGGGTCATGGGCGAAGGTGCGCTCTACAGTGAAAAACTCGCTGCCGAGGCGGTGCGGAGAAGCGGCGGCGATCTCTTGGAGGCAGCTTTTTATCTGCGCGCCCATCGCTCCACCTGTCAGCGCGTCGGCGAGGCACCTATTCTTGACAGCAGCACAGCCCGCATCCTCCGCCGCATCTCCGCAGCCTTCAAGGATGTGGAAGGCGGGCAGATTCTGGGACCATCCTGCGACTACGTCATCCGCCTGCTCAAAACCATGCGCCGTAGCGGAGCACAAAATGCCTGGCCAGATGCAGCCCAGCCCATCTTTGTCCCCAGCGCCCTGAACTTTCTCCGCGAGGCCAACCGGGTGATCCGGCTGGACAATACGGAAAAATCTCCCTTTGACATCACCCGCTTCTCGCCGCTTCCACCCTATCCCAGAAGCGCAGTCATGCAGACCATGGCCAGGGGCGAAACCGGTTCCCTGCTTGCCTTTGCCTATACCTCCATGCGCGGCTACGGCGATGTCCACCCCACCATTGGCGATCTGCGCCTGGCCACGGCCCCGCTCTATTTCACCCATCCCTTTACCGGCAAACAGGTGCAAATCGGTGAAATGCGGCTGACCGCCTGCGAAACCGCTGGCAGCTTCCAGCGCGACCGCCGCGACGGCAAGGTGCGGCTTTCCGTAGGGTACGGCTTCTGTTTTGGCTACAACGAGACCAAGGCCATTGCCATGTCCATTTTGGATCTGGCCATGAGCCACGCCACCTTTTCCGTGGGCAAACATAACCTTGCCGCTAACCCGGAAATGATCATCCACCATGTAGATGGCATTGCCTCCATGGGCTTTACCAACCACTTCAAACTGCCCCATTATGTAACTTTTCAGGCAGATCTCCAGGTTTTCAGACAGGCGGAGCAACATGATCAGGCCAAGTGAAGTGCTCTTCGGCTTTTTGGATGAAGACGCGAAAAAGGAAATACGGCGGGCCTTGCTCAAGGCAGTGGCCCTGCCCGGCTATATCGTCCCCTTTGCCTCGCGGGAGATGCCCATTGCCCGCGGCTGGGGCACTGGCGGCCTGCAGGTAAGCCTGTCCATCATCACTGAAAAGGATACCTTGAAGGTAATTGACCAGGGCTGCGATGGCTCAGTCAATGCGGTCAATATTCGGGATTTCATCTCCTCGGTGACCGGTGTGCCTGAAACCGAGGACACCACCAAAGCCAGCATCATCCAGACCCGGCACCGAGTGCCGGAACACCAGCTCACAGAGGGGCAGATCATAGTCTACCAGGTGCCCTACCCCGAAGTGCTGGATTCAGTGGAGCCAGACACGGCCCGGCAGAAGGAGATGCATGCCAATAACGACTATGCCAAACTGTGGGTGCTGCTTTATGAAGACACCTCCCAGTTCGGCGACAGCCGCATGGCCTCGGGCTATCCGGTGGCGGTGAACGATCACTACGTGATGGATCCTTCCCCCATCCCCAAATTCGATATCGCCAAACTTAATAACAGCCAGGCCCTGCATCTTTTTGGCGCTGGCCGGGAAAAACGCATCTACGCCATTCCGCCCTATACCAAGGTTGCACCGCTCACCTTCAATGACCGGCCCTTTCAGGTGGAGCAGTTTCCGGGCAAGGCCTGCGAACGCTGCGGCTGCAGGGATGTGTTTCTGGATGAGGTGCATCTAGATGACGGCGTGCACTACTTCTGCAGCGACACCTTCCACTGCGACACTGTCTTAAACACTAGGGGTGAAGGCCATGCTGCTTGAACTGGAAGCGGTCAGCAAGATTTTTGGCGCAAGTTGCGGCGCATGCCTGGATCTGACCGGAGAGCCCGGCGCGATCTGTCCAGACTGCGGCTCCGTGGTGGCGGTCAACCGGGTAAACCTTAAGGTGGCAGAGGGCGAGGTGCTGGGCGTGGTGGGAGAGTCAGGCAGCGGCAAATCCACCCTCTTACAGCTCATCTATCAGGATCAACCCGTTACGGCAGGCAGGATCTTCTTTAACGGCATAACCAACCAGGAGGGCAAGCGCCAGGATATCCTGACTTTGCCAGCCACGCACAAGGCGCGCCTGCGCAACCGCGACATGTCCATGATCTACCAGAACCCGCACCGGGGGCTGAATTTTAATTTCTCGGCTGGTGGCAATATTGCTGAAAAAATTCTGGATACCAATGAGCGCAGCTACGACACCATCCGCAGCCGGGCCCTGCATTTCTTTACCAAGATAGAAATGCCGCCCACCCGGCTGGATGACTATCCGGATGCCTTTTCCGGCGGCCAGCAGCAGCGCATCCAGATTGCCAAGGCGCTTTCCAGTTCGCCCCGCTTGCTTCTTCTGGACGAGCCCACCACGGGTCTGGATGTGTCGGTGCAGGCCCGCATCCTGGATCTAATCAAAGCGCTGCAGCGGGAGATGGGCTTTGCCATGGTTGTTGTTTCCCACGATCTTGGTGTGATCAACCACCTGACAGACCTCACCCTGGTGATGAAAAGCGGCTGTCTGGTGGAATATGGCCTCACTGACCAGATACTGGAAGATCCGCAGCATCCCTATACCCAGCTGCTGGTCTCCAGCAAACTCTGATCCCTGTGCCATGTCAACGCGCTCCCTGTGTCGGCTGCGGTAATTCCTCCTCGGAGTACCTCTATGTACACCTGCGTCGCATTCTCCTCGTCTCCTAGACAGCGTCTTTGATCTGGAGCTGGAATACTTGATAGAACCCGCATAATTCAACACATATGCCTCGCTTATGAGCACCTCTGCCTGCAAACTCAAGGTCAGGAACCTGGCCAAAAACTTCACCCTGCATACCCTGGGCGGGGTGCGGGTGCATGGCTTTTCCGGCATCAATTTTTCCCTGCCAAAGGGCCAACTCCTGGCCCTGTCCGGCCCAAGCGGTGCAGGGAAATCATCCATTTTAAAAACAATCTTTCGCAGCTACCTGGCCAGTAGCGGCTCAGCCCTCTTTTGCCGCAATGATGGCAGTGAGGTGGATTTGGCCACCTGCAGCGAAAGCCGGATACTTGATCTCAGGCGGCGCGAGATTGGTTTTGTCACCCAGTTCCTCAAAATTCTGCCCCGAGTAAGCGCGCTCGACACCGTGGCCCGGCCCCTGGTGGAGATTGGCGTGGAAGAAGCTGAGGCCAAAGCCAGGGCAGAGCAAATGCTCAGGCGTCTGGGCATCCGGCCGGAACTCTTTGCCTTATCCCCCCTTACCTTTTCGGGCGGGGAGCAGCAGCGGGTGAATATCGCCAGGGGCATTATCGCGCCCAAGGAGCTTTTGCTGCTGGATGAGCCCACGGCCTCGCTCGATGCCAAGAGCAGCAACACCGTGCTCGACATGCTGGCTGAACTCAAACAGCAGGGCATTGCCATGATTGCCATCTTCCATGATCAAAACAAAATTGACCGCATCGCGGATATCTGCGTGCCAGTGGTGAGGGAACAGTGAAGAGAATCGTGTTACGCAGTACCCGGGTGCTCTGCCCGGAGGGGATCCAACCTGCTGATGTGGTGCTCTGCCACGATCTGATTGAGGAGGTTGCGCCCTACGCCAGCATGGACAACAGTCATGCGGTGCTTGACCTGGGACGCCGCCTGCTTGCGCCCGGCTTTATTGACCTGCACTCCGATGCGGTGGAAAAGGAAATAGAACCCCGGCCTGGCGCAGCCTTTCCCATGGAAAGCGCCCTGGTGGAACTGGACAAGAAACTGGCCATGGCTGGTATCACCACCATGTTCCACGCCATTGCCTTTAACGACGAATCCATTTCCGGCAAACGCTCCACAGCCCACTCGGCCGCGCTTATCCGCGCCATCCATCAGGGTAATCAGTCTGTCCTTGGTGTAGACAACCTCATCCATGCCCGTTATGAGCTCACTTCCTTTACCTCGGTCGCACTCTTAAAGGAGCTGATGGCGAGTTCCCGAATCCAGTTGCTCTCCTTCATGGATCATCGCCCTGGCCAAGGACAGTTCAAGACCCTCGACAGCTGGAAGAAC
The DNA here is from genome assembly GCA_012744275.1 of Desulfobulbaceae bacterium. Lineage (GTDB taxonomy): Bacteria > Desulfobacterota > Desulfobulbia > Desulfobulbales > Desulfobulbaceae > Desulfobulbus. Next base: position 4,882 of record JAAYIE010000071.1, read on the forward strand.
TACCACATGCAAGCATACAAGCTTGATCTTGCCCAGGCAGAAGAAGCCATTGCCCGCATGCAGGAGCACAACAAAGATTGCAGCCGCTTTATGCAGGAGCTGGCCGTATTTGCCAGGGAGCGCCACATTCCGCTTGCCTCCCACGATGACGACAGTCCGGCTAAGATCGAGGCCATGGCCGCCCTGGGGGTGTGCATCTCCGAATTCCCCTTAAACGAGGCCAGTTCGCGCCATGCCAAACACCACACCATGGCCACCGGCATGGGTGCGCCCAATGTGGTGCGCGGCCAGAGCCAGAGTGGCAACATTTCGGCGCGCGAGCTGATCCGTGCTGGGTGCTGCGATTTTCTCTGTTCAGACTACCACCCCAGCTCCATGCTGCAGGCAGCCTATACCATGATGCGCGAGTTGGAGATGCCTTTGGCCCATGCCTTTTCCTTTATCACGTCCGTACCAGCCCAAATCATGGGCCTGGATGACCGGGGCAGCATCAAGGCGGGTGCCCTGGCTGATCTGGTGCTGATTGAGGATGAGCGCATCGCTCATAACGCTCACGTCGCCAAGGTAGTGCTTACCCTGAAATCCGGGCAGCCGGTATACAGCAGCGGGGCCTGCCTCTTTCCCCTGGAGATGGCTGCCTGATATGTTTTCACTGTCAAAAATCGAAACGACTGAAAAGGTGCTGGGCGAAGAACCAAGCATTGCCGCCAGCGCACGGGTCAGTGCCTGCGAGCTGGGCCGCTATACCGAGGTGGCGGAAGGGGCCTGCATGGAGGGAAGCCGCCTGGATGACTACTCCTACGTGATGGAGCGCTGCGATATTATTTTTGCCGATATCGGCAAATTCGCCAACATCGCCTCGGAGGTGCGCATCAATCCGAGCAACCACCCCATGGATTGGGTGAGCCAGCACCACTTTTTATACCGCCGCCGCATGTATGGCCTGCATGCAGAGGACCATGCCGCCTTTTTTAACTGGCGCAGGCGGCAGCGGGTGCATATCGGCCATGACACCTGGCTGGGGCACCGGGCCATCATCATGCCCGGCGTGCGCATAGGTAATGGCGCGGTGGTCGGTTCCAGCGCGGTGGTTACCCACGATGTACCGCCCTACGCCATTGCAGTGGGCGTGCCTGCACGCGTTCTCCGCTCCCGCTTTCCCGAAACCATTTGGCGCGCCATCGAAGCCACCGGCTGGTACCACTGGGATCATGCCACCCTTAAGGAGCGACTGCAGGATTTCTACGACCTGCGGCTTTTTATCGAACGCTACGCCCCTGCGCCATGAGCATCATTCTGGTGACCGGGCCGTCGGGTTCTGGCAAGGATACGCTGCTGCGCTATGCGCGCAGGCAATTTCCGCCCCAGCGCCTTGCCTTTGCCCGCCGCTACATCACCCGGCCGCCGGATGTCAACGAAGATAATTTTTTTGTCGATGCCGATGCCTTTCATTGCCTGCAGGCAAACGGCCTCTTTGTTTCCACCTGGCAGGCCCATGGTAACCGCTACGGTATTGCCTGGCGGGAATACCGGCTGGCCCAGGCGCTACAGGGTGGTTTGCAAACAGAAGCTGCCCTGCTCTGTTCGGTTTCGCGCACGGTCATTGCCGATTTTGAGCGGCAGTTCAAACGGGTGATCACCCTGCATGTCTCTGTTGCCCCGGACATTCTGGCCGAACGGCTGAAAAAAAGAGGGCGTGAATCACCAACCCAGGCTGCCGGGCGTCTTGCCCGCGCAGATCTGCCGCTGATGGCCAGCAATGTGATTCATTTTGATAATTCAGCGCCGCTGGCCGAGAGTGCCGGGCTCTTTATAGCGACTCTGGAGAATATTCTCAGCCAGGGTCCTGGCGGCCCCTGATGCCAGGCAGCAAGAAACCCAAACATAACAACCTCCAAACGGAGCACTCACTTCTCTCTGCTACCCTCCCTGCCAACCTGATACCTGCTATCCTGGCTGAGCGGGTTTGTCCCGTTCCCAAAAAAGCACTATTCAGCGGTATCTCCCCCATCCCAGCCAAGGAGGAATTTCATGCGTCGCTGTATCCAGATTATCACTGCTTTGATCACCTGCTTTCTGGCCCTGCCTGTTTTAGCGGCAGTACCGGCCGACTGGCCGAAGACACTGAATTTTGGTATTATTCCCACCGAATCAAGCGACAATGTTACCGAGCGTTACCGTGGCTTGTCCCAGCATCTTGAAAAACAGCTGGGCATACCGGTAAAGATGCAGGTTGCCACGGACTATGCCGGGGTAATCACTGCCATGCAGTTCAAGCATATTGAACTGGCCTACTTTGGGCCAAAATCCTACGTGGACGCTGCCCAGCGGGCCAATGCCGAAGCCTTTGCCATGCAGCTTGGTCCGGATGGTAACCAAGGCTACCACAGCGTCATCATAACCCGGAAAGATTCGCCCATTCAGAACATTGAAGATGCCAAGGGCAAGGTATTTGCTTTCACTGATCCCAACTCCACCAGCGGCACCCTGGTGCCCATGATTTATTTTGTGAAGGAGCTGCAGGTTGATCCCGAAAAATACTTTTCCAGGGTCATTTATGCGGGCAGCCACGATGCTGCGGCCTTGGCACTTCTCGGTAACAGGGTGGATGCGGCCTCAACCAATGATCTCAATTTGATGCGTGGTAACGGTAAAAACTGGAATACAGACAAGGATTTCCGCATTATCTGGCAGTCTGAACTCATCCCCAACTCGCCTCTGGCCTTTCGCAAGGATCTCCCCGAATCCCTTAAGGAGGCGCTTAAAAAGGCCATTACCTCGTTCATAGACCCTGAATCACTCAAACAGCTGAAGGCAGGCGGCTATATTCCGGTGGCTGACGCAGCCTATGACCCGATTCGTGATCAAATCGAGGTGGAAAAGCAGTTGCGGGCGCGCTGAACCGGAAAGGTGGTATACAAATGTTTCTACTCTTGAATAGGAACAACTGAACCGTATGCAACGCTTTGCCATCTACTTTACGCCAGCGCCGGAAAGCGACCTGGCCCAGGCTGCAGCCACCTGGCTGGGGCGCGATATCTTCAATCAAGGAATATATCACCTGCCAGAAGTGCATGGGCTTGCAAAGGAACGGGTGCAAGCCCTGCTGCAATCACCCCGGCATTACGGTTTCCATGCCACCCTCAAACCGCCCTTCCGGCTCAAGCCTGGCTGCAACGCTGTTATGCTCGAAAAACGAATGGAAACCTTTGCAGCTAGCGAATCGGCATTCATCCTGCCGC
>JAAYIE010000005.1 GCA_012744275.1 Desulfobulbaceae bacterium
GGCCAGCACGGTGACCAAATTTGATAATCTGGAATCAAATGCACTGAAAACCATGGAATTTCAGCAAACCCAGGTTGAAATGCTGAGAAGCGAGCAATTGGCCGATCGCGTTATTGGCAGCCTGGCTTTGACGGATAACGCTCTTTTTAATAAAAATATTGGCAACGAGGAAGCCGCAAGTGCAGAAGCATCAGGAATGCTCGCTTCTTTGCGGGGGCTGATCAGGCGGGACAATCCAGATGCGCATGCGAATGCTCTGTTGCCGGAAGAAGAGTTGCAGCGTATAACGCAAAACAGCATCCTTCAAATTTTCAATAATCGTTTTGGGGTGTCTCCTGTTAAAAACAGTGAGCTTATTCGTCTCAGTTTCTTTAGTCCGGATCCAAAACTCTCAGCAGATATTGTCAATGCCAGCATGGATGCGTTTGTTGATATGCACATGGATGGCAATCTCAAAGCTTCGCAAGATGCCGCTCGTTATCTGGACAAGCAAATCAAAGGGGCGCAAGTCAAACTGGAAAAATCAGAACAGGATTTGCAGGAATTTGCTCGGAAGATTGGGATCGTTTCATTAGACCCAAAAACCAATATAACCATCAAGCAGATGGAAGAATTTAATGAATCCCTTGCCAGGGCGCGGGCTGACCGGATCGCAAAGGAAGGGCGGTATCTTGAGAACAAAAATGCCGACAAAGGGGAATTAACTCAGATAACGGAAAATCAACTGATCCAAAATTTGAAGAATCAGTATGCAACCTTAAGGGCTGAATATGAAAATCTGGCCGTCACCTTTAAGGCAGATTATCCCAAAATGCGTCAACTGAAGGCGCGCATGGATGATATCAACAGCCGCATATTAATTGAGCGCCAGGCTATTTTCAGTTCGGTAAAGAATGAATATGAAACTGCCTTGCGTGTTGAAAAAGAACTGGAAAAGCAAACTAATGCACAGAAGGACAAGGCCCTTGAACAGGAGAAAGTAGCTATCCAGTTTAAAATTTATGAACGTGAAGTGGAAACCAATAAGTCCATTTACCAAAGCCTGTTGCAGCGTTCCAAGGAAATTGAGGCAACTGTTGGTGCGACCTTAACCAATATTCAGATAATTGACGCTGCCCGGCCTCCACTCTATCCCTTCAAGCCCAAAGTGGCGCTCAATCTCATGCTTGGGGCTGCCTTGGGTCTTATGATGGGGATTGGCCTCGCCTTCCTGACTGAATTTTTTGACAACACCATCAAGGGGCCGGATGAGTTGAGCAGTCGCTACAAGATACCGGTTTTGGGAGTAATCCCTTATGATAAAGAAGGCAGCGAAAACAGGCAGCACATCGCCTTTAAATTTTATCAGGATCCGCGTTCTGCAATGGCGGAAGCCCTGCGTACTACCATGACCTCGGTGCGCCTGTCTGCGGCTGATGAACAGCCAAAAACTTTGTTACTTACGAGTATCTTGGCCGAAGCAGGGAAAACAGTACTGTCTGCTAATATTGCCCTGTCTTTTTTGGCGGAAGAAGAACGGTGTCTGCTTATTGATGTAGACCTGCGTAAACCAAGCATACATAAACTTTTTGAACTGCCACAACAGAATCGCGGGTTAACAAATGTGCTTACCGGTTTGAACAAACTTGACGAGGTTATCATCAGGCACGAGCAATATCGAGGTTTGGATATCATCACGAGTGGTCCCCTCCCACCTAATCCAGCGGAATTGCTAGCTTCAAAGCGCATGCGTATGCTGCTTGAATATGCTGGCAAACACTATGATAGAATTATTCTGGATGGACCTCCTTACCAGGGTTTTGCGGAAATATTATCCCTGGCCCACATAGTTGATGGTGTTATTCTTGTTGCCGTAGAAGGACACACGCCTCGTGAAGGAGTCCGACATTTTAGAAATGCTGTCACCCATGTGAATGGGTACTTGTTAGGAGCGATTTTAAACAAGAGCGGTAAACGTAAAAGCTTGAACAGTTACGGCAGCTACCAATATTACAGCTACAATTATGAATACGGAAGGGACAAGAAAGCCTAGTTCCGGCTCCTGCCTTCCGCAATTCGTACTGATTCGTGGCAGCGCAGCTTCTTGCTGTATTCTATTGTCACTGCTGGTTTTCTGGCTGGCATGGCACCTGCAATATGAATTTAGCGACAGGCATACCAGGAACCCTGAGTCTGCATACCGCTACAGTCCCCTTTTGATGACCTGGTATGCCGAACAGCTTAACTCTGCCGGAAAGCTTACCAAGGCAGAGCGGGTATATCAGCGGGCTATAGAGCTCAATCCGCTCTATCCACCAGCCTGGTTAGGCCTTGCGGGTCTCAGGGATGATACGGGCGATAAAGAGCATGCCAACCAGCTGCTTGATTTTATTGCGACGAAAACAAAAGATGTTCAACGCTGGGCCTGGAACAAGAATTTGCTGGCCTACCGTTTTGGCCGCACAGATATCCTCGCGATAGAGTTACCGTATATTATTAATACGGTACCAGGCAAGACCAGGGATGATGCCATCCGCATGGCGTTTAGCATCTGGCCCACCTTAGCTGAACTGCGCGAGCATCTGCCCGATCAAATGCCGGCGCTTTTTAACTATGCGGTCCGCTCGGGCCGTTTAGAGCAGGCGCTGATCGTATGGCCGACAATTGCCACAA
>JAAYIE010000072.1 GCA_012744275.1 Desulfobulbaceae bacterium
AAAAATGAATTTGGTATATCAGTATTTGGATGCATGTTTTAAAGAGCAGGTATGAGTGTGGAAGATAAACCGATGCTCAACAGGGAACAGGCCCGGGCTTTGCTTGCCTTTGCCCGGCAGGAGATCGTGCATGCGCTCCACGCTCCCAAGGGAACAACTCATCCTGACCTGCTTCCTGATGATCCTGTTTTTCGGGAAAAGCGGGCGGTTTTTGTCACCCTGTCAAAACGGCAGGCCCTGCGCGGTTGTATTGGTTCGCTGGTTGCCGTGGAAAGCCTGGCCGAAAGCGTGCGCCGCAATGCTGTCAATGCGGCCCTGCACGATCCGCGCTTTCCGCCCCTGACCCTTGAAGAACTGAAGAGCGTGCATATTGAAATTTCCGTGCTCGGTGTGCCGCAACCCCTGCCATACAGTGATACTGAGCATTTGCTGACACAACTGGAACCGGGCCGGGATGGCCTTATTCTACAGGGCCCGGGCGGAGCCCGCGCTACCTTTTTACCCCAGGTGTGGCGGCAGTTACCAGCAGCGGCTGATTTCTTGAGTGCCCTCTGCCGCAAGGCAGGATTGGCAGCAGATGCCTGGAAAAAAGGCGGTATGAGCTACCAGCGTTACCGGGTGGAGAGCTTTGAGGAAGAGGGAGGCGGGCAGTAATGAAGATGATATTTCAGTTCCAGATGAAAGATGCCGATACATGGAGCGATGGAGCGCTTTAAGATGGAATTGAAACTGCCGCCAGAGCTGGTTGTGGAAATGGAAGCCATCTACACCGCCATGGCAGCTGGCTACGATACTGTGGCCGAGGCCATTGGCCTTACCTGCGATCAATGCCCGGATAATTGCTGCGATTCCTGGTTTCTCCACTACACCTATAGTGAATGGGCCTATTTATGGCTGGGTCTGGCACAGCTTGATCCTGCGCGGCTGGAAACAATCTGCCAGCGTGCGAGCGAGTATGTGCACTTGAGTCAGCAGGCCCTGGCCGCAGATACACGCCCGCAGACTATGTGCCCGCTTAATGAGGCAGGCCGCTGCCAGCTCTACCATCATCGCCTCATGATCTGCCGCAGCCATGGGGTACCCGCCACCCTCACCAGCCCCAACGGGAGAAGACAACGCTTTCCCGGCTGTTTCCGCTGTCAGGAAATGGTGCATGCCCGCTATAGCCCGCCTGAGCTTGCGCCTGCCATGGAGCGCACCGCGCTGCTCCGGCGGCTGGTGCAGGTGGAGCAACAGCTTTTGGGAGCAGGGCGGGCACAATATCCCAAAATACGGCTGAGCATTGCCGAGATGATAGTACAGGGGCCGCCCCAGCGGCATGATGGCTAATTTCAATTCCATATTAAAGCGCTCCCTGTGTCGGCTTCGACAAGTGCTCCTCGGAGCACCTTAACGTACGCCTGCGTTGCATTTGCCTCGTCTCCTTGAGAGCATCTTTAATCTGGAACCGAAATAACAAGCTGACAATAAACCGGATCAGAGCATGGAAGAGAAAACAATCAACAACCCAGAGCAGTTGCTGCAGGATACCAGAAAGACCCTGCTGGATGGCGGCCAGATCAACCGGGATACCGCGCTGGCCCTGGCAAATATGCCGGATAAAGAGGGCCTCTACCGCTTGGCCGATGCAATCCGCCGCCACTTCATGGGCAATCAATTTGATCTCTGCTCGATCATCAACGCCAAGAGCGGCAATTGCAGCGAGAACTGCCGTTTCTGCGCCCAGTCGGCGCGTCACCATACGGGTATTGAATCCTATACCATTATCCCTGAAGATGAGGCCCTGGCCATTGCCCAGGATAATGACCGCCATGGGGTCAAGCGGCTGTCGCTGGTCACCAGCGGCCGCAGCCTCAGCACCAAGACCATGGCGGAACTGGCCAAGCTCTACAATACAATGAGCAAAAGCACCGGGCTTTTGTTCTGCGCCTCTGCCGGGCTTTTGGATGCAAACAGCGTGAGCGCCCTGCAGCAGGCGGGCGTGGGCCGTTATCATTGCAACCTTGAAGCCAGCCGCAACTATTTTCCCCAGGTCTGCACCACCCACACCTGGGAGGAAAAGGTGGAGACCCTGCGCCTGGCCAGGGAGCAGGGCATGAGCCTGTGCTCCGGCGGCATTATCGGCATGGGCGAGAGTCTGGAAGACCGCATTGATCTGGCCCTGCAACTGCGCGAACTGAGGGTGAAGTCCATTCCGGTTAATATCCTCACCCCTATTGAGGGCACGCCCCTGGAAGTGCTGACTCCGCTCAGCCTGGATGAGGTGCTCACCGCGGTGGCGCTCTTCCGCCTGATTAACCCCGATGCAGTCATCCGCATGGCTGGCGGCCGCCAGCAGCTCGGGGCAGATCAGTACCGCTGCTTCAGCTCTGGGGCCAATGGGGCCATTGTTGGCAACTACCTCACCACTGACGGCACTGGCATGGTCCAGGATCTGGCCCAGATAAGCCGCATGGGCTTTACCTTTTCGCGGGAGCCGCTCCATGCCGGAACACATGCTTGATCAGGCTGGTCTTGATTTTGACCGCGCTCATCTCTGGCACCCCTATACCTCCATGACCAGGCCGCTGCCGGTCTACCCGGTAGCCTCAGCTAAAGGCGTGCGTATCCACCTGGCCGATGGCCGCGAGTTGATTGACGGCATGTCGTCCTGGTGGTGCGCTATCCATGGCTATGCTCATCCAGCCTTGGATGCAGCCCTGCAGACTCAGGCCAAAGACATGGCCCATGTGATGTTCGGCGGCTTTACCCATGCCCCGGCCATTGAGCTGGGCAAGCGGCTGGTGCGCATGACGCCGGAGCCATTGCAGCACGTTTTTTTCAGTGATTCCGGTTCGGTCAGCGTGGAGGTGGCGCTTAAAATGGCGCTGCAGTACTGGCAGATTGCAGGCAAACCAGCGAAGCACCGCCTGCTTACCATTCGTGGCGGCTACCATGGTGATACCTTCCATGCCATGTCGGTCTGCGATCCGGTCACTGGCATGCACAGTCTTTTCGCAGCCTCCCTGCCGCCGCAGCTCTTTGCGCCCCGGCCGGAAAGCCGCTTTGATGGCGAGTGGAAGCCGAGCGATCTCGACCCTATGGCAGCGCTTCTGGCCAAGCATCATGAGGAGATTGCCGCTGTGATCGTGGAGCCCATTGTTCAGGGTGCGGGCGGCATGTGGTTCTACCATGCCGAATATCTGCGTGGCCTGCAGGTGCTCTGCAAAGAGTACAATGTGCTCCTTATTTTTGATGAAATCGCCACCGGCTTTGGGCGTACTGGCCGCTTCTTTGCCGCAGAGCATGCAGGTATTTCGCCGGATATTATGTGCGTGGGCAAGGCCCTTACCGGCGGCTACCTAACCTTGGCCGCCACCCTGACGACCACCGAGGTGGCCAACATGCTTTCCAGCGGCAACCCCGGTGTGTTCATGCATGGGCCGACCTTTATGGCCAATCCCCTGGCCTGCCGGGTAGGTTGCGCCAGCCTGGATGAACTGGAACACTGCAACTGGCAGGAGCGGGTTCAAGCTATCGAAGCCCAGTTGCGCCAGGAGCTGGAGCCAGCCCGCAGCATGGCCGGGGTAGCTGATGTGCGCGTTTTGGGCGCAATCGGGGTGATTGAAATGGAAAAACCGGTGGACATGGCCGCCCTGCAGCGCTTTTTCGTGGCAGAAGGGGTATGGATTCGCCCCTTTAACCGTCTGATCTACCTGATGCCGCCCTATATCATTGAGCCTGCCGATCTCTCCCGCCTGACCTCCGCGCAACTGGAAGCGGCCGCTCTCACCGCCAAGGCTTGAGCAGCTTTTACGATCTAGGTGCCATCCTTCTGATCCACCTCATAAATCACTGTTATTCCTCTGGTGCTCGTTGAAATTTCTGGGCAAAAATTGCTCCTGCCACGCCATTTCGACGCTCACGCATTGTTTTGTTCCTTTGCCGACAAGATGCCGTTATAGTGCGTCCCGCAACTGTTTCTTCTGTTCTTTACCGATGGGCTTGGTATGACTCACCGCGATCGCGTTAATAAAGTAGTGCTGCTGGTGCTGGTTTTCTCGGTTTCGTTTCTTTTTCTGTACATGATCCGGCAGTACCTCATGGCACTTTTCATGGCCGCTTTGTTTTCGGCCCTGCTCACGCCGACCTATCGCAAGCTGTGTCTGCGCCTGGGCAACAGGGAGGTCATGGCCTCAGTCATCATGATTGTGGCGGTCTTTGTCCTCTTTCTCGTACCCTTAACTATTTTGATTGGTATTGTCGTCGGCCAGGCCATGAGCGTAAGCCAATCGGTTACTCCCTGGATACAGGAATTCATCAACCAACCATCAGAGTTGAACCAGTACCTGGAGAAAATACCGTTTTACGAGTACCTGGTGCCCTACCGCGCCATGATTATAGAAAAATTGGGACAGGCGGTAGGTAATGTCTCCACCTTCCTCATCAACAGCCTTTCTTCTGTCACCAAGATGACCCTGAACGCCTTGATTGGCATTGTCATCATGTTTTATTCCATGTTTTTTTTGCTGGTCTCTGGCGAGGTACTGCTGCGTAAAATTTTGTATTTTTTGCCCCTGCGCGATGAAGACGAACAGCTGCTGCTGCACCGCTTCACCACAGTAACCGTGGCCACCCTGAAAGGCACCCTGATTATCGGTATTATTCAGGGATCCATCTGTGGCGCAGCCTTTGCCCTGGCAGGCATACAGGGGGCAGTGTTCTGGGGCACGGTCATGGCGGTGCTGTCGTTTATTCCTGCCTTCGGAACGGCCTTGGCATGGGGCCCGGCGCTGATTATTTTGCTTCTGCAGGCTGAATACTGGGGGGCATTTATTCTGCTCGCCATTTGCGGCGGTGCTGCCGGTAATATCGACAATCTGCTGCGGCCGCGCCTGGTGGGCAAGGACACGCAGATGCACGATCTGTTCGTGCTGTTCAGCACTCTGGGTGGCATCAGCATGTTCGGCATTTTGGGGATTATTCTCGGGCCGATTATTGCCGCGCTGTTTATCACCCTGTGGGAACTGTACGGCAAGGCTTTTCGCGCCTACCTGCCAGGGGTAGGCCCCCTGCGTTCACCTGTGGAAACCGAGGCAATCGACATCTTGACCAGTGCAGACACCGGTGCTCTGGAGCAAGAGGAGGGTGAGGAAGAGCCGGTGGTCGAGCAGGCAGAATGCGGGCAAAATCAGGATCAGAAACATCAGCAGACAGCGAACAACGATTCGCCTTCCCAGACAGGGGGTTGACGGCCAGGTGACCCTGTTGCCAGCGAACCAATGCCAGTGTTGATCTGTAATTGAAATGGAGTGCCCAGGCTTGCCTGTTGGCAAAATCATTGAACGCGAATCAGGACATGGAGGCCACCTATGAGCAATGAGGTACGGATTAAAAATACGGGCCTGCGGGGAGTGACAGTTGCCGATTCCGCCATCAGTTTTATCGACGGCGAAAAGGGCATTCTCATTTATCGTGGTTATCGCATCGAAGACCTGGCCGAGCGCTCCAGCTACCTTGAAACAGTGTATCTGCTCCTGTTTGGTGTCCTGCCCAATGAGGCCCAGTTACACGAATTCAGCGACCGGGTGCGGGCCAGGCGCGCTTTGCCCGCTTTTGTGCTGGACAGCATGCGCCTGTATCCAAAAACAGCTCAACCCATGGATGTGTTGCAGGCGACGGTGCCACTTTTGGGTATGGCAGATGCCAATCCGCGCGCGGATGATCGTGCCAGCGTATTGGACAGGGCCATCTGCCTGATTGCACAGCTGCCGACCGTGGTGGCGGCATGGTACCGCATACGCAGCGGGGCTGAAGTAATTCCACCGGATGATAATCTTGAGCATGCCGAAAATTTTCTGTGGATGCTGCACGGTGAAAAACCGGATACGCAGACGGCCAAGGACTTGGACGTGTGCCTGGTTTTGCACGCAGACCACACCTTCAATGCTTCCACCTTTGCCGCCCGTGAGGTGGTGTCCACCAGGGCCAGCATCTATGCCGGCGTGACCGCAGCCCTGGGGGCGCTTTCTGGTGGGCTGCACGGAGGCGCCAATACCCGGGTCATGGAAATGCTCCTGCAGCTGGCCGATGAAAAGGACGTCAAGGGCTGGGTAGAAAGCCGTATTGATCAGGGCGAGGTAA
>JAAYIE010000073.1 GCA_012744275.1 Desulfobulbaceae bacterium
CACCGTAGACGTCCTCATCCAGAACCACATCAGACATTCTGCCTAAATCGAGGTGCGTGTTCTGTTCGGCCAGCAGGATGGATACACTGCCATCCGTTCCAGTAACAATACGTTCATTGGCGTAGACAGGGCTGTTCGGCGTTAGAATACGCTCAACCCCTGCAGGAGAAACGGCCTTTACTGTACCGTAAACAATAACGACTTTGCCGATGGATTGTGCTACTTGCGTTGCCATGGTAGCTCCTCAATGATGCTTAAGTATGTTTTCGTGTATCTTTGTAAAATACAAATGGTTACCGTACATTCTGTTTCGCCTTCCGTTCACCTGCCCAAATCTGGAATTAATAAGAGTGTATGATATGGAAAGCTGATTGTCCATCATACCTAGGTACGAATTTGTAAAGAAAGTGATGATCACCTGTACGATACAGATAAATGTATTTAAAATGTTTGGCAGCCCAGTGATTTTAAATTATCAACATACTGTTTTGTCGTTATTATTATGTATTGCACAGGTTCGGTTGCCAGCCTGCCATCTCGGACAAAAGCCTTAAAGAGGCGGGAAAAGGCTAAAAAGATACTGCTGCTGGGAAGGCTGAAGAATGCGAGCTATGGCAGGGCCAAGATATTGGCTGTGGAGCTGGGCCTGATTGAGATTGGTGTCTGAGGGGAGCAGAGGGTACAGGGCGCAGGAACGCGAGCAGATGCGTTCCCAGGCAGGAGCGCGGGAACGATGTATACAAAGCAATTTCTGGTTTCGTAGCTGAAACAGGAGAAAAGAAAGCTGAATTTATCACCAGAATTCCGGTTTCTTTCTGCTCCTGATCAAAAAACAATCAAAACGACCAGGCAAATGCTCGCAGGCTCGTACTGAAGCGCACATCCTGCAAGCATTTGCCCAAGCCGGCACTACCAGGCTTTAAGTGGAGTTGTTATTAAGGCTTATGGTAAACTTTTTTCAGCCCAAAAACTTAAGGGCAAGCCCAAGCATACGGCGCACTGGTTCGGCAGCACCCCAGAGCAGCTGGTCGCCCACGGTAAAGGCGCTTACATACTCGGGGCCCAAAAGCATCTTGCGCACCCGGCCCACCGGAATATCCAGGGTACCGGTGACGCGGGCAGGTGTCAGTTCGCGCAGGGTGGCTTCCCGGTTGTTTTCCACCAGGTACACCCAATCATTGTGGCCGGCAATGGCTGCCTCAATTTCGGCCAGCGGCACATCCTTTTTCAGCTTGATGGTAAAGGCCTGACTGTGGCAGCGCATAGCGCCGATGCGCACACAACAGCCATCTACTGGCACAAAATTCCCCTTTTCCACGCTGGTGCCGAGAATTTTATTGCTTTCCGCCCCACCTTTCCACTCTTCCCGGGTTTGGCCGTTTTCCATGGCGCGGTCAATCCAGGGGATGAGGCTGCCCGCAAGCGGTGCGCCGAAATTTGTGCAGGGGAAGTCATCCTGCCGCATGGTGTTGATTACCTGCCGATCCAGTTCTTGAATATTGCTGGCCTGGTTGGCCAGCACAGCAGATGAAGCACCGGCAATGCTCGCCATTTGGGCTACCAGCTCGCGCATATTTTTTGCACCTGCGCCTGATGCGGCCTGATAGGTTTGGCTGCTGACCCATTCCACCCAGCCCTGTTGAAAAAGACCGCCCAGGGCCATGAGCATGAGCGACACCGTACAGTTGCCACCAATGTAGTCTTTTATCCCAGCCTGCAGGGCTGCATCGATCACGCTCCGGTTAACCGGGTCCAGCACGATTACCGCATCGGTGTTCATGCGCAGAGTTGAGGCTGCGTCAATCCAAAAGCCCTGCCAGCCCATCGCCCTCAGTTGCGGATGCATCTCGCTGGTATAATCACCGCCCTGGCAGGTAAGCACGATATCGGCCTCTGCGAG
>JAAYIE010000074.1 GCA_012744275.1 Desulfobulbaceae bacterium
AGGACAGTGTTACTATGGGCCATGGCTCGGATCTCCTTGGTTTGTATGATCTTTTTGCAAAATCATTGTACCACCAAAGAGCTCTCCGAGCCTCCTTTCATTGATCTTTTATGAGACAGCACTGATAAAAACTTTACGCTTCTGCTGGGCCAAGCAGGCCCCGATCAGCAGTACACGTCACTTTTACCGGAGTCGACCTTCTCCAACATCCTTTCTGCCAGGGCCCGGGTTTTGGGGAGCATGGCTGCCAGCTCCTTGTCAATGGCGCTGGTACCTATTGCCGCTAGTTCGGGTGAGGCATAGTCGCGTAAATACTCTTTGAACGTGGACAAGGCGTTAGGTCCGCATTTTTCCTTAATCAGGCCGGGTTTGGCCATGTCCATAAAATCTTTGCCGGTGCGGCCCAAGCGATAGCAGCCGGTGCAGAAGGAGGGAATATAGCCCAACTGGGAAATATCCTCTATCACCTCTGCCAGCGGGCGATGATCGCCCAACTGAAACTGGCTGGCTTCAAACTCACCATCGCTCTGGTAGCCGCCAGGGTCGGTACGACTGCCTGCCGAAATCTGGGAAACACCAAGCTCCAGGGTTTCCCGCCGCATTTCCTTGGTTTCCCGGGTAGACATAATGATGCCTGTGTAGGGGACGGCCATGCGCAAGATGGCGACTATCTTGCGGAAATCCAGATCATCCACCATATGTGGCGGGTTGGACGACATTTCAGAACCAGAGGCTGGTTCTATCCGGGGCACGCTGATGGTATGGCTGCCCACGCCAAACCTCTGCTCCAGATGGGTAATGTGCTGCAGCAGGGCCAGTATTTCAAAACGCCAGTCGTACAAGCCAAACAGTACTCCCATACCCACATCATCAATACCGGCCTGCATGGCCCGGTCCAGGGCGGTTGCCCGCCAGTCAAAATTGGCTTTGGCGCCGCGCACATGCACCCGGGCGTAGGTGGGCCGATGATAAGTTTCCTGAAACAGTTGGTAGGTGCCAATGCCCCGGGCCTTAAGTGATTTAAACTGCTCCACGCTTAAAGGGGCGATGTTTGCATTAACACGCCGAATTTCGCTAGCTCCTTCCCGGGTGGCATAGACGGTGTCAATGGCATCCAAGATATAGTTGAAATCTCCATGGGGGTACGATTCTCCTGCAACCAGCAGCAGCCTCTTGTGGCCCTGACGGATAAGGATGCGCACGTTGTCGGCAATTTCCTCCTGGCTCAAGGCATGCCGCTTTAACTCTCTGTTGGATTTTCTGAAAGCACAGTACAGGCATTCGTTCTGACAATAATTGGACATATACAGCGGCGCAAAAAGAACCAGCCTTCGCCCGTATATCTCATCCTTTATGGCACGGGCCGTGGCGAACATGTCGTGCAGAAGGGCTGGATCTGTTACCGCGGACAGGGCCGCTACTTCCTGTAGACTGAGCCCCTGTAGTTCGCGTGCCTTAGCCAGGATTTCCAGAATTTCTTCCTTTGATGGCGTTTCTTTCCGGGCCAGAACATGGCAGATATCCTCTTCTTGTAGCCAGTGTGCGCACTCGACCGCTTCCATTCTTCCTGCTCCTCCTCTTTACGGGTGTTGCTTATTTCTATTGTATTGATATCAGCCCGGTTTGTCGTGGGTGGACACGGACAATCGAGCCGTTTTTACAGTTATTTTACAGCTACTGCAGAACCTGGTTTTTCGAAAATGAAAGAATCGTATCGACAATTACCCTAATATTTGTCATCTCAGTGGGCCCTCTGCCTGCCCAAAGAGAGCCCCACATGCAATTGAATAGATGGTATTACAAATGACTATGTCCACTATTATGAGATTTCGTCAAGGGAAAACACCCTGTTGGTATGGAGGCCGTTGTTTACCCCTTGCCCTGCCTCCCAAACCAAAATGTGTCCAGCAAGGGGCTGTTGCATAATTACCTGGCCTCATCTGTTTGGAGAAAATGGAATATGAATGTGTTAAGGCAGAAAATACGAATTACGTAACAGGGCCAGGTAGTCAATCAGATCCTGAAAGCGCTTGCTTCTGGTGAGCCGGGTATCAAGAAGCACAGTATCGCCTTGCCCTTCCCGGCTAATGCTCAACTCCTGCCAGCGCTCGTGCCCCTGGGGCGGCAGCCATAAAGACGCACCGTCCGGTGCACAGAGCACCATGGCCACCTGTTCAATGGTGCGGACCCCGGCAAGCAGACGCACCTTTTCATTCAGATCTGCCACAAAGATCACCACCAGATCGCAGCCCTGTTTGGCGCAGGCCAGGATATGCTCTGGATGATACAGGGCTGCCGGTGGAAGAACAGCTATGCGCGCCGGGCCGCAGTGAACAACAAGCGGCGACCCTGGAGGTTGGCTTTCGTCCATAAGAAAAAGGTAAGGCTCCCGTTCCTGCTGCCCGTCATATATCTGCACACAGGCTGCACCCAAACCGCCAATACCGGAGCAGAGCATGGTCATGGTCTGGCCAGCGTGGATGTTGCCATGCATGGCATCCATGGCAGCCGTCCCTGCCTGGTCCTGTTCCTGCACGGCAAAAAAATGCAGTTGAGCCACAGAAGAAGCGGCCGCATCTGCCCCTTCAGGTGCTCCCGATTGGTTGGGCGCAACATGGACTCTGCCATGGAAGTGGAGAGTCAGTGCACCCGCCGGCGGCAGTTGATGAAAGTTGCTCCAGTTGTTTATTCCGCCCAGATGCAGGGCACAGTCCAGTGCTGCCTGGGGCTTGCGACTGGCCAACCTGTGCATACGATCTTGGCTTGGCAAGCGCTGCCTGCTATCCAACACAATGGGTGCGTGGAGTTGCCTGGTGTATTCTCCTGTCACGCTACGGATCAGACAGCCCTGTGGGTCAATCAAGGCAGAGACAGCATTGCGGCAGTCCATGCTTTTATCCATACCACCCCGGTTGCAGGCTGCCACATGGCAACCGTTTTCCAGCGCCCGGGCCCGCCAGATATCCAGCGGATCAATACCTGTTTGCAGACAAAGAAGTGGCCAGTTGGCGGGGATAAGTAGCAGGTCTGCGCCACGCAGGGCGGTAATCCGGGGCATAAGGGCATGATAGCTGTCGGAGCAGATCAAAACCCCGACCCGGCCCCAAGGGGTGGCAAAAGTGTTGTCGGCATAGGGGTTGCCCGGAGTTGCCCAGCGGCTCTCTGCATTGATTTTCCGGTAGCAGAGTACCAGCCTGCCCTCCGGATCAATCACAGCGGCACTGTTGAAGAGCAGCCCGCTTGCCTGGTCTTGTTCGGCAAAGCCGAAACAGCAGAACAGGCCGTGCTCAAGACACAGGGGTGCCAGGGCCTGGAAAGTAGGGCCGGTAACGGTTTCGGCCAGGGGGAACATTTCTTCCCGGCTGCCAAAGGCATAGCCCGACAGGGCCAGTTCCGGTGCGATCACTATTTTGGCTCCGGCCTTTCCGGCCAGATCAACCTGTTCCAGCAAAAGGTCCCGGTTGTACGCTGCCTCGCCGTGGCGAACGGCGGCGTGAATAAAGGCAAGATGCAGACTGTTCATGGGCAGTGTTCGGTTTGGTTGACAACCACGGTGGGCGTGGCCCTTTCCTGGCCTGGTTCGCACCCTGGATAGTGTGCCAGTATCTGATAGAGGGTGCAGGCCAGAAGACGCTCTTCAGCCTGATTGTGGCTGAGGCGGCTGGGGCAGTCGTCGGGGCAGTGCAGGCGCAACAGGCAGGAGGAACAATCCTTTTGCAAGCTATTCAGGGGCAAGGCCGGGAAAGGCGGAACCGGTTGAGGCGCATCCACCGTGCCTGCGGAAAAACGCGCCTCGCCCAGCACCTGGGCGCAGGGAAAGAGGCGGCCATCCGGGGCCACTGCCAGGCTTTCGCCACAGGCAGCCAGGCAAAAGGTTCTGCTCCGCCCCTGCTGGCCCTGCTGCAGACAGCGCCGTACAAGATCCAGTTCCCGTAGCCGCAGCGGGGTGTTTCTTTCCCGGTTCACCGTTTCCAGGGCAAGAAGCAGGCGTTCCAAGCCCTGGATTACGTGCTTTTTGTCGGGTAGCGAAACCTGCTTGTTCCTTGCCGCCCGGCCACGCTGCACCAAAATATCCAACCCAATGCCGCGCGCCTGCTCAAAACCGGCGAGCAGCCAGACCAGGCGGTCCAATTCCTGTACATTGGCACTGCTGAGCACAGTGGTGATGTTAAAGGGCACGCCCTCCTCTTCCAGCAGAAGCAGGCCGCGCAAGGTGGCTCCGGCCTGGCCCCGCACCGCTTCCTGGATTCTGGGGGTGCCATCGAGGCTGACCCCTACCTGTAGGCCATGCTTTTTCCAGAAACGTACCATGTGGGTATCGAGCTGCACGCCATTGGTTTGGATAGCCAGAGTGCAAAAACGTTTGATCTGCGCCGCTTCCGTAATGGCCAGCCGCACCAGTTCGGGCACCAGGGTAGGTTCGCCACCGGTGAGCTGGATCTGCAGGGGCCTGGTTCCCTGACTGGCCAGGAGCAGGGCTTTGCGCAAAACCTCCGGTGACATGTCCTGACGGGGCAGCATCTCTCCCTGGGAACAGTACGGGCAGCGAAGCTGGCAGCGGGTGGTGAGCACCAGAACCAGGCTGTTGACGGGGCTATTGATCGGGCTCTTGCCTGATCGGCCAACTCCAGTATTCATGCCTGGGGCTCCTGCGACCGGGCCGTCTCCTTTTTGGGCAAGCGCCAGTTGAGCCGCCATCTGTCCACCGTATCCACCCCGATAATCTCCACCTTGCCGCCCTGGAACTCACCCTGTACCTCGCCCATCTGCTCTTCCATGTCGCCTTCCAAGGCCAGGGCCGCTGCCTGTACACAGGTCAAATGCCTGGCATCGGCCTGCCACAGGCCACGCGCCTCTGCTTCCAGTAGCCTGCGGCTGATTTCCTCCAGCGCGTAGGGATTTTCTTTGCGCAACCAGGCCAAGGTTTCTTCATCCTCCAGATAGCGCTCAGCCACCTGGTTGAAGGTCCAGTCTGCAACCGTGCCGGTGGTGGCGCTCCAGCGAAAAAGGGTATTGATCCGCGCGGCAATTGCAGCTGCAGCCTGGTAGCCCTGCTCGCGCTGGGCAGCGATCCATTTCTGGTTCAATAATTTGGCGCTGGCAAGGCGGGCAATTTCTTCCCCCAAATCCACCACCTCTGCTTCCTCGACGCTGCTGTTTTCCCCCCAATACATCCTGGGGCCTGCGCCGCGCATGGTTTGTGCAGCCACGGCCATGCCGCCCAGGGCACTGCTGTAGCAACTGGAATCCAGGAGATCGTATTCCGGCGAATACTGACGCATATAGGTCACATCAAGCCGCTTCAACGCCCGGGCATAGAGATGCTGCGCCGCCTGCCCGGCCAGCCCCTGTCTGTTCCCGTTTTGCGCCCCATATCCTGCGCCATAGGCATAGCCATGGCCATTGATATGAATTTCTGCCAGGTCGTTCTGGCTTTCCCAGGCCGAGGCATCCAGGGCCAAACCCACATCCGCGCCACCATAGGCGCCAGGAGCAGAGGAAAAAACCCGAAAACTGGCCAAGCGTCTGAGTTCTGCTTCCTCCAATTTTTCTGCCAGTTCTGTCCGCAGACTGCGCATACCCTCCAGAGTATGTTTGCGGATACAGTTCCATGCCTCTGGTTCGTCGAGTTCCCCGGCCATGAGCGCAGCCTCATCCAGCAGGGCCGCGAAGTGCGGCACCAGATCGCGCAGGATAGAGCTGGTCTGGATCAGCACATCCACCCTAGGGCGGCGGATGCACGTAAGCTCCGTTGTCTCCAAAGTCAATTCTTCCAAGGGCAGGGCCGATACTCCGTCGACCTCGCCATTGGCAGCCCAGCGCGGCTCCATGCCCATCAGGTACAGGATCTGGCAGAAGACCTCGCCGTCAGACTTGAAGGCATCAATACTCCACAAACTCACCCCAATAGTTTCAGGAAAACGTTCTTCATCCTGCAGATACTTACGTAACAGCCGATCGGCCAGTTGCTTGCCCCGCTGCCAGGCAGCCAGCGTGGGCATGGCACGCACATCGGCGGCAAAAAGATTGCGGCCGCTGGGCAGGGCCGCTGTTTTGGCCATCAGAAGCGAGGCGGCCAGTCCCGCTTCGACAAACTCACCATTCAAGGCCTTCAGCAATTGGGGAACTTCCCGGCTGCTTGCCTGCAGAAGCGCATCTACCTTCCTGACCCAGGTGACAAGCGCCGTATAGGCCCGCGGGTCCGCCTGGGCAGACGCAGGCGCTGCTTGCTCCCCGCGCAAAATGGCGATAATGACGGCCAGTGCCGCATCAAAAGCAGGCAGAACCGGAAGCCAGGAGGCTACCAGGGCAAGCGGCGGCACAGTCCCGCCCACCCGGTCGAGCATAGCGGCCAGCATGAGAGCCCTGTCTTCCACACTGGGCGTCTGACCAAGACGATGCCGCCCTGTGGAAACTGCATCCTGCCCAGCCCGACGCAGACGGCGGCTGAGCAGTGCCAGCGCTTCGGCAAAGGATTCTCCAGCCTGGTGCAGACCATGCGCCTGCAACAGGGGAAGCAATTCTCCCTGCAGCAGCTTTGCCCGCACCCCTTCCCCATGTTCGCTCGTTTTTTGGTACTGCCCGGCCAGATCCGCCATGCGGATGAAATCCTCATCCAGGGGCACCGGGCGGCGTACCGGCGGCAAGTGGCTGACCAACACAGCCGCGCTCCGGCGTTTGGCGATCATGGCCTCGCCCGGTACATCGAGAATATAGAGGTAGATATTGGGCAGATCATCCAGACTGACGGCCGGGAAACAGGCCGGCGACAGGGCAACCTGCTTGCCAGGTAAAAATTCCAGAGCGCCATGCGCCCGGATGTAGGCGTAGGTGGCCAGCCAATGCGGCGGCGGCGCAAGCTCTGGTTCGTGCAGAATGCGGCAGACCTCGCCGTTGCATTTTGCCCCGTAGCAGCCCCGCTTGGGCTGGAGCATAAGCCGCAGTTTGCCGAAGACCAGGCCGGTCACCAGCAACATATCTTCACCCTGCTCGTGAAAAACCATGCCTTCACCGGGAAAATCGCCCCAGTCGGCCAAAACGCGCTCCCGTGCCGATGCAGGCATGGCAGCCAGCAGCTCCTCGTATTCTTGGCGCTTCACCTTATGCAGCGCCCCGCCTTTGGCCACGATTTCATCAGCCGTAGTCCAGCGAAATTCACTGATGGCCTTGCGTTCAAGGAAAAGGCGCAACAGTTTTGCCCCGTCTTCCGGTGCATCACCGGTATCGTAGCCAGCAAGACGCAGGGCACGGATGCAATCCCCAAGGCTGGCAAAGGTGTCCAGACCCGCAGCCAGGCCAAGGGTGGCCTCCA
Organism: Desulfobulbaceae bacterium; assembly: GCA_012744275.1. GTDB lineage: Bacteria > Desulfobacterota > Desulfobulbia > Desulfobulbales > Desulfobulbaceae > Desulfobulbus. The sequence continues at coordinate 7,313 of JAAYIE010000074.1, forward strand.
CCCCCTTGCAGGGGTTGTTGTGCAGCACGATAACCAACCGCTTTTCCCAATTGGCCAGATGCCGCAGTCGCAGCCAGCGCGAAATACGGCGACACAAGAGCTCAATATTCTCCTGCAAAGGAAGATAGCGGCGCATGGACAGCACGGGTGCTCCCTCACGTTTGGCCTCTGATGCCGCTACTGCCAGCGGCTCGATCGTACCAGCCATTTCCGGCTGTTGCAGGCTGTAGACCATGGCCTGGGCTGCACCCTGGCCACTACCATCCTGCCGCCACTCTGCCGGGCTCTGCTGATGCAGCCTGATGAGCTGCAGCACGGGAACATTGAGGCTGCGCAGGAGATGATCGTCTTCTGCGTCCACAAGCAGTCTGCCCGCCAACAGGTTCAGGAGCAACTCCGGGGCCGTCTCCTCCAGCATCGACAGCCAGGGATAGCGCTTTTCCAGCGGCAGGGAGCTGTCTGCCATGCCTTCAACTGCCACGCACAAGGGGGTGAGGCCGTGCCGTTCCAAGGCCAGGATAAGGGCGTCGGTATCTGCATGGTTATCCTCGGCGATCTGACCGTAATAACTCAGTATGGCCACCCTGGGACCCCTTTTTTTTCCCTGTTGCTGCAGCCAGGTAAAATAGGCCGTAGCCGTAGGAAACAAGCCCTCAGCCTCTGGGTGGAAGATGCCGGGCAGGGTGAGGGGGATAAAAGGAGCGTAGGCAACCGCATAGCCGGTACGACTGACAAGATAACGGATACCGTTGGCGTAGTTTTCCGCCGAGACCTGACTCAGATAGCGGGCAAAAACCTGGCTTTCCTGGGCAGTGAAGGTGGTGAAACCGGCCGGTATTGCCGCACCCAGACCCAGGCGGTGCGGTACGGTTGCGGCTGCAGCACCAAGTTCGGCCGCCTGGGGCAGGTCGTGGAAGAGCTGAGCAATGACCAGATCCGCCCTAAGCCCTGGCAAGGTGTGCAGAGCCTGCCCCTCTGGCGACATCTGCGCCAGAAAGCGGAGCTCAATACCGTCTTGGCCAAGCATGTCCCTGGCCAAGGCCCAGTTATGGGCATTAAACATATGCCCATGGATAAAAACGATGCGCATGCTCTCCTCCTCCGCGTGTCAGACCGCACTGTGTAAGCGGTGTGCTCGGGAAGTTGCAAGGGCAGGCGTTTAATGCCCCGCAACCGTCCTTCTGCTCAGCAAGGCAGATTAGTACTGCAGTTTCAAGCCGCCAAACACCGTAAGACCTGGCATACAGTAGGCGGATTCGGTGTAGTCTTCATCCAACAGGTTGTCGATGCGGCCAAAAAGTTCCAGGTGCGGCAGCACCTTGTAGGTAGCGGCCAGATCCACCGTGGCAACACTGTCTTCCTGCCAGCGCACGGAGTTGTAGCTTGCGTCATAAAGCGGCACGATTTTTTCATCCTGCCATTTCACACTCATCGCCAGGCTTAATTTTTCCAGCGGATAGGCGGTGATGGTGAGGTTGACTTTGTTGCGGGGCAGATATTCTTTTCTCGTCCACTGATTCGTGTCGTTCTTATATTCGGGATCGATGTAGGTGTAGGCCAGATCCAAACGCAGAGCATCCCAGGGTTGTATTCGGAGAAAGGTCTCAATGCCCGAATTGTTGCCCTCCGAGGCATTGATATAGCGGTTATCTACGCCGTCAAAGGTGATCATGTCGTCAAAACTGGTATAAAAATAGCTTATACCGGCCTGCAACCTGCCATCCAGTACACTCTGTTCAAGCCCGATTTCGTAGCTTGTGCTTTCCTCTGGGATCAAGTCTGGGTTACCAATGGTAACGAGCTGGCCATTGGCCAGATAACCGCCGTAGATTTCATACAGGCCCGGGGTACGGTAACCAGTGGCTACCTGGGTATGCAGCTTAGTCCCTGTCTCCTTGATCAGATAAGCAGCAGACGCCTCCCACACGGTTTTGTCGTCGAATTTTTCGTGGTTGTTGTAACGTCCACCCAGATTAACGAACAGGCTTCGATCCAAAAAAACAAACTGGGTTTGAGCGAACAGATCGCTCGTATGCCAGGATTCATCAAAAATAACCGGGGTATAATCACCTCCGTACTTGTTGCGTGGTTCCCTGCCGTCGTAGGTGGAATCTTCGTAGCTGGCACCGAGGTTGAAGGTCAGCCAATCGGTGGCATGGAGATTGTGCTGCATTTCCAGATAGGTGATATTGCCATCATAATCAGACTGGTCACCTGGTGTTTTGGTCCAGAAATAGTGTCGTTGTGTATCGCTATGCGACCCTTTCAGGCTGTAGTCCCAGAATGAAGAAACCTCATGACTCCAACTCAGACCAATCTGGGAGAGCTGGCTTTCCCGGCTTTTATCGGCAGAAGCCTGATTTTTGATGAGCCTGCCGGCAGTGTCAAGCGAGGGGGTTTCACCCAAAGCCAGATCTGAATCGGAAAACAAAACATTCAACTCCAGGGCAGTGGCCTCGGTAGGCTTGAACCCGGCGGCAAAGGTGCCTCCCCGGTTGTCATAGAAGTACCCGTATTCGCCCCCATATTTTTCACCGTCGGTGGTCAGGTAGGTGGGGTTGATATCGATATAATAGCGCTCTGTGCCGTAGGCGAGACGGGCATTGCCGATATAGGTGCTGTTTGGTCCGAATTCGCTGCGCCACTCCGCCTTAAGGCCAGGTTGCCACCTCTGAGGAATAATATTGATAACCCCACCCATGGCCTGGGAACCGTAGAGCACGCTGTTGGTCCCCTTCAACACCTCGATCCGGTCCAAATTACTGGCACTGAACATGTCTTCAATGAAGTACTGCAGGGTGGTCTGCGTGTCTGCGGCATCGCGCAAGGACATGCCATTATATTGGTACTGGGTGTATTGCGGGCCTGCCCCACGAATGCTGATATTAGACCACTGCCCTAAACCTCCGAGGGAGCGGAGAAACACACCGGGCTGGCTGTCCAGCAGCTTGGGCAGAAAGTACTGCTGCCGCTCATCTCGATCTTCACTGCCCACAACACTGATGCTTTTGGTGGCCTCCTCACGGCTGGTTTCGCTGCGGCTAGCGGTCACTACCATGTCTACAGCCTGAGTCTTTTGCATATTTTCCTCGGCGCATATGGTCGATGCGGCCAGGGGGGCTAGTGCCAAGCACAGGAAAATTGAATAAAACGAGCAGTATATTTTACGCTTTGTTTGTTTGTACATGGTCATGTTCTCTCCCTTCTTGAGTTTTTCAGAATGAAAAGGTGTAGCTGACAAAAAAGCCACGGCCCGGTTTGGGATAGCCCTTTTTCTCGTAGTAGTTCTTGTCAAAAAGGTTATCGATGATCAGCGCCAGGCGGTGATGTTCAAAAAAATCAGCTCCCACTACCAGATCGACCACGGTGAAGCTTGGGTATTCGGTTTCCGGGTATCCGGCCGCGACCCAGTCGGTGTCGCGCATGGGGCCAACAGTGCGTAAATGGAGTTTGGCGTCAAAGGTATCGTCGTCATATTCCACACCGTAGTTGTAGGTGTAGTCCGCCACATTGTGGATATCCTTCATGCCGCCGCCATCCAGTTCTTCCTCTGCCTTGAACAGGTTGGTGCCGTTAAAGTATAATCTGAGCGATTGCTCCCAGCCCAGCACCGCGCCCACATCCAAGGAGAGCATGGTTTCCAGACCCTGAATTTCCGCGTCCAGGCTGTTGACATAGGTTCTGGTGTTGCCCTGTTGCGCGGTACTGATACGGTCGTCCACCTTGGTGTAAAAATAGGTAAAATCCATGGACAGCCCCCATTCGTTGCGGGCAAAGCCGATGCCGCCGTCCCAGGTGGTGGAGGTTTCCGGATCAAGCCCGGCATTACCCTTGGTAATCATGACCTCACCATCCACGACCCGCTCAGAGTAACCGGCAAGCTGCATGGCACTCGGCGGTACAAAGGCCTGGCCCAGGGTGCTGTGCAGGCGCAGGCCGCTATCCATCAGGTAGTTGGCTCCCATCCTGGGGCTGAAGGTGGAAAAATTCTCGGATTTCGGAGTAAAGTCGGTCTTGTGGGGCGTGGACAGAGTTTCCACGTCAAAGTAGTCGTAGCGACCGCCGGCGGTCAGGGTCAGGCGCTTGTCCAAAAATTTCCACACCGATTCGCCATAGCCGGCCCAGTTGGTACGGCCCTCATTCGGCGAAGCCGGCGCCTTGCGGCTGCCATCCACCAGGTAGCTTATGGCGGTTTTTTCAATGTACTGATAATCAGCGCCCACAATAAAACTGTGCGCGCCCCAGGTGTAGGTGTCCTGCACCTGCACTCCGTCCCAAGTGGTTTCACTGTCGTAGCTGCGGTATCCAGGTACTGGATCACCCTGATAATATTTATCGTAGCTCTTTGATTCTTCGCCGGTGTGGTAGGCAGTCAGGGCTATCTTATTATTTGCCCCCAGAGAACCACCAATTTTTATCTCCGCACCATAGTTGTCGATATCCTTGTACCCGCTTTCACTCTCGCCGTAGGCAATATCCCCCGGTGTTTCGATATCCCGACCCTGGTAACCGTTAGCGCTGATATCAGCCCTCCAGTCCGGGCCAAGATCTGCCCCGACGCGCAGGGCAGCATTTTGGGTACGGTAGCTGGTGTTGGCGCGTTTATCGCCGTTGCCCATGGTAAGGTCATCACTTTGATCATAGCGTTTGGCACTGATATCAAAATCAAATGGCCCGGCAAGAGCACCGCCCAGGGCCGCCTGCTGGAAGTTGGTGGCAAAGCTGCCCCCTCCCAGCTTGACGCTGCCGGTAAGCGCATCTGTGTTCTTTTTGGTGATGATGTTGACCACACCGCCCATGGCTTCAGCCCCGTACAAGGAGGAGGCCGGCCCCTTCAGCACCTCGACCCGTTCCACATTGTCAGCAAGGATGGTGGCCAAGTTGGTCGCACCGGCAGGTCGACCATTGACCAGAATCAGACTGTGCTTGGTGATACCGGAAAATTCCGGCCTGAAGCCCCGAATGCCAATGCCGGCCAGGGCACCCGGATATTCGATTACGCTCACAGAACTGCCTTTTTTCAACTGCTCGGTAATGGTCTCACCAGCGGTCATCTCCAGATCATGGCTGTCGATAATCTCCACCTTGGCCGGCACCTCGCGCAGGCTCTCCTCACTTCTGGTGGCGGTAATCACCATGTCTTCGGCAACCTGGGTGGCTATTGTTTTTTTACTTTTGTTGACGGCGTTCGTGCTTTTCACCTCATCGGCCGCCATCACCCCTGTGTTTGACGTCAGGGTGAGCAAGGAAAGGCTGAGCAAAATCTGCAAGGCAGGGTATTTTTTGCGGGCGTTCATGGTCTTCTCTTTCTCCTGATAGAATGGGCACACAGGAAAAAGTCCGCTCTGCTTGCTGGGCATGCACTGCCTGATCCGGCCAGGCATATACCTGCTGCTTGGCCAAAAATGGCGACGGACTGTTTCCTCGACAGTTCCTTCCTCCGGGGCAAAACGGCAGGTTTTCCGGCTCTCTTTATCAACACCGCCTTCCCAGGCTTTTGCCCAGTGGCATTGTGGCGTTGATGGCCCTGTGAACAAGCAGGGCAGGATTACGGCGGCGGGACCGCTCCCGTTTTCCACGGGATTCCCTTTACAGCGCAGGGCAGAATGCTCGCGCCGAACCGTTTTGCCTGTTTTCTGTTCATATGATCTTACATATGCTCCCTCCCTCCTTCCCTACGTGTCGAAATACGTGTCGAAATACGTGTCGAAATACGTGTCGCATTGTGTTTACTCTGCTTGTTTTTCCGCAAGTCCTGCCGCAATCTCAGGCCATTTATGTTGGAAGCCCAGGGCCAGGGCCTGGCAGATTAAATGGAGGAAAGCAGCATTATCTTCCGGGGCCGCCTGCTGGGCCAATTGTCTGCGATACAGGGCTAGATGCTCGTAATCGCCACTGACCGCTGCCGTAATCTGGGCGGCAAAGGCGCTTGCTGTGTCCAGCCAGCACCCCTGTGACAGGGTGCCCCAGGCAGTTTTATCTTTGAGATGTACCAGAGCAGCCACTGCAGCCACGGTGAGCGGATCACGTTCAATGGCGAGAAAATTGGCGCTGAAAAGCTGCAGTTCCTGCTCATGTAAATACCGGCATACGCCCTGGCGCAGATTCTCGGCATCCATGCCGAAACGACGCAGATGCGCCTCCACCGAACACTGGCTGGCAGCAGTCAGGCCATTTTGCAGGGACAGGGTTTGTTTGACGGCCCCATGCACGGCCCGGCCAATCAGCTCGCCTAGCTTGGCGTGCTTTCCTGCGCTGGTCAGGGCCTTGCCGCCTTCCCTGACTGCGGCCACCGCAATCTGATCCGTGCCGGTACCGGTAGCCAGGCCGTCGGAGTAACGCGAACCCACGGCCAGTTCCTGCAGGGCCGCTGTTTTGGCCTCGGTGGCCGTCATAATGGCACGCACCATGGCCCCGGCAATGAGCGGTTTGGAGACAAACAGCATGGTGTTAATGGTGCCTGCTGCAGGCGGATCCTTTGCCAGAGGCAGCCGCTCAAAGCCCTGCTCTGTTTCCGCCACCGAGGCCGGATCACCGGCCCGGCCGGCATTGCCTTCGACTCCACCGGTACAGACCGCCACCACGTTCAGACCACGGAATGTTTCTTCAACGATGGCGGCATTGCGCATATTGGCCGCAGTGCCCAGGGTGGTGCAGCCCTCGGCAGGCAGGCCATGGCGACTGCAGATCTGCTCCCGGTAGGCCAGGGGATTGCGGATAGCCAAAGAGGCCTGACCGCAATGCCCACCAGCAGGTTCACAGCTCTGGTGATTGTATACATAGTCAAGATCGTGATGGAAACCGCCGGCCACCCGACAGGTCGACACAACATCGTGGGGAACAAGAAAGCGGGCGTAGAGGATTTTATCTTCCCGGTGCAGTTCGACGCCTTGGTAAAAGGTGGCCAGGAGCATGGGTATCTTTCCTTAAGAGTAACAAGTGGTTGGCCTGCGGTAGCCTCTATTCCGGTTTCAGATCAAAGAAGTGTCTCAAGGAGGCGAGAAAAATGCGACACAGGCGTACATAGGGTACTCCGAGGAGCATTTTTCGATGCCGACACAGAGAGCTTTGATGTGAAACTGGAATTAATCGCGCGCATGACCAACACAACGCAGGGCAAAAATGAAAAAAAGCACAGCCAGAGCTGCCAGCAGCCAGTAATCTGTCCAGTTGTGCGGCTGGCCCAGGGCAGCAGCACGGATGGCATGGGAGGCATGGGTAAGCGGCAAAAGTGACAGGACGGTCTGCACCCAGCCGGGCAGATTATCCAGCGGGAAAAAGGTGCCACCCAAAAAAGCCATGGGCGTGATGATGAAGCTGGTGAGCAGGCTCTGATCCGCATGGGATTTAACCAGCATGGCCAAAGCCACGGCCAGAGCGGCAAAGACAGCAGCGTTCAGCAGCACCGCCAGCCAGAAGCAGAAGCCATAGTTCAGGGAAACACCAAAGAGCAGGCTTAAGAGTAGTATGACTGCAATGGCCATCAGGGCGCGGGTGATGCCGGCCAGGGTTTCTCCGGCCACATAGGCCAGGTTGCTGATGGGAGCGGCCTGGAATTCCTCAAATATCTTCCAGTAAAACCTGGCCACATTGATGTCTGTAGCAATGGCAAAGGCCTGGGTCATGCTGCTCATGGCCACCAGTCCGGGAATAAGAAATTCCAGGTAGGAGCTGCCATCCATACGGATGATATCGCCCATGGCATAGCCAAAGGTGAGCAGATATAAAAGCGGGGTAACGGCCATGCCCGCCAACTGGCGCTTGAAGCGGTATTTGAGAATCAGCAGCTCCCGCAGGTAGACAGCAATAAAACCATGCATCAGCGCACCTTTTTTCCAGTGAGATCAAGAAAGACATCTTCCAGGTTGACCCGACGCAGGGTCAACTCGTGGGCCTGAAGGGTACAAAAGGCGGCGGCCTCTTCCCGAGTGGGAAAATAGCTGGTCGAGAGGCCCTCATCGCTCAGTTGATCGATCGCCCAGAGGCCCAGGCGGGCCATCAGCTGCTGCGGCGTATCCATGGCCACGATTTCTCCCTGGTCAAGAAAGGCGACCCGGTCGGCCAGAAATTCCGCCTCTTCAATGTAGTGGGTGGTTAAAAACAGGGTGCTGCCTTCCTGCCGGGTTCGTTTGAGCAAGGCCCAGATACGGCGGCGGATAGCGGCATCCAGACCTACGGTGGGTTCATCTAGGAAGAGAATGGGCGGCCGGTGCATAAGCGCCCGGGCAATCATCACCCGGCGCTTCATCCCCCCAGACAGGGTTTTGACAGAGCTGTGCGCACGATCACTCAGTTCCACAAAGCTCAGGAGTTCGGCGATGCGCTCCCTGCGTTCCCGCGCAGGCATGGCAAAAAGACGGCCATGGATGTCCAGGTTTTCGCTGACCGTCAGCTCGTTATCCAGATTGCTCTGCTGCGCTACCAGACCGCACTGCCGTTTTGCAGCGAGTGCATCCCGGCGGATATTGTAGCCATTGAGCCAGGCATTGCCGCCACCCAGACGGGTCAGGCCGGTGAGCATACGAATAGTGGTGCTTTTGCCCGCGCCATTGGGGCCAAGAAATGCAAACAGCTCGCCTGCCTGCACCTGAAGATCAATGCCCCGCACCGCCTGCACGGTTCCGTAGCTCTTACTAAGCCCCTCCAGCCGAATCATGCCTGAACGCCCCGCGCCGTCTGCTGCTGCAGGTTGTGCTGCCTGGCATCCTGCACGCTACGGGCGATTTCCATCAGCGGTTGGCGACGCAGCCGGTGAGGCAGGACCAGTTCAGCGGCCCGGTGTACATCGGCCTCATTGGCCTCTTTGCGGCCAGCAAGCGCGGCCAGGGTTTTGGCGCACTTGAGCATGATGATATCGCCGCGATGGCCGTCCACCCCCACATCCAGACAGGTGCGGGCAATAGTGAAAAGCAGTTCGCGCGGGGCCTCCACCTGCGGATACAACGCACGCGCGGCAACAATTTTTTGGGCTATCCCGGCCGATTGCTCTTGCCAGCCAGCGGCAAAGGACTCGGCATCTGTATCAAAAGCGGCCCGACGCTCCATAATCGCCACCCGGTCGTCTACTTGGGTTAAGCCTTCGATGGTGACGCAGAGACCAAAGCGATCCAGCAGTTGCGGTCGCAACTCGCCTTCTTCCGGGTTCATGGTGCCCACCAGGGTGAAACGGGCCGGGTGGGAAAAGGAAATACCCTCGCGCTCAATGGTGTTTACCCCCATGGCTGCCGAATCGAGCAGCACATCCACCACATGGTCGTCCAGGAGATTGACCTCATCCACATAGAGGATGTTGCGGTGCGCCTGGGCAAGGATGCCCGGCTCCACCCGTTTCTCTCCGGCCTTAAGCGCCTGCTCCAAATCGAGCGTGCCCACCACCCGGTCTTCGGTCGCACCCACGGGCAGTTCCACTACCCGCACTTTGCGCCGCTCCACAGCAGGCAGGGTTTCATCAGCAGGCAAACCGGCAGCCTGACGCAAGCTGCGCCAGGTTTCGGCCTCGGTGTCCGGGTTGAGCTGGTAGGGATCATCCGCAAAAACAGCAATCTCCGGCAGAATGTCGGCCAGCGCCCGCACCGCGGTGGACTTGGCCGTACCCTTTTCGCCGCGGATAAGCACGCCTGAAAGACCAGGGTTGATCACATTGAGGAGCAGGGCAAGCTGCATGTTTTCCTGGCCGACCAGGGCCGCAAAGGGATAGATAGGACGTTTTTTCATACAGTGTGTTCCTGAATAATGTTGACCAGGGCCTTGGCCTTGAGCTCATCAATTTTGCAGTATTGCGCCTGCATGGCTGCGGCGAGTTTGCATGCCAGGCCAAAAGTGACCAGGCCCGGCTCTTCGGTATCCACCACAATAAAGGTGGCCGGATTGTGCTGCGCCAGGGTTGCTGCCAAAAGCAGGGCTTCATCCTGCGGAGTCTGTTCACCCAGGGCAACATTGCCCTTGCCATCGCTGAGAAGAATAACAATGGGCTGCGCGCCCGGATTTTTAATAAGATGATTCCGCAACTCCTGATGGCAGCGGGCGAGAGCTGCAGACAAGGGGGTACGACCGCCCACCGGCATGTCAGCCAGAAGTTTGCCCGCCAGATCCACCGAGGTGGTGGGCGGCAGATTGAGTACTGCCTCGTTTTTTCGAAAGCTGATCATGGCTACCTTGTCGCGCTTGCGGTACGCATCAAGCAGAAGCGACATCACCGCCCCCTTGGAGGCCGCCATGCGACCCCGGGCCCCCATGGACCCACTGGCATCCACCACAAAAAGGAGCAGATTGCCGATGCGTTTTTCCCGGATCTTGCCGCGCAAATCCGCTGGGGTAAGTTGCACGGCCAGCCCCTGACCGTTTCCCTGGCGGCGGCTTTTCTGGTGCGGCGCAGCAGCGCGCAGGGTGGCATCCAGGGCCAGATCCGCATTGAAGCGGGTGCTGCTCTTCACATAGCGGCCCTTTTTCTGGGCAATGCGGGTGCGGGAACGGCGACCACTGCCCCGGCGCAAGAGGCGGTCTTTACGGGCGCTGAGCGGTTTGACCGTAAAGGTTGCGCCAATGGCGAAAACCTGCTCCTGCTGGGCTTCCTGCCCTGGAGGTGCGGGAGCTTGGGAAGACTGAGACTGGTCTTCCTGTGCTTCTCCTTGTTGTTCCTGCTGTTCCGCTTCATCCTCTTGCCCGGCTGATTCCCCTGGTCTCTGCGCAGGGGCTTCCGGGCTCTTGCCCTCTTCCCGGCCATCCTCTCTGTCTGCCTGCCTGTCATCGGCCTTGTTTTCTTCCTCCTCGGGCCGATTCTGTTCGTCTTGTTCCTCGTGCTCTTCTTGTTCCTGCGGCGGTGGAGGGGGAGGAGGCTGGGCCTCCCGACGCCGGTGCAGCAACACCAAAGGGGCCAGGGTCTGGACATCGGCAATACTGACCCTGGTTCGCTCCTGCAGTGCGGCCAGAGCGCAGACCGCCTGTTCCAGCACCAGATCAGCTCGATGACCAGCCACATTGTTTTCCTGACAGAGTTCGCCAATAAAACGGCGCAGGGAATCAGGCAGGCGCACTGCAGGCAATATCTCCCGGCCGCGGGCAATCTGGCTGGCCAGCGCCTCGCTTTCCTGTTGATAGCGCGCTATAAAAACTCTGGGATTTGCATCAAAATTTTCGCGCAACTCCAGAAGCCGCACCCGTTTTTCAGGATCACTCTCGCCCCGTACCTCCACGCACAGGCCAAAGCGATCAAGGAGCTGGGGCCGCAACTCACCCTCTTCAGGGTTCATGGTGCCCACCAGGGTAAAACGGGCGGGATGGCTGAAGGAAATTCCCTCGCGTTCCACCCGGTTTTCACCACTGGCCGCTGCATCAAGGATGAGATCCACCAGATGGTCATCCAACAGGTTGACCTCATCCACATACAAAAGCCCCCGATGAGCACTGGCGAGAAGGCCAGGGGCAAAAACTATCTGGCCCTCCTTCAGCGAACGCGGAAAATCAATCCCGCCGGCCAGCCGGTCTTCGGTGGCGTTCAAGGGTAAATCGACAAAGGCGGCCCGGCGCTGCCGTACAAGCGGCGCGGCCACCTTATTCGTTTTACCGGCGCAATGCGGACAGAGCTGCTGTTCCCCAGGGGCGCAGGCAAAGGGGCAGCCCGCCGTGACCGTAATTTCCGGTAAAAGGGCGGCCAGACCGCGCACCAGGGTGGATTTGGCTGTGCCTTTTTCCCCACGGATAAGCACCCCGCCGATGCGCGGATTTATCGCCGTCAGCAACAGGGCCTGGCGCAACGAGTCCTGGCCAATTACCGCAGCAAAGGGAAAGATGGGATAGGGGCGTTCTTGCATGATCACCACCTGTAGCGCAGCCCGGCCAGCCAGGTGCGTGGTGGCCCCAAGAGACCATCGGCGTAGTACCAGGTGCTGTTGGCCAGGTTGTCAATTTCGACAAATACAGCAATTTTACCCAGATCGTATTCCGCCCGCAGGTCAAAGGTGGCATAGCTGCCCACTGTTTTGCTGTTGTCGCGGTTGCGGTACACCTTGCTGCTGTACTTGCTGGAAAGCACGGTCAGCAATGTATCCGTCGTCTGCCAGAGCAGATCGCCTTTCACCACATGGCCAGCCTTGCCAGGCACTTTAAAGCCGGTGGCATCATCTTCAGCATCAAGGTAGGTATAACTGCCTTTGAAGGTGAGCGTGCGCAGCGCTTGCCAGCTCAAAGCCAAATCACCGCCTCGATAACTGACTTTGCCGTAATTGACATACTGACCCATGCCGTCTGCACCGGTCAGGTAGGTGATGCGGTCTGTAATCCGGTTGTCAAAGACCGAGGCCCTGAGGGACAAGGTGCCTGTGGGCCTGAGGGTCAGGGCGACAAGCCAGTTGTCTGCGCTTTCCATACCCAGTTCCGGATTAGGGAGCGTTGAACTGGTATGTGCATAGCGTTGTTTGAGAGAAGGGGTATTGTCGGCCCGGTTGTAGCCGGCGCTGAGCGACCAGGCAGGTTTATGGTATTCGATTTTCACCTCGGGATTGATGCCGGAATCAAAAGCGCTGTAGATATTGGCGCGGGCGCCCAGGCTCAGACTCCAGGGGGAATCATCCCGGCGCAGCACCTGGGTGAGGAAGAATGCCCCGCTTTCCTCGCGCTGTGTGCTGAAGGTGGAGCCATGGCCTTCGTTCAGGCGATACGCAGCACCCAGGGCAAGCTCGCCCCATGTGCCGGTTTGCAGGCTGTAGTTGGCGTCCTGGCCAAATTCATCCACTTGCAAATCCTGGGCAAGTTGTTTGGAAATATCCCGGTGCTGCTCTTCCCCTGAGTTAAAAAAAGTGGCCAGGCCGAGGTCTTCATAGATGATGCGCGCTGCCAGGAGAGTCGTCTCGCTCTTCTTGCGGGAATGTGGGGTGGGATATTCGGGCAGCCCGGTCAGCCCCTTGTCTTCGTGCAGGTAATCTGCATGGAGGGCAATCTGGTGGCGCTCATCCGGGCCATAGGCGAGGCCAATCCCACCACGCAGTTTTTCAGCATCATTATTGGGCACATAGCCATTGGTTGCTCGCCCCTGGCTGCTCAGTTCCGCACTCCACAAACCAGCCTGGGCTTGGGCACTCAGCTCGGCAAAGGCCGTATCCTCGCTACCTCCGTAGCCCTTGATCTGGCCGCTGAAGCTGGTGCCCCGGCTGGTTTGTATGAGAATGACTCCACCGCTGGCGTCCTGGCCGTAACGCACTCCGCCTCTGCCGGGGAGTATCTCAATCCGCTCGATACTTTCCAGGTTGACCACGCTCCAGTTGATCGCCCCGTGGCTTGAGGCGGGGTCGTTGATGGGTCTGCCGTCCACCAGCACCTTGACCCGGGTGGAACCGTGGATACTCACCGAAGAATCGCCAGCGTTCACTCCAGGGGCCTGATTGAGGATATCGGCCATGCGGTTGACCTTCATCCGAGCAATATCAGCGCGGGTGAAGAGGAGGGCGCCGCTTGTGCTTCCGTTGGCGCCACTTCCGTTGGTGTCCGCATACAGAGAAAGCGGCAGAGTGAAAGCGAAGAGAGCAAACGCGAGCAGAGCAGCAAGGAGAAAAAAGGACGCGAGGTTATTCATTTACTCGCTCCACTCCTCTATTTCCGCTTCGGTCTCCAGGTACGCATTTCTGAGCTGTTCCTCCATTTCCGGCTCAGCCCGCCACATCCCCCGGCTGATCGCCTCCAGGAGTTTATCGAGAATATTCTGCAGTGCGTGCGGGTTCACCTCGTGCATCCAGTCTCGCATGGCCGGATCAAGGGCATAGCTCTGGGCAATGCGGCTGTACATCCAGTCGTCAATCACCTCGGCGGTGGCATCCCAGCCAAGGACAATATCCATCACATGCGAGATATCGCCCGCACCCTTGTAGCCGTGGCGTTTCATGCCCTCCAGCCATTTGGGATTGGTCAGGCGTGAACGCAGCACATGTTTGGCCTCTTCCTGGGTGGTGCGCATTTTCACCCGCTTGGGATCGGAACTGTCGCCCATCAGGGCAAAGGGCAAGTGGCCCCGCACCGTTTTCACCGCCACGATCATGCCGCCGTAGTAGTTGTAGTAGTCGGTGCAGGACATCATGTCGTACTCGCGCGAATCCTCGTTTTTAACGGTAACATCCATGCGAGCAAGCTGACGGCGGTAGGCGTCGGGTCGCTGCGCACCATAACTGCCCTGGCCGTAGGCGTGGGAGGAATAGCGGATGTAGTTGTTGCCCAGATCCTCCTGGGTCTGCCAGTTTTTCGATTCCACCAGCTCAGACACGCCTGCGCCATAGGTGCCCGGCGGACAGCCAAAAACCCGGAAGGTGGCTTCGCGGAAGGCTTCTTCTTCGCTCAAACCCTCTTTGCGGTATGCCGCCATGTCGCGCAGCACGTTGCGGCGGAGGAAATTCATCTCGGATTTTTCTTCCAGGGCCGCCACCATGCGGGCCGCATCGTCGATCAGTTCCACCAGGTTGGGGAAACTGTCGCGGAAAAACCCGGAAATACGAGGCACCACATCCAGGCGCGGCCGCCCCAGTTCAGCGAGCGGAATCACCTCCAGACCGCAGACATTGCCGCTGCCCTTCTGCCAAACGGGTTTCAGCCCCATGAGGTACAGAATTTCCGCCAGGTCATCACCCTTGGTGCGCATGGTGACCGTGCCATACACCAAAATGCCGATGCTCTCCGGATAGGTTCCGGTTTCTGCAAGGTAGCGGGCAATAAGCGCATCTCCCAGGCGCACGCCCACTTCCCAGGCCGCCGGGCTGGGAATTTTATTGGGATCAACTGAGTAGAAATTGCGGCCAGTGGGGAGAATATCCGCCTGGCCCCGGCTGGGTGCGCCCGATGGTCCTGGCCGGACAAAACCGCCGGCCAGGGCGGCGAGGGTGGCGTCAATCTCTTCGCGACAGCGGCCAATATTGGGCACCAGTTGACTGGCGATGTAGGCGAGCGCCTCTGTCACCGCAGGCCGGGCTGCAGCGGGCAGGGTCTGCGCCAGTTCGGCTGCGCTCTCGGGCTGGTACTCCTGTGCTGCCAGACCCTGCACCAAGGCAAGGGCCTGTCGGTGCGCCTCTCTGAGCAGTTCTGCGCCGCTCCTGTTGCCGAAATGGTCCTGGCGGCTGCCGCGCTGGGCCAAGACCTCGTCATAGTCGTAGCCCATGCCTCCAATCAGCGCCTCCCGCAGGGAAGGCACATCGCCGTTGGGCAAACGGGTGAGCTGGGTAACAAATTCCTGCAACCGCTCGCCCTCCGGCGGCAGGCCCATAACATGCAGGCCGTCGTTAATCATGGTGTCGCCAATTTCCTCAACATAGCTGTGCAGCTTATCGAGAAAGGCGTTGAAATCAGCCAAGGCTGTAGCTTCATCCATGGCCAGATCCTGATGCAGGTCTGCTGCGCACACCGCCTGCCAGAGCATGGGCCTGAGAATGTCCTGCTTACCCGGATCTTCCGCCTGGGCCGCCATGTACTCATCTACCAAACCCTGCACTCGGGCCAGATCATCGTGCAGATCTGCATTGGTGAAGGCCGGGGTCAGGTGGTCGATAATGCAGCAGTACGAACGGCGCTTGGCCTGGGTGCCTTCCCCCGGGTCATTGATGATGTAGGGGTAAATATTAGGCAGTTCCATGATGGCCAGATCCGGATAGCACTCGCCGGAAAGCCCCAAGGCCTTGCCGGGCAGCCATTCCAGGGAGCCGTGCTTGCCCACATGGATGACCGCATGGGCCTTAAACACGTCGCGAATATAGCGGTACTGCGCCAGGTAGTGGTGCGGCGGCGACAGGTACATATCGTGCAAGACCTTGTCAATCTGCTCCAGATAGCCCCGGGGCGGCTGAATGGTCAGAAAGACATTGCCATTGCGCAGGCCGGCAAAGTGCAGATTTTTTTCATGGACGAAGAGCTCACCCGGCATATCGCCCCAGTCGGCACGCATCTTTTCCCGAATGTTTTCCGGCAGTTCGTCATGCCAATCCTGGTAGTGATCCGGCCCGGCCTGGGCCTCGGAGCGTGCCGCCATCTGCTCGGGCGTAAGCCAGCGCCGGTCGCAGGTCATTTTGTCGCGCAGGGCATGGGCCAGCTTGTTGCCATCTTCAAATTCCTGTTCAATCTGGTAACCCTGCTCCCGCATGGCTAAAAGCAACTGGTTCACGCTGGCGAAGGAATCCAGTCCGGCAGCGCAGCCAATGCGGTCGTTTCTGGGCGGATAGTGGTGGAAAATAATGGCTACCCGTCGCTCCGCCGCCGGAGTTTGGCCAAGCCGCGCCCAATTCAGCGCCAGGCGCACCAGTTTGTCTACCCGTTCGGGTATGGGTTGGTAGCGGGCCAAAAGCGCGCCGGTGAGCGGGTCGGTTTCTTCCTGCTCGCGGGTGGCCACGGGCACGGTAATAAGGGCGCCGTCAAATTCCGGTTGGGCCGCGGCATAGGCCACATCCATGCTGGGCAGCCCCTGAACGCTTTCCAGCCAGTGGGCGTAGGGCGCAGAACAGCACAGGGCCTGCAGAAAGGGCACATTCAGGCTGGGCAGGAGTTCCTTAAAATCAGGAGCGACCAGGGTGAGCGAAAACAAAAGCGGGTTAAGCAGCGCCTGGATGCGGGGCGAGCCGTCCGCATTTTTGAAATAGTAGTCGCTCACCCCGTCCGCAGCCCGATTCTGTCGCTGGGCATCTTTGTAGCGCAAGTGAAAAACCGGGAGCACATTGGCCCCCTGCGCTTCAATGGAGCGAATGATAGCGTCGATAAAGGAGAGGTTATTGTTGATCCAGTAGATTTGATAAAACCACAGACCAAGCGTAGGTTTGGCCGGATCAACCCGCTCGGCCAGATAGGTTTTAAGAGATGGGGGGTCGCTGTAGTCCGGATGGTAGATACCGTCATCCGGCAGGGCTTGTGGTGGCGGATAGGCCAGCCCACCCTGGTGCGCATGGTTGTAGAGCAGAATCAAGAGCGCCTCGAAATTGCGCGACCCGCCTAAAAGCAGGTAGCGGTGCATTTCGTCCCACAGTGGCCTGCCAAAGGCGGTGGAAAATTCCCGTGCGGCCTCAATGCTGTCTTCATCGCCCCCGGTGGGCTGCACATGGATCAGGGGCTGTTGACCTAGCGGCAGGGCGTGCAGAGCCTCTTCAAGCTGGTCAAAGGCAGGAAAGGATTTTTTGCCGCCATGCAGCGAAATAATACAGACATCCGCCTTAAGCGCCTCGCGCACAAAAGCCTGGCAACGGGCCTGGTCAAAGAGCTGGGTCTGGCTGCGGGCGTGGACGCTTAGTTCGATTTCGGGCTGATGTTCACAAAAAATTCGGGTTCCAGTACTGAGGGAAGGAATCTCTGAGGCAGTGGCGGAAAAATAGACAAGGCGAAGGCGTGACATCAGGCGTGTTCCTCCAGTGGAATAGGGCTCGTCAACATTGTGCTGTCCAGAAGATGCAGGAACTGATCCGCATTTCGGCAGGTGTACAAATTGGCGCTGCTACCCCCGGCCAGCACAGGGGCTTTCTCCTCCCGCAGACTGAGCACGGTTTTGCCCCGGGCAAGCGCCGTGGCCAGCAGATCCAGGTTGGCCCGGTTGGCAGGGCCGACGCTAAAGCCACTGTCCACGACAAAATCGCAGGCCAGCAGCACTTGCAGAGCCTGTTCCGTGCTGAGGCCGTTGACCGTCTCCGTAGGTGCTACACTGATACATTCAGCACCTAAAGCCCTGGCCACATGAAAATCCAGATCATGCTCCTGCAGCACCCCGGTGCTGATGGCAAAGCCCTTTTTGGCAAGCATACGGTACACCCCGGCCCCGCTGCCCATGCCGCCAAGCACAAAGACCCGGCTGCCTGTGGACGGCCCCCGGATTTCAAGCCCGCCCAAAGCGCTGTCAAACACTGCCTGCTCAAGGTTATAGAGTTCGGCCACTGTGGCGGCGTTAATGATGCTTTCCGGCGCCCCCCAAGCCATCATGCCGCCGTTTTTGATGAGCGCCACTCGGTCGCTTATTTTGGCGGCCACATCCACATCGTGCAATGAAGCCAGCACCGTGATGCCCTGCTCGCGGCAGAGATCGCGCAGGATGGCCATTACTTCGATGCGGTGCCTGAGATCCAGGTGAATGGTGGGTTCGTCCAGCAAAAGCAGTTGCGGTTCCTGGGCCAGAGCGCGGGCAATGAGCACCTTTTGCCGTTCGCCATCGCTCAGGTCGCTGAACTGGCGCTGCCGTAATGCGCCGGCGTGGACATCATTCAGAGCAGCATGGATGCGTACTTTGTCTACCTGCCGCAGACGACCCAGATAATCGGTATGGGGATAACGACCAAGGGCGACGAACTCTTCCACTGTCAACAACGGCGGGGTGATTTTATCGGTCAACACCACCGCCATAATGCGGGCGAGCTCAAGGGAACCCAATGCTTTCAGGGACTTGCCCCGTACCTGGATAGCACCCGACAAAGGGGGAAGATGCCGGGACAGAGTGCGGAGCAAGGTGGTTTTGCCGGCCCCGTTTGGGCCAAGCAGGCTGATAAACTGGCCGCGTTCGCAAACAAAATGAAGATCGCGCAAGACCGGCGTGCTGCTGTAGCCCACGCTGAGGGCTTGCACCGAAAGTTCGGGCTGGTTTGCGGATGTATTCATAGTTTCACTCGTCGCTTCAGCAGCAATGAGATGACAATAGGCGCGCCGAAAAAAGCGGTAATGGCCGAAAGCGGCAATTCCACCGGCGCCATGACAGACCGGGCGATGAGGTCGCAGAGGCTGGTGACCACTGCTCCCATCAGGCAGGCACCGGGGATAAGGATGCGGTTGTCGGAAGTACCAAAGCTGAGCCGGGCCATGTGGGGTACAGCCATGCCGATAAAGGCGACCGGCCCGGCCATGGAAGTTATCATTCCGGCCAGGGCGCAGGAACAGAGCAGGATGAGTAGGCGAAAACGGCGGATATTGACGCCTAAGGAGGCAGCGTATTCCTCACCCAGTAAAAAGGCGTTAAGGGGCTTGCTCAAGATGTAAAGCAGCGTGATAATGCAGCCACCGCCCACCAGCAGCAGCACGATTTCATCCCACTTGAAGCCGGAAAAGCTGCCCAGTTGCCAGAGGACAAAGCCCTTGATTTTTTCCTTTTCCGCCAGGGCGGTGAGAATGGCGGTGACTGCGCCGCAGAGGTAACCCACCATTAAGCCAACGATCAAAAGCGTGGCTCCGCCGCCGACCCGATTCGCGACGGCCAGCACAATCAGCATGACCGTATAGGCGCCGACAAAGGCGGCCAGAGTATTCAGATAGGGGCTGAACATGGTCAGCCCGGCGCTCACCGTGGTCAACATGACAAAGGAGACCATCAGGGTCGCCCCGGAGGAGATGCCTAGGATATAGGGGCCGACAATGGGATTGCGGAAGTAAATCTGCAAGAGCAGCCCCGAGGCGGCCAGATAGGCCCCGCCGAAGACCGCGGCAATGGCCCTGGGTATACGAATATTCCAGATAATGGTACCTGCGGTGGAGGCATCGGGTGGGGCCTGTAGTACCGCGATGATTTCGGCGAGCGAATACTGCACCGAACCGACTGCTATATTGAGTAAAAGCAGGACCACTGCTGCGCAGGCCAAAAGGACAAAGACCTGTACGGGCCTTCGGGCCGGAAGCGCTGCTTGTGCCGGGGTTATAGTCAAATCTGCACTGCTGCTCATAACCGGCTGTCCTTATCTTGCGGGGGATCGGTATCCGGCAGATCTTCAAAGTACTGCAACACATGGCCGGGATAGAGGTCTGGGTGCAAGATAGCGCTGATCTCAGTAAGGATCTCGTCGAGCCTATCCATGGACTGGATGTAGCAGGGCAATGGCGCGTACACCTTGCCACGGTTTAAGGGGGCGATGTCTTTAATGAGCGGATTCATGCGGGCAATGGCCGCCTTGGAGGTCGCGCCCGAGTCCCGGGTGCGGTAGGTGAAGAAAATATCCGCTGTTTCACCGGAATAGAGAAAGCGCTCCACACTGATCTCGATACAGGAGGTGCCAAACACATCGCTAAACTGATAGCTGCTCTGCGCCAGACCCACCAGCTCGCCTACCCAGGCATTGCCTGGTTCAATCAGCACGCGTTTTTCGTAAATATCCCCCCACATCACCTTGGGCTGTTCGCCTGCTCCGGCAGTACGGGCACGAATATCCTTCAATGCCGCATCCACCCGGGCAAAATAGGCATCTGCCTCCTTTTCCCGGCCAAAAAACGGGGCCAGAAACTGCACATAACGCATACGGGCACTCAGACAGGTGGCTTCAGGCGTGCTGGTGATGACCGCAGGAATTTTAAGATCATCCAAAAGCGGCAGGGAAGAAGGATCCCAGGTAAGTACCAGATCCGGCTCCATCTGCTTGAGGCGCTCAAAATCAATACTGGAGGCCTCGCCCAGATAGGCGATGCGCCCTTCCCGCATACCTTGAGCTATGTCCAGGCTACAACCGGCCCATTCCTTTTCCGGAACAGTCACGCCCACCAGTACCTCGTCCAACACACCCAACATGCGCAGGGTGGCCACATCAAAATAGCCATAGGCTGCCACCCGTCGCACCGGCGTGCGCACCACCTGTCTGGGGTCACAATCTGCGGGCAGGGACGCCTCACGTGGAATCAGTACCAGGGTGCGTCCGGCCCCATCACGCACCTCGGTGCGGGTGTCTGAAATACGGTGAACAGAAAAGGCGCCGATCTGTAAAAAAGCTGGCCGAGCCTCAGCTCCGGCATCCTGCCCGGCATCTGATTTGTTCTGTTGCTGGCAGCCGCAGAGCAGCAACACCGGCAGCAAGACGGTGCATACTAAAAATTTCATGATATTTTGCATAGATACCCCTTTTATTGCCGCGGTTTCCGATATATGCGCCCATCCAGCATATAAAGGCCAAGCCCCAGACAAAACAGACCAATGCCGGTCATGTATAAAACGAGCCCCGGATCTTTGCGGATATGCAGGTCGATACGCTGGTTTAAACGCATACCGCCTGGCTTTTTCGGAGCAAAGTTATCCAGATGGATGCTGTAGCCACCGAGCCGCACTGGCCGGTTAAAACCAAGCATGGCCTCATGTTGCCCGTTCTTGTCAGACAAAAGCAGCGCGGCTTGGGGCTGAATAACTTCCCCTTGAAAGACTGCCAGCCGTTCGCCCTGATAGAGCTGGTGCCTGAATTCGGTAAAGGTGATAACCCCGCTTTTTCCCGGCAGGGTGTAGGATCTGCCCGGTAAAAGCACTGCGCTGACCACCACCTCGGTGTAGAGGTAGCTGGTGAGATAACCCAGCAACATCACCAACACCGCCACATGCATGACATGTGGCCCGAGCTTGACGGCGAGACGAAAAAAGGAGAAAGAAGAACGGCCGACCACGAGCTGCCACACCCGCTCCAGGGTGCAGCTGACCGTGTTCAGCGCCAGAAGAACCAACAGCAGCAGCAGGACAAAAAACCACCCCGTATGATTCAGGTTGTAACGACCATAGGTCTTCATCCAGGCAAGCAGTCCCATGTCGTTTAGCGGAATGAACAGCGCGGTGCGCCAGTTGATGGCGAGGTAGCCCCACACCACAACCGCTGCCAGCAAGAGGCAGAGGACAATGGTCAGATTCATGGATCCCAGGGCTTTCCAGATACGGGCAACAAGGCGCATAGGCTTCACCAAAAGGGGCGGAAGGGTCCGAAATCCGCCAGCAGGCTGAGGACCACTGCGGTGCAACCTCCCACCGCGGCAAAGGCGGCGCGGCTGTGCTGCCCCCAAAGCTTGGAAAAATGCAGGTGCAGAAAGGCAATGTAGAGGAACCAGACTGCCATCATCAGCAATATAGCAGGGTCGTGCCAGATGACCGGTGTACCCCAGCCGAGATATGCCCACATTTCACCGCTGAACATGGCAAGGGTCCATAGGGCAAAACCCCAGATTGCCCAGCGCAGGGAATGCCGCAGACAAAGGCGGCGCTCCTCGACGGCGGCCGGGGCAAAAAAGACCACCCCCCAAGCCATGCTGGCAAGAAAACAGGCACGGCCGCCTGCACCGGCCAAGAGCATGACGTGGGCAAAGGGGCTTTCTGAACGGAGAAAGGGCAAATAGAAATTTTTAGGGAATATTTGCGCTGCGAGAAGACAAACGGCCATGGCGGTAAGTCCCAACTGCCATACCCGGCGCTCAATTTTTTCCGGCAGCGGTCGCAGGCAGCAACGCAGCATCAGCAGAAAGGCCAGGATACAGGGCGTCA
>JAAYIE010000075.1 GCA_012744275.1 Desulfobulbaceae bacterium
ATAAAAACAAAATTGCGCGAACTGCTGTCAAAAGTGTTCTGCGTGCTCGATGTCCACATCCTGAACACCCAGCCAAAACATCTCGGTGACCCCATCCGTATTTAAGGCGCTTTTTAGTACAGCAAAATCGCGTAACTCAGACCATACTTCAAATTATCGGCAAAACGTTAGTTCGTCCCCGCTCCATTCACTCATTTGCAACTATCCCAATCCGCCTAGTGCAGCTCCTGCTCATCCAGCAAAAATGCAACCATGGCCTGCAATGCCTGTTTGTCTTTGATCATCCAGTCGTGCAGTAGCACCGGTAGCTTGACTTCCTTACCCAGCGGGATGACGGAACTGCTGGCCGGGATGACCATCAGGTCAAAGGGTGTCCATAGGGAAAGCAGGTCGATTTGTGCCAGGCTGGTGATGTCCCTGTTCAAATCCTGTAAAAAAGAGCTGCCCGAACGCATTTGCCTGCAACCCTGGTTGGGGACCAGCCAAGCCAGCAGACTGCCGTGCTGTGGCACAGAAATGGCGACAAAGCGACGCACCCGCTCCAATCCGCCCAGGCGCTGCAAATAGTAGCGGCTGATAAGGCCGCCCATGCTGAAGCCGATCAGGTCAAGTGTTGCTTCGGGCGCAACCTCTCTATCAATAAATTTTTTGAGCTGCCGGGCCAAAATTTCCAGCCCTTGTGCCCCAGAACTGGGCTGCAGATCGGGGGCAAGGGTGCATAGGCCACGCTCCTCAAGATAGCGCGCCATGGTGTTGAAAATTTTGCCAGAATCAAAAATGCCATGCACCAGCACGACTGCCCGGGCCATACGCTCCTCCATTCAAAAACATCTTATAGCTGTCGTCAAAATTATTCTGGTCCCAGATTAAAGTTGCCACCACAGAGGTACGGAAAATACGATGCAGGCGTATGTAGAGGCACGCCTTGCGATTCTTTTCCGATGCCAGACAGGTAAGAGAATTCGTAATATGGAAATGAAATTTGCCAAAGCTTGGCGGGTCGAAGCCGGCAGGCTGTATTGCCGTAACCGATCCTGCCCAGCGCGGGCTCCTTGGGACTTCCTGGCCCAATATAGTACCAATTTTGGCCGGCAGCAAAATAAAGAAAGAAAATGTGGCGCAGGAAGAATTGCGTTCTATTTATGTTTGTTGCGTGCATTTGCACACAACAAAATTGTCTTGTATAGGGAGAGAGATGTGAATAAACAGGTTGTATACTGTGCTGTAGCAGCCCTGCCTGTGTGCTCCGGTTCGTTCCGGTGCTAAAAAGAGTTCGAGGATACTGTATGTCAAAAATATCTGGTGTGCTTATAGCGCTGTTACTCATCGTTCAGATCCATGTTGTCCTGGCCACAGAGACATCTGAGCTGCCTTCGGCGCAAGTGAAGGGCTCTGTATGGACGCTGCGCCAGGCGCTTGCATACGCCTTGGAGCACAACCCGGACGCAGAAGCAGCTCGCCAGCGCATCTGGCAGGCCCGGGCTGCGCTTCAAGAGGCCAATGCCAGCCTGTACCCGCAACTGTCCGTTAGCGGCGGCTATACCCGCACAAACAATCCCATGCACTCCTTTGGCAATATCTTGAACCAGGGTCAGTTTTCCGAGTCGATTGATTTCAACAAGCCCGGCACCACGGATTCTTTGTTTGGTCAGATCATGCTCCGCTATCCATTGTACAATGGTGGGCGCGATCAGGCATCCCGGCTTGCCGCAGGCAAGCAGAACGAGGCTGTTGAACAGCAGGCCAGGGTAACGAGGGAACAGCTCAGTTTTGAGGTGATCCGCGCCTATCACAGTATTTTACAGGCCAAAGGCACGGTGACAGCACGGGATATTGCCCTTGCCTCCTTGCAGACAGCGCTTGACCGGGCCAAGGCACGTTTTCAGGAAGGTACCCTGCTCAAGGAAGAGGTGCTCATGCTGGAAGCGGAGCAGGCCGCAGCCGAGGAAACGCTGCTGCAGGCACGCCATAGTGAGCGTTTGGCCCGCCTGGGCCTGGCCCTGCTGCTTGGCAAGGAGCCGGAGACAGTGCGGTTGGCAGAATCTGACCCGGCTAAGCGGACAGACTTGCCCATCCCCGCGGCAAGCACTTCGCTCCAGCGGCCTGAGCTTGCTGCCATGGATTTGATGCTCGCTGCCCAAAGGGCCTTGATTCGCCAGGCGCAGGCAGCGCGTTATCCCAGCGCCGAGGTGTTTGGCTCGTACCAGGTAGAGCAGGGTACCACCATGGATGAAGGCTCGGGCGATTCCTGGGCAGCTGGTCTGCGCCTCAATCAAACCCTTTTTGACGGTAAGGCAAGTCAGGCCGCAATTGCTCGAGAAGAGGCCCGCCTTGCCGAATTACTGGCACAGCAGCGCAAGTTACAGCTTTCTTTGGCTATGGAGGTAGAAGAGGCGCGTTTGCGGCTTACGCAGGAAACAGAGAAGCTGGCTGTTGCAGAGCGACGTTTGCAAAGCTCCAGCGAAAGCGTACGCCTTACCCGTTTGCGCTTCCAGGAAGGGCTGAGCACCACTACCGAACTCATCGATGCGGAAAAACGTCTTGCTGAAGCAACCTCAGGCCACGCCCAGACCAACCATGCCCGTCATATCGCTGTGGCCCAACTGCGTTACAGCTACGGTCTGCCCCTCTTAGATAGTGAATAAGGACAGTGGATAAAGGCAGTCAATAGTACTGGGAGAAGAGAAATGTATACCTTTCGCATGCGCCACACCCTGTATTTTCTGGCTCTTTTTGCGACATTGCTTGTGGTTGCCATGGCTTGCTGCGCCAGTGCAACCCAGGCCCAGCCGCCTCCAGCAACGACGATGCAACCTGCGGCCGTAGCAGTGCGCATCAGCCCGGTGCGCAGCGTGGATACTATGTGGTCAATACAGGTGCCGGGCACAGTGGAGGCTGTGCAGCGCAGCACCATTGCCGCCAGAATCGGCGCTACGGTGGCAGATGTGCCGGTCAAGCTGGGTACTGCTGTAGAAAAAGGCGAGGTACTGGTGCGTTTGCAGGCGGCTGAATTGAACGCCCGTGCGGCCCAGGCACGGGCGCAACTGGAGCAGGTGCGGCGGAATCTGGCGCGGGACAGCAGGTTGCAGGCCCAGGGGGCAGCCACGGCCGAAGCCGTGCGGAGCCTGCGCGACCAGGAACGTATCGCGGTTGCTGCTCTGGCCGAGGCCGAGGCTATGCTGGCCTATACCGTTATCACTGCGCCCTATGCCGGGGTGATCAGCAAAAAGATGGTGAACACTGGTGATTTGGCGTCACCAGGCATGGTTCTTCTGGAGTTGGAAAATGCCACTGCCCTGCAGGTGCGGGCCCAGGCACCGGAAGAGACACTCAGCCGTTTGCAGATTGATACCATGCTGCCGGTGCTGTTGCCTGGCACCGGGGAAGAACTCTCCGCCCGCCTGGTGGAGATCGCTCCGGCAGCCAACCCTGCTGCGCGCAGCGCTACTGTTATTTTGGCTCTGGTAAACGCCGATTTTATGCGCAGCGGCCAATATGTGCAGGTGCACCTGCCGGGCACTGGCAGCCAAAGTCTGGTTGTACCTGCGGCAGCGGTCAGTCGTTGGGGCCAAATGGAGCGCGTTTTTGTGTTGGAAGAAAACCGTGCCCGCCTGCGCCTGGTGCGCACCGGGGCCCGCGACGACCATCGTGACTCCACTTTTGGTGATAACATCGAGATTATTACTGGCCTTGATGAAGGCGAACAGGTCATCATCAGTGACCCGGCCCAACTCGTGCATGGCCAGCAGGTTTTGGTGCAGCCATGACAAGCAATACCCCACGCCGTAGCGGTATGGCTGGCTGGCTGGCCGCCTCCTTTGTCACTTCGAAACTGACCATGTTGGGCCTTATCGGCTCGCTTTTATTGGGTCTTTTGGCCTTGGTGCTGCTGCCCCGCGAAGAGGAGCCGCAAATTAAGGTGCCGATGATCGATGTGCTGGTTTCCATGCCCGGGGCAGGCCCCGAAGAGATCGCTAACCGGGTGGCCATTCCCATGGAAAAGCTGCTCTATGAACTGCCGGAGGTCGAGTATATCTACTCCACTTCACTGCCAGGGCAGTGCGTGCTCATCGCCCGCTTTTATGTGGGGGTGGATCAGGAAACAGCCATAGTCAGCCTTAATCAGAAGTTACAAACTAACTTTGACCGCATTCCTCCGGGCGTGTCTCGGCCGCTGGTCAGACCACACAGCATTGATGATGTGCCTATCCTGGCCCTGACCTTCCATTCTCAACGCTACGACCATTTTATGCTGCGCCGTCTGGCCGCCCAGGTGGATGAAAGCATTAAGAGCATCTTTGAGGTAGCGGAAACAAAGATTATCGGTGGCGCCAGACGCGAGCTGCGGGTGGAGTTCGATTCCACGGCCCTGGCTGCACGCGGGCTGAGTCCAGGAGAACTGGCCACTAGTATTCGTTCGGCAAACAGGCAGGAGAGCAGTGGCGTTGTTCGCTCGACCAATCAAAGTGTTTTGCTGGAAACCGGCTCCTTTTTCCAGTCTGCCGTCGAGGCTGGTAATCTGGTGGTGGGGGTTCACGAGGGTAAACCTGTGTATCTGCGTGAAGTGGCGCAGATTATTGACGGACCTGAAGAGCCGGTTAACTATGTCCTCTTTGGTACGGCCACCAGCGGGCCGGACGCAGCAGTAACACTGTCCGTTGCCAAACGGCCCGGAGCTAATGCGGTACAAGTGGTAAAAAGCGTGCTCGCCAAGGTAGAAGCCCTGCAAGGTACGCTTATTCCGCCGGAGATCGAGGTAAGCGTCACCCGCAATTACGGCGAGACCGCCTCGGAAAAATCCAATGAGCTGCTCCTGCACATGGGTGTTGCCGTCTTTGGCGTGGGCCTGCTCATCCTCTTTTTTCTGGGCAGGCGCGAGGCCCTCATTGTGCTTCTGGCCATACCCTCCACCCTTTCGCTCACCCTGCTGATCTTTTATTTATACGGCTACTCCTTAAACCGTATCACCCTGTTTGCACTTATTTTTTCCATTGGCATTCTGGTGGACGACGCTATTGTGGTGGTGGAAAATATAGTTCGTCACCGGCATCTGCCCGGCAACGAGAGGGTGCCCCTTAAACAACTCGCGGTGGGGGCAGTGATAGAGGTGGGCAACCCCACTATCCTCGCCACCTGGGCGGTTATTGCCGCCATCCTGCCCATGGCCTTTGTGGGCGGTCTCATGGGGCCGTATATGCGGCCTATTCCCGTGGGTTCGTCTGCGGCTATGGTTTTTTCTCTTATCATCGCCTTTACCGTCACCCCTTGGGCTGCGGTACATATCCTGAAAAATACAGCACCAAAGTCTGGTGATACTCCAGATAGTGCTGATACTGCCGGTGATGCCGCTGTTGTTGCTGCAGACCATTCTCTTGATAAGGCACCGGATGATATCCTTACCCGTTTGTATCACCGCATCATGGATCCTCTACTTGCACACAGGGTCTGGCGGCTGATCTTTTTTCTGTGTATCACCCTGCTGCTTTTGGGTTCGGCTGCCATGCTCCTCTTCGGGATGGTCAAGGTGAAGATGCTGCCCTTTGACAACAAATCTGAGTTTCAGATTATCCTCAATATGCCCGAAGGCGCGCCTTTGGAACAAACCGCCCGTGTCGCCATGGAAATGGCCGATGTTCTTCGCTACGAACCCGAGGTGATGAATTATCAGATTTATACAGGCACTGCCGCACCCCATAATTTTAACGGTCTGGTGCGTCACTATTTCCAGCGTTCGGAAGAGCATATGGCCGATATTCAGGTCAACCTGGCGCCAAAGGGAGATCGTAAGGCGCAGAGCCATGATATAGCCAAGCGGGTGCGGCCCGCCATGGCGCGTATTGCCGAGCAGTACGGTGCAGCAGTTGCTGTGGCCGAGGTGCCGCCAGGCCCGCCGGTGCTGCAGACCTTGGTGGCCGAGGTCTACGGCCCGGACAAGGAGGCGCGTTTGGCCCTGGCAGAAAAGGTGAAGGCCATTTTTGCCGCAACCGACGGGGTGGTGGATATTGACTGGTACCGGGAGGCGGAGCGAAATAAAGAGGTGATGCTGGTTGATACGGAAAAGGCGGCCCTGCATGGTATTGCCGAAGAGGAAATAGCCCAGGTGCTGGCCATGGCTTTATCAGGAAAAACCATTGATATTTTGCATCAACCCCGCGACAAGGAGGAAATTCCCCTTCGCTTGCAACTGGCCCAGGCAGAGCGCAGTAGGGTGAACAATCTGCTGAACCTGGAGTTGCGCTCTGGTAAAGATGCGCGCACTCTGGTGCCTCTGCGCGAATTGGTGCGGGTGGAGCAAAGGCCGGTGGAACAGCCTGTGTACCGTAAAAATCTGCAACCCGTGCTTTACGTGACAGCCGATGTGGCAGGTGCCGCAGAAAGCCCGGTCTATCCAATTTTGCAGATGAACAAGGAACTGGCCAAACTTGATGCTGCAGACTTTGGCGCAGCACCGGGGCCGGTACGCGTGTACAATCTTAAACAACCGCTTCTGGAAACAGAGGCGGCCATCAAATGGGATGGAGAGTGGCACATTACGCTTGAGGTCTTCCGTGATCTGGGCCTGGCTTTTTGCGTGGTTATGGTGCTGATTTACGGGTTGATGGTGGGTTGGTTTAACAGTTACCTGACGCCCTTGGTGGTGATGGCAGCCATTCCCTTTTCCCTCGTCGGTATTCTTCCCGCCCACTGGGCCATGGGCGCTTTTTTTACTGCCACCTCCATGATCGGCTTTATGGCAGGAGCGGGCATTGTGGTGCGAAACTCCATTATTCTGGTTGATTTTATCGAACTGCGGCGTAGCCATGGTTTGCCCTTGGCCGAAGCGGTGGTGGAGGCTGGGGCTGTACGCTTCAGGCCCATGCTGCTCACCGCCATGGCCTTGGTGGTGGGTGCTGCGGTTATCCTGGCAGATCCTATCTTCCAGGGTTTGGCCATTGCCTTGATGTTTGGTGAAATCGCCTCGCTCCTCATCAGCCGTATGGCCGTGCCGGTGCTGTATTTTATGCTCAAAAAG
The DNA here is from genome assembly GCA_012744275.1 of Desulfobulbaceae bacterium. Classification (GTDB taxonomy): domain Bacteria; phylum Desulfobacterota; class Desulfobulbia; order Desulfobulbales; family Desulfobulbaceae; genus Desulfobulbus. The sequence continues at coordinate 7,013 of JAAYIE010000075.1, forward strand.
CATGAAGAGCCGCATTAAAAGTGGAAAAGGTGCTTTGAGTGATTTTTCAGGATACTGAAAAGGATAGTTGCTGGTTGAGGAAGGTAGATTCACATTCGAAATGCACCAGCAGCAAGGCATGAAGAGTTAAAAGGACACAGCGGAATTCTGGTAAAGTTGGAAGCGCCAACCACCAACCAGCCAGAAGGAGCCCACTATGTCCCATACGC
>JAAYIE010000076.1 GCA_012744275.1 Desulfobulbaceae bacterium
AAACGTCAACAAGTTTTTAATAAAAATCGCAGCGCCCAAACTCAACTAAAATCAAACCAGCGCTCAAAACCGCAACGTCAAGAACAGGCTATTTACCTAATCCAAACCAACATGTCAATAACTTTATTAACCAGCAAAAAAATTATCAATTGGACGGCGCTCAAGATATCTGCAATTGAGGCACCGCCTATCTCACCGTAATGCCGTGACTATAAAATTCACATCTCTATTCATCAGTCCACTTGGTAAGGACTTCAATGAGTTTTTTTGCCTGGGCAGCACTGGAAATATTGAATTTTGATTTGGCCAGGTACTGACCGTCGCGCTTCTGATAGCGACGGATCGTGTATTTATCAGGCCCATACTCCCCTTTGGCTTTGTCTAAATCCTGATAGCGGAAGACTACTGTGGCCCAAGCGCCCTTGGAAAGAACTTCCTTATCTATCTCTCTAACCAGAATCTGGCCGTCTTCCTCGTATGCTATCGTTATTTCATCCACTGTCTCAGCCATTTCTGCTCCCTGAACATGCTCGTATCGCATGCGAGTCCTTATAAAAAGGCCTGCATTCAATGTTCGAATTCATATTTAATATCACCGGAACTTTGCGTTTCACCGCTTTCCGTCTCCACTACAAATCCCTTACCAAGGGTGTACCGCGTGGTAAAGGTTGCACCTTCACCCGTCAGGCTCTTGCCATAACTTACGTAAAAATCAGGTGTCAGCCAACTACCGAATACTAGCGAGGTGCTGTCTTTTTCGGTGTCGAGCTTGATGTCATCGATCATAGAGATCTGTTTGATTCCCTCCAAATACGGCACCAAACCGCCCATACCAAGCCTTTTAGCCGTATCGCCGATCAGACCTGTATCGCGGCGACTAGAGCCTCCTAGAGAACTGTTATCTTCGATCAAGTGCGACACTATTGCCCCCTGATCCATATGCGGCCTGGAATACAGATCAATGCGGGGGGCCTTGAGCGAGCCGTTTACCCTCATACCCGCGGTAATGTTGTCTTCCGTATTTTCACTGCGAATTTCGATGCCCGGATTGGCAAGTGACCCGCCGCTAAAAAGCAGGCGGCCACTGTCTATCTTGACCCGTTTACTGTACACACTAAACGAACCTTCAACGACATTGAGCTGACCATTCCCGACTGTTGGCCTTCCCGGCGCCTGTGTCAGTTCGAGTTGCCCATTAATGCGGGCACGCAACCCATAGGTATTGATGAGCACATCTTCTCCAAGAACAATCAGGATCCGGGCAAAAAACGGCACACCGGCCTGCACCATCGGCGTACTTGAGGGTTCATCAACCACCACCACATCTCCGGAGGGTGTGATGGCACTCTCAAAGGTGATGGTTTCAATACGGGCATGGGGAATGGCCATTCGACCATTCACATCAACACGGTCTTTGGTAAAGTGTACCTGGATGTCTGGACTTACATCGAGCTCAAAGCCCGGCTGATTGACCACACGGAACGAGTCGCCCTGGATAGTAACAGGCAAAAAAACGGGGTCTTCCCTGTTCAGATCCACTCCGGCCCCGACCTGCACCTGTCCCTCCTGTGAATTGGCCCGCGCATCTACTGTGAGCACGCCGTCAGAGCCGCTGATTGCCACTTGCAGCGGCGACAACCGTAAGCCCAGCTCGGGCACCAGCACCTCACCATCCTGCAACTCCACTTTACCGCTGATCACAGGCTGGCCTACACTGCCCCCAATCTGGACATCACCCAGGAGCATGCCACTCCACCTGCTTCTTTGTGCGGTCAAAGCATTTAAAAAGGCAAGCTTGCGGATATCCAGATTCACTTTGCCCTGCACCGGCGCCCGTCGTATATCCGCATCCAACAGAGGAAGGCTGGAGGAAACGAGTTGGGCATCCACGCTGCTGCCGTCCTCAAGCTCATGGCGCCAAACAGCTTCCAGACGATTGTTTTTGTAGGTGGCCTCAAGGTGATGTGTCTTCCACTGCAGATTCTGCTCAGAAGAGCCACCATAAACAAAATGTAGCCGCAAACCGGGAGTAGTGCCGAGCATGCGTCCCTCGAGCAGCCGGATGCCCTGACCTGTCGCCTCGACATTCAAATTCAACACGCCATCTACTTGCACTTCAGGTGGCAGCCATTGCTGGAAATGCTCCAAGGCCAGGGCAGACGCCTGTACCGATCCCTGCCAGCGCTGTTCTGCCTGCCGCCACTCCCCATTTACACAGAGAGAAGAACCATCCTTCTGCATGCACAGAGGCTCAAACCGCGCATGCTGTGCAGAAACTTCTATGTTGGCCGCTTTTTGTTGTTGCCAGGTACCAACAACCGGTGCCTGCAACTGCAGCTGCCTCATCTCACCTAACCAGGTTTCTCCACTCTTTTTTCCGGCAAGTTTTAGGGACAATCGCTGGTCTTTGGAATTGGCCTCAAGGGTCAGGGTGTGGTCGGCAAAATTACCCTGGAGGCTCGCATTCGCCTCTTCAATAACAGCCGCTCCAAGTTGCACGGTCTTTGCCTGCGCTTCAGCCTGCATATGACCCTCCTCATTCCACACACCCTGCGCCTTAACAACGAGGGTTTCCATGCGGTTATCGGAAAAAGCGAGTCTGTTGCCCTGCAAGTCAATGCTGATTGCCGGTTCCTGTCGACTACCCTGCATCTTGGCCCGAACTTGCATGCTGCCCGCCAGCTGAGGCAGCAGTTCTTGCAAATCAGGTGAGTGCAGCTGCAACTCAAATGCTATTTTTTCCTGAAGCGTCCCTTGCACTGCCAAGGTGGTGCGGCCCACAGCAGCGTTCAGGCCAGGAACAGTGAGAACACCTTCGCGATAGTTGGCTGCACCGCTTGCGCTTAATGGATAGCCCCGAAGCTGTCCCTGCAGGGTATCAATCTGCAGTTCTGTCGCCAGAACGCCGTTAGCCCAGGAGCCTTGAGAGGCAAGATTGCCCTCCAGGCTCCCTGGCAAGTTTTCCACAACAATATCTGGATTAAGTCCCTTGCTGGTGAGCTTAGCATCCCATGCCAGGACAGGATTCCAATCCAGACTTCCAGCTAAGTCAAGACGACCTGCCGTGTCAGCAAGCCTGAGCGCATGGACGACAAGTCCTTCCCAGCCGACCTGCAAGGTGCTTTGCAAGGCAAGCGGCCGCCGGAATTCCTTGGAAATGACCCTGCCATTCACCTTAAGATCGTAGCTGCGAATGTCACCACTTCCTTCAATATGTACCTGATCAAAAACCTGCGCAGGCCAACTGCCATTGATTGCATCCAGTGCCAGTTGGGGGCTCTGCAGTATGGCCTGCCAGTGCAAGTCATTCAGCACTTCGATAAGCTCGCCCTGCAGTGTGGCTTCTTGCGGTGCGGACAAGGAAGTCTGCACACCAAGTTTGGCAAAATCACCCGTCAATTGCCCCTTGCCGCGGATCGGGCCATAGCCTTCAAAATCCAAAGCATAATCGAGTTCCAGTTGCAGCGGATAGTCGGCTTCAGTGTGCACCTGCCCCTTGATTTGGACATCCATCCAGCTGGTCTTGGCGGCGAGCCGTTCAAACTGCAGACTTTGCCCCTCCGCGAACAACTGTGCCGCCTCGGCGCGTACAAGGTGAAATTGCTCTTCTTCTCCCGAAAAAAAGCGCAGATCTTCCAGAATAACGCTTTCTGACCGCAAGGCCGCCGGAAAGGTAAATGCCGGCAATCTCACCTGTTGCGGCTCTGCAGGTTCTGATTCTTCGGAAACCGGCAGACGCAATATGACCCCACTGATCCGAAGGGTGGCTATCCGCAGTTCCCTGTGAAAGAGTGCCCTTGGTTGCCATTGGAGTTGCAATTTATCAACACTGAGTTCAGTGCCAGCACCCGCGTAGCGCAAACCACTCAAGTTGAGCCCGGAACTGAGTCTACCCTCCCCCGAATGTACAACAACCTGCCCTTTGCCAAAATAGTTAGTCAATGACAGCAGGGTACGCAGACCAGGCTCGGTGGTGACGGCTAAAAGCAGTGCCAACGCAACAATGAAGACAAAGACCGAGGGAACTGCCAGGAATAAAAGGAACCGGCGCCTCATCACAGATCTGTCCCCAGGGTGAAGTGAATGCGAATGGTCTTCCACTGCACATCCTCCACGGGTGCAGCCAGATCTAGTCGAAGCTGGCCAAAGGGGGCATTCCAGTGGAAACCGATACCTGCGCCGGAGATCATAGTGTAATCGGAATAGTCATTCATTACCGCGGCGCTGTCGTAAAAAGCTGCAAGTGCATAGCTGCCAAAAAGGATGCGCTCCAGCTCCACGCTGTACACCATGAGATGACGGCCGCCGATAATATTCTTTTCCTCGTCGCGCGGGGCAATCTTCTTGTAGCCGAAGCCGCGCACGCTCTGATCGCCACCGGCATAGAAACGCAGGGATGGAGGCAAATCACCCAAATCATCCGTCCAGCTCGTGCCAATCTGGCCGCGGGTAATAAAACGCCAATCATCAAAAAAGGTGTAGATACCCTTCCCACCCACCTTGGCCTGGATAAAAGAGGTACTAGCCAGGAGCTCGTCTTCGCTCCCCTCAAGCGATGCCCACAACCGCACCCCCCTGCCGGTGTTGATACGATTGTCGGCAAAAAAAAGCGAGGCGCTGATGCCGGGGATGAGCAGAGAAGCGTGCCCACTGCGCAGGCCGGTATCGTATTTTTCATCCAGATACTGCAGGTACACCGCGATCTGCCCATTGCTCCAGTTGTGCTCCCGACTGACCTTGGTCAACCAACTGGTGGTGTCAATATTGGCAAAGGATTCTGTCTGGTAGGCGCTGTTAATGGTCAGCCTGTCTTTGCTGGGATCACCAATGGGGATGCCGTACATACCGGCAAAGCTGCTCAAGCGTTCGGAAGGTCGCAGCCGTACATCAAGCTGATGTCCTTTGCGGTTGAGATAACGGTTGGAATAGTCCAGCGTTGCCCTGGCTCCGGTATCCGTACCGTAGCCCAAGCCGAAACCGTAGCGGTTACGAGGGGCCGGAGTGGTCAGTACCTCCACCGGTACTTTTCCGTTTATCGCCGCATCCAAGTCGTAGCTGACATCTACTGTGCTGAAATAATTGGTATCGTACAGGGCCTGACGCATGGCCGTAAGCGCGTTCGGAGAAAGCGCATCTCCTTCATGGACAGGAGAAATTTTTCTGAGCAGATTCTGATCCAGATAGGTAGAGTCAAAGTTCAGCGCAGCCACGGTGTATCTGATGTCCGTATCCAGATGCAGAAAGACATTGGCACTACTGTCGGTGCGTCGTACCTCCACCCGGCTGGTTGCATAGCGCGCGCGGGGATAACCCAATTCCGTAGCCAAATCCAGCAGCGAGCTTTTGTTCTGCTCGTAAACACTGTGGTTGAACACTTCGCCTTTGCTCAATGCGAAGCTGTCCCTGGCTCGAAGCAAATCTCTTTCCTGCTCCCCTTCTCCGGAATAGATGAGATCAATGGTATTGACACGAACTGCTTTCCCCGGATCGACCTGCACACGAACCGTCCAACCTTGGGCTGTTTTTTCACCGGAGACGTTAATTGTGGGATTATAGTAACCAAAGGGTTCCAGCGCCGTGCTCGCCTCCTTTTTCGCCTTGTCGAGATAGTAGGCGAACATGGCTTCACTCAGTGGTAATTCAGGGTCCAGCTTACTGAAGGAAAGAAAGTTGCGGATATTGGTTTGCTGAGCCTCGTTAAGTTTACCCTCGATAAGTAATTGCACAGATTCCTTTTTTACCCGTGCATCGGCCGCCTCTGCTGATGTGGCGCCCTTTTCAGCCATACACAGGGCTGGAGCAAACAGAATCGCTGGCAAAAGCAGACCACTCAGCAGTACAAAACCGCAGCCCTTTGTTGAATGGCGCCAAAAAGTAATGATAAAAAAGAAATAAAGCTCAGCCAAAGGTGCTTTTCCGGTATTATGTCTGTTTATAGCCAAATGGTGCACAGTTTTTCTGGATTTTTTAGCAGCGACCTTACAAATTTCGACTAAGTGGCGCGATGATTGCCCCATCCGCAACATGGCGACCAATTATGACGCTATTTGCCCCCACCCTTACGGCCGCTCCAAGACGACAATCGCGCAGCACCACCCCCTGCTCCAGAACACACCCCCGCCCCAGACTGCATTCTCCTTCAATGTTCACCTGGCCATGCAGGACGCAGTCCTCTCCGATATTGCAATCGGGTGCCACGCGGATTGTTGCCGGATTCAACATGGTCACGCCGGCACGCATCAGCTCAAAATTGCGCCGCTCCTGCAGGGCGGCCTCCGCCTGGGCCAGCTCAACCCGAGAGTTAACCCCAAGCACATCCAGAGCATGTGGGTGGAAAAACGGATGCACTCGCTTATTCTCCCTGCGAGCAATAGCAACAATATCTGTCAGATACACCTCCCCCTGGCTATTATTGGTGCCCACCTGTCTCAGAGCGGTAAAAAGGAAGTCGGCGTCGGCTAGATATATTCCAGCATTAATTTCCCGGATAGCGCGCTGTTCTTCACTTGCATCCTTTTCCTCGACTATGGCCTCCACCTGGCCTTCTGCGCTGCGCAGGATACGGCCGTAGCCAAAGGGTTGCGCCAATTCCGTGCTCATAACAGTGAGTACCGGCTGCTCTTGCCGGTGTTGGGCAAGCATGGCCGACAGAGTTTCTGTGCGGACAAGTGGAGTGTCGCCGCAAAGGATAAGAATTTCCGACATACCGGCACAGCCCGCCTCGGCGCACAAAACCGCGTGGCCAGTGCCGCGCTGTTCCTCCTGCAGCACCGTTTCCACCGGAAAACCGGAGAGTATGCCTTGTACCGCTTCCTGCTGGTGGCCGATTACCACAACGATGCGTTCCATCGTTGCGGCCAGCACCGCCTCCAGTACATGGTGCAGCATGGGTCGAAAAAAAATATGATGCAAAACCTTGGCCTGGGCGGATTTCATTCGTGTACCCTTGCCCGCTGCCAGAACGATGGCGCCGATTGATTCAGTCATGCGATCTCCTACAGGAAAATGAAGCCCAGAGCACCTTACGGAAAGAAGAAAGAGTTGACAAGTACTTCATGAACCGTTTTCTTGTTGTTTTCTCTGATACCTATTACCTATTTATTCTTACATTCTTTTAAGTATCCATGAAATTAGATGACCACCCCATACTTATTCTAGACGGCGCCTGCGGCACCAACCTGCAGGAAATGAATATTCCAGTCCAAGCCTGGGACGGCCGTGAGGGCTGCAACGAAATCCTGAACCTGACCGCACCTGAAATTGTTATCGAGCTGCACCGGGGCTTTGTTGAAGCAGGAGCAATGGTTCTGGAAACCAACACCTTTGGCGCCAGCCGCATCGTGTTGGAAGAATACAATCTGCAGGACCAGGTAGTGGCTATCAATCAGGCGGCGGTCGCCAATGCGCGCGCAGCTATTAACGGCAAAGCCAATACCTATGTAGCTGGTTCCATTGGCCCGGGTACCAAACTGCCCTCTCTGGGTCACATAACGGTGGATCAACTCGCCATGGCTTATGAGGAACAGATAGAAGCCCTGGTAATGGCCGGAGTGGATCTGCTCATCATTGAGACCTGCCAGGACATGCTCCAGACTAAAACCGTGCTAGTCACCTGCTTTACCATCCTGGAACGTCTGCACAAACCACTGCCAGTTATGGTTTCCATCACCATTGAGCGCACCGGTACCATGCTGGTGGGAACGGATATCGCAGCTGCTGCTGCCACCTTCGAACCCTTCCCGATTTTTTCCTTTGGCCTCAACTGCGCCACCGGCCCAGCGGATATGGAATCACACATCCGCTACCTCAGCCAGCACTGGCCAGGACGTATTTCCTGCGTGCCCAACCAGGGCCTGCCGGAAGTGGTTGACGGCAAAACCTGCTACTCCCTGACGCCAGAGGTATATGCCAGGGAAATGCACCGCTTCGTTACCGAATATGGGGTGAGCGTGATTGGCGGCTGCTGCGGCACCACTCCGGTCCATACCAAAGCCCTGGTTAAAGCCCTGCAGGGAGTTCAACCCAAAGAGCGGGAGGTGCAGGTATGAAGGCATCGGTTTCCAGCTTGTACCAGGCGGTGGAACTGCAGCAGGAAATTCCACCGTTGATCATTGGCGAGCGTGCAAACTCCAATGGCTCCAAGAAATTTCGTGAACTCCTCCTGGCTAATGATTACCAGGCCTGCCTGCGCATTGCCCAGGAACAGGAAGCAAAAGGCGCGCAAGTAATTGATCTCTGCACCGCCTACGCCGGGCGCGACGAAATTCAGGACATGACAACCTTGGTGCAGCTCTGCGCCTCGTCCCTGAAAGCACCGCTCATGATCGATTCCACCACACCCGAGTGCATTGAGGCCTGTCTGAAGCTCTATCCGGGCCGGGCCATCATCAACTCGGTCAACCTGGAAGATGGCGGCACTAACCTGCGCCGGGTCTGCAGGGCAGCCAAAAAATATGGGGCAGCAGTGGTGGCCCTCACCATTGATGAACAGGGTATGGCGATGCGTACCGATGATAAAGTACGCATCGCCCGCGTCATCCACGACGTTGCCGTTACGGAATGTGGCCTGCGCCCGCAGGATTTGCTCTTTGACTGTCTTACCTTTACGGTTGGCTCCGGCGATGCGAGCTTAAACGATGCCGCTGTGCAAACCCTTGAAGCCATTCGCCGTATCAAGAACGAACTGCCCGGTTGCCTGACCGTCCTAGGCCTGAGCAATATCTCCTTTGGCCTGGCACCTGCGGCGCGCAAGGTACTCAACTCCGTTTTTTTACATGAAGCAGTAGCAGCCGGTCTGGATGCCGCCATCGTGGATGCGGCCCGGATCATGCCCCTTGCTAGCATTGCCGTCGAAGACCGTAAAATCTGCCTGGACTTGCTCTATAACCGCACGGCTACAGAAGACACGAGTCCACTCATGCGTTTTATCGAGCATTTTTCCGACAAGGCCAAAGAAGCCAAGGAAGAAGACGAGAGCCAAAGAAAAACCACTGAAGAGATCCTTTTCCATAAAGTCCTTACCGGCGACAAGGACGACCTGGAAGACCTGCTTGCCATAGCTCGCGGCCGCATGCAACCACTTGATATTATCAACCAGGTGCTGGTGCCGGCCATGCGCCATGTGGGAGAACTGTTCGGCAAGGGTGAAATCCTACTGCCTTTTGTCCTTCAGTCAGCCGAGGTCATGAAGGCCGCCGTCACTTTGCTGGAACCCTTCATGGACAGGGCGGATGCCGGCAGCGGCATTAGCATCCTGCTGGCAACAGTGCAGGGGGACGTGCATGATATCGGCAAAAACCTGGTGGACATTATTCTCAGCAATAACGGCTATATCGTGCACAATTTGGGTATCAAGGTGCCCGCGGAAACCATCATTGAAAAGGCCAAAGAACTGAAGGTGGATATGATTGGCCTCAGCGGCCTCTTGGTCAAATCCGCCATTGTCATGCAGGAATCTTTACCACAGTATCGGGATGCCGGCCTACAATTGCCCATTCTCTTGGGCGGAGCCGCCCTCACTCCAAAGTTCGTGGCCCAAAGCTGCGTGCCCGCTTACAGCAGCCCTGTTGTCTACTGTGCCGACGCCTTTGCCGGGCTCAAGGCCGTGCAGGAATTTGAACAGAACAAGCTGAGCTCCACGATCTACAATGAAGAGACAGCCGTACTGGCGATGAAGCCCGGGGTGAAAGAAGAACTGAATCGCGACAACCCGGTACCGGAACCGCCCTTTATCGGCCAGCGCTACCAGATGGATATCGATCTGCAGGATGTGCTGGAACTGGTCAACGTGCAGGCCCTGTTTCGAGGCAGGTGGGGGTATCGTCGTGGCAAGATGGATGCCCAGGAATATCGGGACTTACTGACAGAAACGGTGGAACCGCTCTACCGCAAACTGTGTCAACAGGCCCTGGATTCGGGCTGGATTGAACCCAAAGTGTCCTACGGCTACTTTCGCTGCCGGGCCGAGGGTGACACCCTTGTCGTGCACGATAAGGAAAAGGAATACAATTTTTCGTTTCCTCGCCAAGCCGAAGCTCCGCATCTATGTATTGCGGACTATTTCAAAAGCGAGGAAGAGGGTGGAGACATCGCCGCTTTTTTTGTGGTCACCATTGGTCCGCGCTTTGGCGAGGAAACCGCCAAGCTGTATGCCGCCAATGCCTACCACGACTATTTGATGCTCCATGGTTTGAGCGTGGAGATCACCGATGCCCTGGCTGAGTACTGGCATGCGGTCATACGAAGAGAACTGGGCATTGGTGAGATGACGCAGGGGCAGGTAACAGGGGCAATCATCCAAAATTACCAGGGGTCCCGCTATGGTTTTGGTTATCCAGCCTGTCCGGATCTGGAAGCACACAGGCCGGTCTTTTCGCTGCTTAAGCCGGAGGCAATCGGTGTCACTTTAACCGAAAGTATGCTCATGGTGCCGGAGCAGACCACCTCAGCCATCGTTGTCCACCACCCACAAGCCAAATATTTTGCGGTATAACCCATGTCCACACAACAAAACAGCGGACGTCATATCTGCGTTAACTGCGGCTATATTTACGATCCCACCCTTGGTGATCCAATGAACAACATTTCGGCAGGCATTGCTTTCGACGACCTGCCCAAGGAATGGGTCTGCCCCATGTGCTATGCCACCAGAGACCTGTTTGATCCGCTGGATTGATGCATTGAACGGAATGGTGATAGACACAAGAAAAAGCCCGCAACCATTGACTGGATGCGGGCTTCTGAACGATATGGAACTTCTTTGAACATCAATGTGGTGCCGAAGAGAAGACTCGAACTTCCACTGGGGAACCCCAACTAGACCCTGAACCTAGCGCGTCTACCAATTCCGCCACTTCGGCACTGAGAGCGGCATTATTCTTTATCTACGAG
>JAAYIE010000156.1 GCA_012744275.1 Desulfobulbaceae bacterium
AAACGTCAACAAGTTTTTAATAAAAATCGCAGCGCCCAAACTCAACTAAAATCAAACCAGCGCTCAAAACCGCAACGTCAAGAACAGGCTATTTACCTAATCCAAACCAACATGTCAATAACTTTATAAACTCTTTTATACCCGGACAGAGTAGAATCATATTTTATAGGTTCTAGACTAGTGTTAAACAAATTATGCTCACCTGCCGCGAACGTCTGACAGACGCTTGGAAGGTCCTTGCCGGCCAAGGTGATGCAGCCAGGTGGCCGGATGTGGACAACATCAAGGAAGGGCTACGACCTAAAACAATCACAGCCACTTGATTTTACTGGCACGCCAGGAGGGATTCGAACCCCCGGCCTACGGCTTAGAAGGCCTCGTGTCCCCCGTTTCATGTGGTGTTTTACAGTGTTTAACAGTGTTTTATCTTGTTGTTTTATTGGAGCTTGTTATATAATAAATTTCCTGCAGTTCCTGCCCGATTTGCTGTTTTTTGCCCATTAGGGGCACAATAGGGGCACAAAAATAAACCGACCCATGGCCCAAAAACATAGGCCGTAACGCGGACAATGGGTCATAGGTTCGATAAAATGGCAGCAATAAAATACCCTATCAAAAAACACCAAGGCGTTTTCGGTTACGATTCGGCCACCAGGCGGTTCAACGGGAAGCCCGACACCTGCCTGTACATCACCTTCAAGTTGGATGGAAAAAAGACCACTGAAAAGGTGGGCTGGCTGTCCGAAGGATACACCCCGCAACTTGCCGCCGAGTTACGAGCAAAGCGCATCAGAGAGGGACGACACCAGGGGGAAGTAAAAACAAGTCGTGATATTCGGGCAGAGCAGCAAAAGAGAAATAGGCCCCTGAAGGAAGTCAAGGAGCACTATTTCAACAGCGTCAAAGGCCAGGCCATAAAGGGCCGTCAAACCGATGTGCGCCGCTGGGACCTCTATTTGACCACCATTGAAAACAAGGGCGTCAGAGAGCTTTCCCAACTCGACATTGAGAAAATCAAGCGCACCATGAAAGAAAAGGAACTGGCCCCCGCCACCGTTGACCATGCGCTTCGTCTTCTTCGCCGGGTGGTCAATCATGGAGCTGAGCATGGCCTTTGTCCGAGCCTTGGTTTCAAAATCCAATTTCCCAAGGTCAACAACATCAAAACCGAATTCCTAACCCCGGAAGAAGCCACCCGCCTGATGGAGACCTTGAACACCTGGCCCAGCCAGGACATTGCCCGCATGGTGAAAATTGCCATGTTTTCGGGATTGCGGCGCGGGGAGCTGTTCAAGCTCAAGAGAGAGCATCTTGATTTTCGCCACGGTCTAATAACCATTGCTGGCCCGAAAGGGGGCACTGACGCCACTGTCCCCATGTCGCCACCGGTTCGAGAGTTGCTTGAGCAGCAACTGAGCTTTCTTGAAGATGAACAGGCCCGCCGGGCCAAGCGCTACCGTAACACGGCCCGGCAAGCGCCAGCTTGGGAAGATCAAGGCTATGTATTTCCTGGCATCCTGGGCGGTCAACGGGTGGAATGCGGAGCCATAGACCGCATCAAGAAAGCAGCCGACCTGCCCAAACACTTCCGGCCCTTCCACGGACTCCGCCACCATTACGCGGTGCTTTTGGCCAGCTCTGGCGAATTCAACCTTGACCAGATAGGGCAGTTGCTCACCCACAAGAGCAGCGACGTTACCCGCCGGTATGCACATTTCCTGCCAGAGGCGCAACAACGGGCTGCAGGCCGGGCTGCCGAGATCATCACCGCGCACCTTGATACCGTCAACACGGATGAAGAACAAATCGCAGTCAACCAAAATGGGCGGCGGTGAGCACCTTGTTTTTGATACCTAAAATAGGTATATTATGAACTGGCACGTTACTATTCACGCCAAGGCACAGAAAAATATTGCCAAGCTGCCGGGCCGCGTCCAGAAGACCCTGGCCTTTCTGCTCCGCGAAATAGAGATCAATGGCCCAGCGCGCGGGAACTGGCCCAACTATGGCAAGCTAGGCAAGGACAAATACCATTGCCACCTCAAGAAAGGGCAGCCGACCTATGTGGCTGTCTGGCAAGTGATCGACAAAGAAATACGACTGGTTGAGGTAACCTATGCTGGAACCCACGAAAAAGCCCCTTACTGAAATAGAACTGCGGTTCAAAGGCCCGGAGAACAGGCGCAACGACGCCATTGCCGCCCTGCAGCAGTTGGGCTTTGTCACGGTTGAGGCCGAGACAGACGCACCCTGGAAAAGCTCTTTCCCTGGCCTTTTGGAAAACGAACCCGGCACCTACCTTGCCGGGGCGCGGCACCGGGAGGGCCTGACCCAGCGCCAGCTTGCCGACAAAAGCGGTATTCCCCAGCGGCATATTTCAGAGATGGAAAACGGCAAGCGCACCATAGGCAAAGAGAATGCCCGCCGGTTAGCAGCGGCACTGAATGCGGATTACCGGGTGTTTTTATAGAACCGGCCATAAGTAACGCGGCCATGCAAGCAGGGCAGCCGCACAAATGAAGACATGCCAGCGACAAGGACATCAGGAAACGTCAACCTGCCAAAGGTATCCTTGCCGTCTGTCGACGAGGACATTGTAATGGAAAAAATTATTGAAACAGACGGAGTTGAAATCCGGACCGCCATTGCTAACCATATCGTTGAAATGCTGAGGCAGGCAACGGAGGCCTTGGAAGACACGGCTGTCATTCAATGGCAGATGGAAGAAAAGACTCCCTGGGTATTTGGAGAGCCAAAGGCCGATGCACGTACATTCTTGGATATAAAAGAACTTGAAGGAGAGATATTTGAGCAGTGCTGTCTCATAAAAGATCAATGAAAGGAGGCTCGGAGAGCTCTTTGGTGGTACAATGATTTTGCAAAAAGATCATACAAACCAAGGAGATCCGAGCCATGGCCCATAGTAACACTGTCCTGAG
>JAAYIE010000077.1 GCA_012744275.1 Desulfobulbaceae bacterium
AATAAACTTCAGAATCAGCAATAAATATGAAGTAACTATATAGCAAGATATCCCGCAAATACGGGACTCTTGCTATCTACTCTTCTTCATTAGTCGTTCTTACTTATCGTCACGAAAAGAAAAAGCATGCAGATCTCATAATGAGAAATGCATGCATTTTTGGTGGGAAGTGATGGATTCGAACCATCGAAGTCGATGACGACAGATTTACAGTCTGTTCCCTTTGGCCGCTCGGGAACCCCTCCACAGAGCTTGCAACTCTAACAAAAAACTGCAAGGAGGCACTTTGCCTCTTTTGCGCGCTAATTGCAACATAATTTTGGAGCTGGCGATGGGACTTGAACCCGCAACCCCCTGATTACAAATCAGGTGCTCTGCCAGTTGAGCTACGCCAGCGTACATTGAAACTATAAAATATACCGTACAGTGACAAAAAAACAAGATATATCTTGCACAAAAAAAACCGGGAGGCTCAAACCCCCCGGTTAGAAGACATCCAAATCCCAGCTTATTCGTTTAACGGATTTTTCACATAAGCAGATTGCCTGTAACGATCAAAAGCGTAAGCAGTAGTTCGATATACAATGTGCGCAAATTTGCTGTAGGGCAAATACAGAAACAGCATGACCACAGACACCAGATGAACATAGTAAACTATGTATCCCAAGGAAGGAATACTGACTATACGCAGCAGTTCAGCGGCAAGACCCGTAACACCAACAGCAGCAATAATCCAGATATAGAACCAGTCATAGAATGTGTTTCTGGCCGTGCCTTCTGCTTCCATTTTCTTGCGATTCTGCCACAGAACAACAATGCCGAAAATCATGGCCACAGCGGCAACGTTGGCCAGCCATTTCACCGGGTTCCACATGGATATCGGACCATGCAAAGACGGAAAAAAGATGCCAAAGACATCGTTTTTCACCATGGAATAAATGGTAACAAAAAAGAGGCCGATAAAGGCAAGCATCAGTGGCTTATGGCCACGCACTCGACTGTGGTTTTCCTTGCACTCTTCAAAACGTTTGTGCTGCACAATTTCAACCAGTGATGGCCAAAGGAATTCCTTCACAAACTGAACCATACCGGGCCGGTAGCCAACCCCACCCTGATCGAGCGAGGAAGCCATACCTTTCCACATCAGTGTAATACCGCGGTAGAGGGAGTAGACCGCAATACCCACCGCTGTCAGCATGATGATATCGATGAACAGCACGTTCTTGGAGAGCAGGTGGAAATCCCAGTGCCCGAAGAATTGCTGATAACCAACCTTGGCGAAATGCTCACCGCCAGGCAGCTGCATGCCACCAGAAATGAGCCACATAACGAAGACTACCAAGGCGGGGATACCGACCAACATGGGCAGATTTTTGATGGAAGTACACATCTTGGCAAGAGATTGCGGCCAGCCAAGATTGGTGTAAACATATGCGCGAATGGCGCTCAGCACTTCACTTGGACGAGCGCCACGAGGGCACATAGCAGTACAGTCGCCACAGTGGTGGCAAAGAAACACGTCGGGGTCGCTCATTAATTTGTCCTTAAGACCCCACTGCGCATAAATCATTTCCTTGCGAGGAAACGGGCTATCATCGGGAGAGATCGGGCAGGCGACCGAACAGGTAGCACACTGATAACACTGTTTCAGCGTATCTCCGCCCGCCTCCTTTACAACTTGTATAAATTCACGATCCGGCTGCACATTCATTGACATTGGTTCCTCCTCTGACGAGCGGTAAATTTCACGATACCCGAAAATTGATAAGCTTAACGGGAGTAATCCGCCAGACTGATACAGCCTGGCGGACTATACAGCCCCGTGCCTGGTCAGAAGCCCTTAAAAGGATTGGGGCCCATGGCGATGATTTCTTCCACGAATTCGTCGATGATCGCCGGAAGTTTATCATAATCGGAAATGGCAATCTGACGTACGCCGCAGCGCTCCGGTTCAAGCCCGAGCGAACCCAGGGTTTCACCGATGTTTTCCATGCGACGGCTGGCTATTTCCGAACCCTTAACAAAGTGACACTGATAGTCGTCGCCGTACTTGCAGCCGAGCAGCAGCGCCCCATCCATACCAGACGACATGGCGTCCTTAATCCAAACCATGTTGACAGAGCCCAGGCAACGCACCGGAATGAAACGAACCAGCCGGTTGATCTTATTGCGATGCATGCCTGACATGTCGATCGCTGGGTAGGCGTCGTTTTCACATACAAAAACTGCGATGCGCAGCTTTTCTTCGTCATCATCCGGCACCTCAATGGACTTCACCATGGAGCCGATCATGTCGATGTTGTAGTCAGCAAAGTTGATGATGCGCTCGGGGCAGGCACCCATGCAGGTACCGCAGCGGCGACAACGGGTCGGATTGGGCAACGGCGTGCCCTTCTCGTCGTCATCAAGTGCGCCAAAAGGGCACTCCTCGGTGCAGCGTTTGCACTGGGTACAGCGCTGGAAGAAAAACTCCGGATAGGTCATGTCACCGGAGCGCGGATGCACGGAAACACCGCGGTTAGCAGACTCAATACATTGAATCGCCTTCAGAGCAGCGCCAGTAGCGTCATCAATGGTTTCCTCCATGGTCTCGGCCTTGCGTACACCGCCACAGGCGTATACACCGGTGCGCCGGGTTTCATAGGGAAAGCAGATAAAATTGGAGTCAGCATAGCCATCGAACAGGTCCAGATCACTGAAGCCAGGACCCTGGCGATAAGCCAGATTGGCCACAGCCTTATCCAGTGTGGTCGGCACCATGCCGGCGGCCAAGACCACCATATCCACCTCAAGCTTCAAGTCCTCGCCAAGCAGGGTGTCTTCCACCACAACGGTCGCACCATTAGCGCTCTCCTCAACCTTGGTCACTGAGCCCTTGGTCATGAAGATACCGTCTTTAGACTGCATTGCTTTGTAGTACAGCTCGGAATTGCCGGGCGTACGCATGTGCTGATACAGAATGTATGCCTGGCCGTCCTCAGGATTGTCTTCAACCACATAGTTGGCCTGCTTAAGCGCCACCATGGAAGTAACCGAATTGCAGTAAGGAAAATCCTGGTCCTTGTCCTTGCCGCCAGGGCTTTGAACGAAGGCTACACGGGCGGGAACCTTGCCGTTTTTCGCCAGTTTCTCAAACTCAGCGTTCGTGACAACAGCCTTAATCGTACCATAACCAAGATGAGAGAATTCGTCCACTTTCGCTGGAGTCCAGCCGGTAGCTATAACGACTGCACCAAAGAGTTCGCCATCCGGATTGAGCAGGGTATACTTCTTCATACCCTTGTTCGGATCTTCCATCTCACCGCTTGCAATCTGCTCCTGCTGCTCAACAGTCACCCGAGCTGGAGCATCCCATTCGGTCTTTTCTCCGGCTTTCTTAAAAGTCACATTAAATTGACCAGGTGCACCGGCAACACGGGCAACTTCGGTGTCAGTTTTCACCGTGATTTTGGCGTTCCCTGTAACATCGGCAACAAGTTTGTCGATGGTAGATTCTTCAAGGGTAGCGTAGGGGTAGGTCGTAGGGAACATCTTCCGCCAATTAAGCGCCTTCCCACCCAAGACAGAATCTTTTTCAACCAGGGTGACCTCATAACCGGCAGCAGCAGCCTCTTTGGCCGCAGTAAGACCTGCAATACCGCCACCCATAACCAAAATCTTCCTGGAAAGGCTTTCCAGTTTATACGGTACAGGCAAGGCAGTTTTCTGTGCCCTGGTGACAGCCATGCGCACATAATCGGCACCGAGTTCCTGTAAAAACTCGTCAACGCCGCCATCTTCGGGTGCTTCTCCGGCGGTCCAGGCCACATGCTCGCGCAGATTACCCCGCACGGTGATGGTGCCTTCACCAAAATCAAACTCCTTTTGCATAACCCGCGGAGAACAAGCGCAAACCACGAAGGTGTTAATGCCCTTTTCCTTGATATCCTTCTCAATAAAGGCACGGCCTTCAGCACCGCAGAGGCAGGCATGCTCCTGCATCTCCATGCCAGTCTCAGATGCGGCGTCTTTAAGCCCTTCCACATCCAAGACCTCACCGATGCCGCAACCAGTGCAGAGATATGCTCCATATACCTTATCCATTGCCTAGACCTCCTAGCGTGCGATCTGAATTGCTTTAAGGGCGGCAGCGGTGGATGACTGACCGCTGGTGTGGACATCAACCGCCGACTTGGCGCAACCCGCAGCAAATATCCCCTTTTCAGGCTCTGACACCACAAAGCCGCTACCATCCATGGCAAGGCCGAGGGCTTTGCCAGCTTCACCCAGAGCGGGCTGCATACCGGTTGCCAGGATACACAGGTCAACCTTCTGGCTTACCTTATTGGCCGTCAGTGCGTTTTCTGCCACTACCGTGACCCCGCCATCGCGCTCAGCAACGATGTCAGCAACCTTGCCCTTAATAAAGGTCGTGTTGGGATCATCTATGAATTTTTCACGGAAATGCTCATACCGGCCAGGGGTCCGCAGATCAATGTAGTACACATAGATCTTGGCTTCCGGATATTGTTCACGGATGTAGGAAATCTGCTTAAAGGTTGCCATGCAGCAGATATACGAACAGTATTCAAGATGATTTTCATCACGGGAACCAGCGCATTGTACAAAGGCAAAAGATTCGGGTTCCTTGTTATCACCAGGACGGAGAATTTTCCCCTTGGTGGGCCCATTGTCCGCTGCAAGCCGCTCCATCATCATGTTAGTGATGATAGCAGGAGAGCTGTTGAAATTAAGCTGGGTGATCTTGTTGGCGTCATACGGATTCCACCCGGTTGACCAGATGATGGAACCGACCTGCAGGGTAAAGGTCTTGGGTTGCATGTCGAGTTCGACCGCATTGTACTTGCACGCAGCCTTGATCGCCTCCAGAGTCTCGCCTGAACAGGCGTCCTTGTTCAGGATAAAGCGTCGTGGAAAAGCCATTTCGTGGGGCAGATTAACGGCTTTAATCTTGCTCATGCCAAAGTTGAAGGAATCGTCGATTTCCTCAGGACAAACGGCAGCACAATCGCCACAAGCCGTACAGTTCGCATTGATGTAGCGGGGAGCAGTTTCTAGCTTGACTTCGTAGTTGCCCGGACCGCCACTGACAGAGGTGACTGTGGTGAGTG
This sequence comes from Desulfobulbaceae bacterium, assembly GCA_012744275.1. Taxonomy (GTDB): domain Bacteria; phylum Desulfobacterota; class Desulfobulbia; order Desulfobulbales; family Desulfobulbaceae; genus Desulfobulbus. The sequence continues at coordinate 5,112 of JAAYIE010000077.1, forward strand.
TGTAGGTTCTGATTCTGCGGTTATCCTTGATGCGTTTGAAATTAATCTCCAGCCCGCAGTTCGGAGGGCAGAGTTTAGGAAAATATTGATTGAGCTGTGCGACTCGACCGCCCAGATAGGCGTTCTGTTCGACAAGAAATACATCGCTGCCGACTTCGGCTGCTTCCAAAGCAGCGGTAAGACCACTCATACCGCCGCCCACAACCAAGACCGCACCATTGCCTGCAGTGTCACTCATGCCAGACCTCCATTAACTGCTGGTATAGATGAAAGGTGATTGCCGGTTAAGAGAATTAAACAAAAAAAATACTTCATCCGTTGATGCAACTCAAACAAAAACGCCTTTTACATAAAAAAACTCCAGACTCCGGGCGGAGTCTGGAGTTTTCGTTGCACCGGTCAGAACAGATTTGAAATTAGATCCAAGGCTCTGTCTCAATGAGGTTGATGCAATCGACCTTCTCACACTTCCATTCCTGGGTTTTGGGATCAAAGGTGGAGTTGACAAAAACTCTCCAGTTCTCGTCATCGCAGGTCGGGTAGTCAGAACGATAGTAGAAGCCCGGATAACGGGATTCTTTCCGGAATTCAATATGACGGATGTGGGTCTCAACACACCAGATGCGGTGGTAGTTCTCCCAAGCGCGCAGCAGCTCATGCAAATCGCTGGCCGCCATCTTCGCAGCATCTTCACGCAGAAGACGAAGCAGATCCAGACAAATTTCAAGCAGTTTGCCTGAGGTCATGTAGTAGGTAGCGACACCACCACCGTACTCGTCAGTGGCCTTCATCAGACGCATCATCAAACCAGCGGGTTTTACATAGTGCGGGTTCACGTCTGCTGCAGTGGATGCATCCTTGAACTCATGATACAGCCGTACCGGTGCGTAAATCTCATCGGCCAGCTCTTTTGCAGTTTGGGCCAATTCCGGTTTGAAATCAGCATTGTCACGGCAGTACTTCACCATCTGCTTGGCGCAGATACGACCTTCGGCGTGTGATCCGGAAGAGAACTTATGACCGGATGCACCGACACCGTCACCAGCAGTGAAGAGACCGTTAACCGTGGTCATACGATTGTAGCCCCACTTGTACTGATGGGAACGCGGTCCATCCACCTTGGGTACCCAGTCTTCCTCAGGTCCGGAAGTCCAGATACCACAGCAACCGGAATGCGAACCAAGCATGTACGGTTCGGTCGGCATAATTTCTGAACCAACCTTCTCAGGCTCGATGTTCATACCGGCCCACAGACCAGCCTGACCAACGGACATATCCAGGAAGTCTTCCCAAGCCTCGGACTCGAGGAATTTCCAGAACTTCTTGACTTCTTTTTCGTCCTTACCGGATGCACGCTGTGCATCCAAGAATGCGTTCAGGGCAACGTCGGTAGCCATATAGATCGGGCCACGACCAGCCTTCAGCTCGTTGAGCATCAGGTGGTTGCGCAGACAGGTCGGGGTAACTGCAGACTGACCATAGGGCATGAACTTTGACAGCTCGTCCTTCGCCTCAGGGGCATTAGCATAGAACTCACCCAGACCGTTTTGTACTTTGGCCTTGAACAACAAGAACCATGCGCCAACCGGGCCATAACCGTCTTTAAAGCGGGACGGTGTGAAGCGGTTTTCCATCATGGTCAGGGTTGCACCAACCTGGGCGCACATGGTGTAGGTGGAACCAGCGTTCCATACCGGATACCAGGCACGGCCCTTGCCCTCGCCAGTGGAGCGCGGGCGGAAGATATTTACCGCACCACCACAGGCTACCATGGCGGCTTTGCAGGTATACACATGCACCTTGTTCTCACGGGTGGAGAAACCAACTGCACCTGCGATGGTGTTTTCCTTGTTCTTGTCGAGCAGCATTTTCACGATGAAAACACGCTCATGGATGTTTTCCTCACCCAGTGCCTTCTTAGCGGGCTCGGCTACGATCGGCTTGTAGGACTCGCCGTTGATCATGATCTGCCACTTACCGGTACGAACCGGGGTGCCACCTTCGCGCAGGGTCGGCGCAGGCTTGTCACCCATGAGGTTGCTGCCGTCTTCGGCGCGCTTCCAGATGGGCAGGCCCCACTCTTCAAACAGTTTGACCGACTCGTCAACGTGGCGGCCCAGATCGTAGATCAGGTCTTCACGAACAACGCCCATCAGGTCGTTACGAACCATCTTCACGTAATCTTCAATAGCGTTATCGCCGATGTAGGTGTTGATGGCCGAAAGACCCTGAGCAACTGCACCGGAGCGCTCCATGGCAGCCTTGTCAACCAGGATGATCTTCATGTCAGCGGGTGCCCACTTCTTGATTTCGAAGGCGGTGCCACAAGCGGCCATACCACCACCAACGATCAGCACGTCGCAGCTGTGCTCTACGATTTCCGGATCAACGACTGCTTCTAGCTCGCCTTTCGGCTTATTTGGTAATGCCATAGTATTTTCTCCTTGTTACATTCAGTAAACGAAAAAATTCCTGATATATGCCGTTCAGACAAGCTTATTTTGCCAGCTTGGTGGGGGAAGGCAGGTTGCTCTCCAGCAGGAGGCACTCATCATCCAGATTAGCACCTGTCTGTCCGCCGTACTCGTTGGCCGCGCCTTCCGCTGTGGTGCGGATGGGGAACTTGAAGCGTTTGATGTTGCCGTTTCTGAACTTGACCGTCCACATAATGGAATCAGAGGAACGCATGGGATGTACCTGACCTCCCAAGGGGACGAAGTCATCATAACCACGAACGAAAATCGCGCCCTGCGGACAAATCTTTACACAGGAGTAGCACTCCCAGCAGGCATCCGGCTCCTGATTGTAGGCCTTCATCTCCTTAACATTCAGAACCATCAGGTCATTGGGACAGATGTACATACAGGCGGTTTTGTCGCCGCCCTTGCAGCCGTCGCACTTTGAAGGATCTACGTAACTTGGCATTCAACTACCTCCTCACTTGGTTTTATCGGTTGATGACTACCTACCTGGTCGTCATTACCCTTGCGGGCACTTGTACCCAACATTAACTCGCTATCTTACTACCTTTCTACCTGGAAAACTCTTTTTTCTCGCCTCGCTCACATCTGCAAACAAAACAAAAAAAATGAACAACCATTCATTACATGTACGCCAAAGGTTTAATTTGTCCGCAAAATTATGTCAAGAAAAATCGACAAAACAAGGCTGAGCAGCAAAACTTAACAGAAACATCAAAAACATAAATACATGCGCATGTCAACACTCCTTGCCCAGCAGGCGAAGCGGGCATTCCGGAGAAATTATGTCAATCCACCTCATCATAACCGCTGCGCACCAGTACCTCCCGCGGCCGTGAGCCGTCAGCCGGACCGACGATGCCCTCACGCTCCATTAATTCGATCATACGGGCAGCACGATTGTAGCCTACCCGCAAGCGTCGCTGTACCATGGAAATTGATGCTATCCCCGTTTCCGTGACCACTGACACCGCCTCATCGTACTTTTCGTCGTACTCCTCATCACCAGCAACCGCGTGCTCTGGTTCTTCCTCCATCTCCTGGAGGACACCGGCATCATATTCAGCCCTGCCCTGACTTTTCAGGTATTCCACCAGGCGGTCTGTTTCCTGTTCCGAGATAAAGGCACCGTGTATACGCTGCAGCTTGGCTGCGCCCGGCGGCAGAAAGAGCATATCGCCCATGCCCAGCAAATGTTCGGCCCCGGAACCGTCCAGAATGGTGCGTGAATCCACCTTGGAAGACACCTTAAAGGAAATACGGGTAGGAAAATTCGCCTTGATCAAACCTGTTAATACGTCCACTGAAGGGCGTTGCGTAGCGAGAATAATGTGCATGCCGGCGGCGCGAGCCATTTGCGCCAGGCGGGCAATGGAGGTTTCCACATCTTTTGAAGCGACCATCATCAGATCGGCCAGTTCATCCACAATGATGACGATATAGGGCAGAGGCTCGTCCGCCACTTCGTTGTATGACAGAAACGACTTTACGCGCCGTTCTTCCAGCAGTCGGTAGCGGCGCTCCATCTCACGCACAGCCCATAAAAGCGCCCGGCTCGCCATCTTGGCCTCAACCACCACCGGGTGCAGGAGGTGTGGAATATCATCGTAGACCGAAAGCTCAATGCGTTTGGGGTCAATCATCAAAAGTCGGACCTCTTCAGGCGTAGCCTTGAACAGGATGGAAGCAATAAAGGCATTGATAGCCACCGACTTGCCTGCTCCTGTGGCGCCAGCAATGAGCAGGTGTGGCATGCGGGCAAGATTGGCTACCACCGGCTTGCCCACCACATCAAAACCCATGGCCAAGCTAAGTTTTGAACGAGCTGACTGATACACGTCTGAAAGAAGTATATCGCGCAGATACACAGTACTGCGCACCGGATTTGGGATTTCAATCCCAATGGCAACCTTGCCTGGTATGGACCCGATAATGCGTACTCTGTCCACCTTGAGCACCATGGCCAGATCATCCGCCAAAGCAACCACCCGGCTGATTTTCACGCCTGGCGCCGGTGAAAACTCATAGGTGGTCACCACCGGCCCCGGCGATATACCGGCTACCTCCCCCTGCACACCAAAATCCTGCAGTTTTTCCAGCAAGATGGCACTGACGCTATAGTAATGCTCTTGGTCAAATTCGGCTTCGATCTGGGGGTTTTCATCCAAGAGTTCGAGATTAGGCAGCTGGTAACGGTTTCCCCGGCGACGGGTTGGAGTTCGGGGGGCCGGCTGGGTCCGACCACGTTCCGGTAACGCAGGAGGAGGCGGCTCTGTAGCGTCCTCTAGCGGCTCATCAAAAAAAGCTCGTTCTCCCTCGTAGATCTCCTCTACGTCAGCAGTCTCTTCTGTATAAAGATCGTCGCCAGCAGCGGAGGGCTTGTCCCACTCCCCCACATCATCCCGCACCCTCCGCACTGCTGTATTCCCTTCTGCCTCGCTAAAACTTCGCCGCCTGGTTGCGGGGCGTTTCCGATTACGCCCACCACCTCTATACAAACCGGTCAGGGAAAAGCGCATGGCTGCCATCAGGGAAAAAAGCAACAACAGGAGTAAAGCCATCACAGAGCCAGCAGTGCCAATAACTGCGCTCAAAAAAGGCCAGATCAGAGCACCGAGATAGCCTCCCGGCTTGATGTAGGCCGCTGGCAGAAGCAGTTGGGTGAAAGCACCGAAGAGCCCGGATGAAGCCAGGGCAATGCCACTCATGCCGGCAACAATATGGGGTAGACGGCGCTCGCTCTCATGGCCGCGGATAACCCTAACCGTGCGTAACGAGGCCAAAAAAAGAGGGAAAAATGCAACCAGACCAAAAAAAGAAAAGAGATAATGGGCGGTATAGAAGCCCAAGGCACCACACCAGTTCTGGTCGGGTGCCTGCAAGCGGGGCTCGACACCTAATAGTGGCATCAAGTAGCTGACAAGACTGAGCAGCAAAAGCAGGGTCAGAAAAAGCGAAAGCAGGGAGGTCACCTCGTACCGGCGTCCGGTTTTGTGGGGCCTGCCTGTTGCTACTGCATCCATACTGCCTGAACTATCGTTTCCTGAAGAAAAATTTAAAGCGAAAGATTACAGTGTTAGCGTTGGCGTTGCCGCGCCCCATGCATGCCATCGAGAATACCGTTGATGAAAGGTGCAGAATCATCAATGGAATATCGTTTGGCAATTTCCAGGGCCTCGTTGATGACCACCTGCGCAGGCGCGTCTTCCGCCCAGCTCAACTCATAGGCAGCGATGCGCAAGATGGTTCTGTCAACAACGGACATCCGTTCCACCCGCCAGCGATGGGAATGGGCGGCGATACGCTTGTCCAGGTCCTGATAATGGTGGCAAACGCCTTCTACCAGAACCTGGGCATAGGGCAAGGCTGCATTGCTGCTAATAAAATGTTCGCTGAAGCGGGAAAATGCGGCAGCTATCTCCTCGGCTGGAGCATCCAGTCTGCTCTGCACATCAAAGCTGAAGAGAAACTGCAGCGCCAGCTCTCGAGATTTTCGCCGAAGCCCCATACTATCTCACCCTGCTTCCGGAATCAGCGCCATGACTGCGGGGCATTCAAGCCGCATCCTTAGCCTGTCCCAGTTCGTCCAACAGGTTGGCCATTTCCAAGGCAGCCACAGCCACGTCTGAGCCCTTGTTACCTGCCTTGGTACCGGCACGCTCGATAGCCTGCTCAATAGTGTCGGTGGTGAGCACCCCAAAGAGAATGGGCACACCTGTATCCAGCATAACCTGTGCAGTTCCTTTGGCCACCTCTCCGGCCACATAGTCAAAATGCGGGGTTGCCCCCCGGATAACCGCACCGAGGCAGAGCACCGCATCATATTTGCCAGCCCTTGCCATTTTCTGGGTGACTAAAGGAATTTCAAAAGCACCGGGGACACGGGCAACCACAATATCCTCACTGCGCACACCGGAACGCACCAGTGAATCAATGGCCCCTTCCAGCAGTTTCTCCGCGATAAAGGAATTGAAACGAGCCACCACAATACCTATTTTGCGGCCTTCTCCCCTCAGCGAACCTTCAATAAATAGAGCCATTCTCTTCTCCATCACTCATGAATCTGTACTGGATTGTACACACGTTCCGGCCGAAGCGGCCTCTGTTCAGGATTTATCTATTGCACAGCCCGAAGGCAGCTCATCACATAGTTTGAGCAAATGGCCCATTTTGTCCCGCTTGACGCTCAGATAGCGTTGATTTTCCTGACTGGCGGCTATTTCAATGGGCAAACGGCTGACCACTTCAAGACCGTACCCTTCAAGCCCAATGATTTTTTTGGGGTTATTGGTCAGGAGTTGCATCTTGCGCACCCCTAAATCGCGCAGTATCTGCGCGCCGATGCCGTAGTCGCGGAGATCCGGCTTAAAGCCAAGATGGGTGTTGGCTTCCACTGTGTCCAGCCCTCCATCCTGCAGCACATAGGCCTTCAGCTTGTTGACCAAGCCTATTCCACGGCCCTCCTGGCGCATATACACAATAACACCACGGCCTTCACGGGCCACCATCTGCATGGCCGCATGCAGTTGCGACCCACAGTCGCAGCGGGCCGAACCGAATACATCTCCGGTCAGGCATTCCGAATGAACCCGAACCATTACAGGTTCGTTCGGGGCGATGTCGCCCATAACCAAGGCCACATGTTCGCAGTGGTCAATGTCGTTTTGATAGGCAATCACCCGGAATTCGCCAGCATGTTCCGTGGGCAGCCGTGCCTCCGCTGCCCGCCGTACCAGCACATCCTTGCACAGGCGATAGGCAACCAGGTCAGCAATGGTCGCAATCTTCAGATCATGTTCCTGGGCAAACTGCTCCAGATCCGGCATACGTGCCATGGTGCCATCATCTTTCATGATCTCGCAGATAATGCCGGCCGTGCGCAGACCGGCTATACGAGCCAGATCCACCGAACCCTCGGTTTGACCGGTGCGCACCAGCACCCCGCCTGCCTTGGCCCGCAAAGGGAAAATATGGCCCGGGCTGATAATATCCCGCGGAGTGGCCGCCGGATGCACCGCAGCGGCAATGGTACGGGCACGATCCGCCGCTGAGATACCGGTACTAACGCCGGTGCGAGCCTCAATGCTGATGGTAAAACCGGTACCGTAGGGTGACTGGTTGTTGCTCACCATCATGGGCAAATCAAGCTGCTGGACAATATCCGGACTCAGGGCCAGGCAAATCAGCCCGCGACCATAGCGGGCCATGAAGTTGATGGCTTCAGGCGTAACCATCTCAGCCGCCATGCAGAGATCACCCTCGTTCTCCCGGTCTTCATCATCCACCAGGATCACCATTTTGCCGGCTTTGATGTCCTCGACTACTGATTCAATACTGCTTACCCCCATAATCTCGCCTCGTGTCACCTCGAAACTCAACGCTTCAAGCTTGAAAAATTACAAAAAACTACATAAACCCATGCCGGGCCAGAAAAGCAGAATCCAGGGTCTGCCTGGTGGACGGGGAAGAATTGCCGCCCAAGAGTTTTTCAACGTATTTACCGATGATGTCCACCTCGATATTCACTGCATCGCCGACAGCCAAAAGCCCCAGCGTGGTTTCCTGCAGGGTGTGGGGAATGATAGAGACAGAAAATGAAGTCTCAGCACAACTGTTCACCGTCAGACTGACGCCACTGATGGCAACAGATCCCTTTTCCACCACATACCTGCCCAGCTGCGCTTCCATGGAAAATGTAAAAATGGTGAAATCCCCCAGACCCTGCCGCTTCACTACTCGGCCCATGCAATCGACATGGCCACTCACCAGATGTCCACCCAAACGATCGGCCAAGCGCAAGGCCCGCTCAAGATTGACCCTCGAACCGGCGCGCAAACGCCCCAAGCTGCTGCGCTGCAGCGTTTCAGGGGAAACATCCGCACAAAAACGGTTTGGGCTGAGGTTACGCGCTGTCAGGCAGACACCGTCCACGGCAATAGATTCCCCTTCCTGCGGCTGATCCAGACTAAAGTCCGGAACCACGGTCAGCACCGCCCCGCCACCCGAGGGGTGGCGTTCAAGCACGGTACCCAAGCCCTGGACAATGCCGGTAAACATTTACCGCTCCTGTCCCTGTTCCACCTCTTGAGCACGCTGCCTAAGCTCTTCTGCGCGGCGGGCATGTTTGAAGTGGGCATGGATGCCAGCTGCTGAGCGATAGGCGTCAGCAGCTTTCAGATTTTCCCCCTGCTCCATATATACATCCGCCAGGATTTCCAGAGTTTCCACCGCTCCCTTGGGATTGCGGTTGAGCTGATAGTGCTCCAGCATATCATCCAGAAGCGCGAGCGCTCGGTCCTGTTGCCCGAGTTTACGGCAGCAGTGCACCATCTTTTTGTTCAGCGAAAGCTGTGAAAAGCTATCCTCCTCCTCTACGCAAATAACATGGGCTCGTTCAAAATTGGCCATGGCCATGGCGTATTCCTCCCGTGCCAGACAGGCATCACCCAACCGGTCGGAGGCATTGGCCACGCCAATTCGGTCGCCCTGTTCTTCAAAGCCGCGCAGGGCATTGTGAAAGGCCATGGCGGCCTGCACATACTCTCCCTTGTCCATGAATTTACGGGCTTCAAGATAGTCCTTTCGGGCCGGACTATCATCGCTGCCGGCCCCGTCATTTGCTTGTGGTGGCATAGGGCCTAAACTATTAAGGGGTTGCAGTGGGTTTGTCGACATGCTCTTCTTCCTGATGAATAAGTTGGAGGGCTTCGGCGGCCAGGGCAGCCACTGTGGTGCTGCACAGCCTGCCCCGGTCAGGGATGGTGACCGGCGTGGCATCGTGGGTGAGCCCCATGATCTGCATAGCTGCTTCCTTTGCCTGTATCCGCCCCAATAAACGCAGGGTGAGTGCCCGAAAAACCGGGTTCTCATGGGTCAGTACCGGAAAAAGCGAGTAAAAGGGTAAGGAGCGAATCAAGTCCGGCCGGGCAGCAGCAATCTCCGCAAGGCCCCATAAAACCGCTTCTCGTGTACCTGGATCGCCCATGTAGGCAAAAAGGTGGCGGGTAAAGGCACCGTAAATGTCGGGCCTATTGGCGATGATGGCGCCAATTCCCTCGACCATGCCCCATGATGACGCGGCGGAATCAGCACAAGCTTCAAAAAGACGATGCAGAAGATCTGCGGTTGGCCCCGGTTCAAGGGCAGCCCCTTCGCCGCAAACCTGACCAAGTATCCAGGCATATTTATAACGCTGCGCTGGACCCGGAGCATAGAGCATGCGCTGAAAAAAGCGCAGGGTTTTGCGGTCATCCAGATACAATGCAACCAGGGCGTCAACATCTTCCTGGTCTACCAGGTGCTGGACGCTTTGCTTGTCAGCCCGCAGACGTTTCCGCTTTGGATCAAGCTGGCGAACAGGCTTGACCTTCCCATCGTCTGTATCTGTGCCGGTGGCACTGGCCACCATGCCGTGTTTCT